>CAVGMG010000116.1:0-4513 GCA_963630185.1 Alistipes onderdonkii | reverse complement strand
TCTTCGAGAGCCTCAAGGGGCTCAAGGCGACGATCTACAACGAGGCCGACAGCTCGATGGAGGCGTCGAACGGCCTGAACCCGCACAGCTCGCAGGGCTTTGCCGAGATCCAGTCCGTCGAGGCCAAGATGCTCGCGAAGGCGGGCCAGATCAGGGTGTAAAAATGGCTGACGAAAAAGAGACCCAAGAGACGAACGCCGAAGGGACTCAAGGGACAAAAGAGACCCAAGGGACAGGGACTCAAGAGACCCAAGAGGCCAAAGGGGCAGAAGCGACTGAAGGGGCCCAAGAGCCGGCCGGCGACAAAAAGCCGGCCGACGCGCCCGCCGAGAAGCCAAAAGACCCCGACTGGAAGACGCTCTACGCCCTCACGCTCGCCGACTTCGACAACTACAAGAAGCGCGCGGCGCGTGACCGCGAAGACACCTACCGCTACGCCGAGGCCGACATCCTCAAGGACATCCTCCCCGTCGTCGACAATCTCGACCTCGCCCTCGACAGCGCGAAGGAGAAGCCGGACGACCCGTTCGTGAAGGGCGTCAAGCTCGTCCACGAGGCGCTGCTCAAGGCCTTGAAAGACCACGGGGCGGAGCCGTTCGACGCGCAGGGGCAGGATCTCGACCCCGAGCGGATGGAGGCCATCGCGCACCTTCCGCACCAGGACGTCCCGGAGGGCAAGGTCTCGATCGAATCGAAAAAAGGCTGGCTGCTGAAGGGCAAGGTCCTGCGCGCGGCGCAGGTCGTCGTCAGCGCCGGAAAACCGGAAGCGAAAAATGGCTGAGAAGAGAGATTACTACGACGTCCTGGGCGTCTCTCGGTCGGCGACGGCTGACGAGATCAAGTCGGCGTATCGCAAGCTGGCGATGAAGTATCACCCCGACCGCAACCCGGGCGACAAGGCGGCCGAGGAGAAGTTCAAGGAGGCGGCCGAGGCCTACGACGTCCTGCACGACGCCGACAAGAGGGCCAAATACGACCAGTTCGGCCATCAGGCGTTCTCGAACGGCGCAGGCCCTGGCGGCTTCAGCGCGGGCGGCATGAACATGGAGGACATCTTCTCCATGTTCGGCGACGTCTTCGGCGGCCATGTCGGCGGCGGCTCGTTCGGCGGCTTCGGCGACATCTTCGGCGGCGGGCGCACGCGCCGCACGGCGAACCCCAACGCGCCGCGTCGCGGCGACGACATGACCTACCGCCTCGAAATCGACTTCGACGAGGCGCTCTTCGGCTCGACGCGCGATCTGGAGCTGACGATGCCCGTCGCGTGCCCCTCCTGCCAGGGGACGGGCGCGGCGCCCGGCTCGAAGCGCACGGTCTGCCCGACGTGCGGCGGACGCGGCGTCGTCGTCGGCGGCAGCGGCTTCTTCCAGGTGCGCCAGACGTGCCCGACGTGCGGCGGCGAGGGCTCGACGCTCGAAAAGCCGTGCCGCGCGTGCCACGGAACGGGCCACTCGACGGCGAAGCAGAAGATCTCCCTGAAGATCCCCGCCGGCGTCGACACGGGCTCGCGCCTGCGCCTCTCGGGCAAGGGCGGCGGCGGCCTTCGCGGCGGCGAGAACGGCGACCTCTACGTGCAGCTCGTCGTGCGCCCGAGCGACATCTTCGAGCGCGAGGGGCAGGATCTCTTCGTGGACGTTCCCGTCTCGCCCGTGACGGCCGCCCTGGGCGGCTCGGTGGGCGTTCCCACGCCGGACGGCGAGGCGCAGCTGAAGCTCCCGGAGGGGACGCCGAACGGGCGGCTCTTCCGCCTGCGCGGCAAGGGCGTGCCGTCGCTCCACGGCGGCGCGGCGGGCGACCTGACGGTGCGCATCGTCCTGGAGACGCCTGCCAGGCTGACGCGCGCCCAGCGCGAGGCGCTTGAGACGTTCCAGCGTCTTTCGGGCGACGACTCGTTCCCGCAGCGCCAGACGTTCGCGAACCGCGCGCGGGTCTTCTTCGCGCATCGCGACAAGCTCAAGCGGTAGGCGTTCTGCGGAGGGCTCGTCTTCGCGCACCTGTGGTGGAATGGCAGACACGGTGGATTTAGGTTCCACTGCGAAAGCATGGGGGTTCGAGTCCCTCCAGGTGCACCAAGAAAGGTTTTAGGTTTTAGGTTTCAGGTTTTAGGGATTAAGGATTAGGCTTCGGTAGGCTTTAGGAAGAAGGGGGTTATGGCAGACTGTTCACGCATGATTCCCTCCCATCCGCTTCGTCGTGGATGACCTGTTTTCGGAGAGTGGAAGCCGTATGCCGTCTCCAGGAGGCCTCGTATCTTCGGAACTGCTGCTACGGTAGTTCCAGTTTTCATGAAAAGCGGTCTGGGCTCGGCGCGGCAGAAGTGACGCGGCCTGCGACGGTTTAGGAAACTGAATGGCGCGTTTGTGGCGATGAATGAGATTTGGTATAATGTCTCGCGCATCTGTCAGCTGTTCCGCTGTGACATCGGCGACATCATGACGTTGAACGCTGATGACGAGCAAACAAAAGAGGAGAGCGTGAAATGAGCGTGGCCCTGCCTGACATCATGCGGTATGAGAGCGACATCTGGAATGTCGCGGACGATTTGCGCGGGGCGAGCATCAAGGAGAGCGACTGGCCGGCCTACATGATGCCGTTCTTCGCGCTGATGATGCTGGAGGGCCGCATGCGCAACGCGGCGAAAGCGGTCGAGGCGGAGTTCGGCGTGACGGCGGCGGAGAGCCCGGACGATTTCCGCGAGATGTTCCTCACGAAGGATTGCGGCTTCAACGAGTTTATCGTGATCGAGGGGAAGACGCTCGCGAAGATCTGCGCGAACGACACGACCTTCGAGCAGGACTTCAAGGCGTATCTGAACGGATTCGACCCCGACTTGCGCCGTCTGCTGGGCGTCGGGTGCGGGAGCCAGGAGCAGAAGTTCCTGAACATGGACGGCATCGCGGCGGAGCTGCGCGGCAAGCGGATCCTGATGCAGGTCGCCGCGAAGTGGTCCGAGATCGACCTCTCTCCCTACGACAACTCGGCGATCACGACGCTCGAAGAGCACATCAAGCGCAAGTGGGCCGACATCTCCGCGTCCACCGCAGGCGAACAATACACCCCCGACGACATCATCTCGCTCATGGCGGAGATCGTCTCGGACAAGATGCACAAGCCGAAGAGCGAGATCGTCCACGTCTACGACCCCACCTGCGGCGGCGCGAACCTGCTCTTCGGCGTGGCGGACCGCCTTCACGAACAAGGCGGCTACGAACACATCGCGACCTACGGTTCGGAATACAACGCCGCGCTCTACGCCCTCGCGGCGATCGAAAGCCGCTTCCGCGACTTCTCGAAGATCGAATACGGCAACACGCTCACCCGCGTGCCGTTCAGCGACATCTCTTTCGACGCGGTGGTGGCGAATCCCCCGTATGGCACGAAGTGGTCCGGCTTCGCCCGCGAGATCGAGAACGACCAGCGCGGACAGTTCGAGGGCGGGCTCCCCTCCGTCGGCGACGGACAGTTCCTCTTCATGCAGCATATCCTCTGGCAGCTCGATTCCAAGGGCCTTGCGGTGGTGGTCGCGGACGGCTCGACGCTCTTCAGCGGCGATGCCGGATCGGGCGAGTCGAACGTCCGCAAGTACATCTTCGACCACGACTGGGTCGAGGCGCTCGTCCAGATGCCGCAGCAGGAGTTCTTCAACACGGGCATCACGACGTACCTGTGGATTCTCAACAAGAACAAGCCCGCCGAACGCCGCAACCTCGTCGCGCTCATCGACGGCTCCAAGGGCTGGATTCCGCTCAAGAAGTCCAAGGGCGACAAGCGCCGCGAAATGACGCCGGAGTTCCGCGCCGCCATCGTCAAGGCGCTCCGCGACTTCGAGCCGTCCGCCAACTGCAAGATCTTCGACCGCGAGTATTTCTACTACAACAAGCAGAAGGTCTATCTGACGGAACTCGACCGCGATGGCAAGGCGGTGGAGAAGGCGGTGGCGGTCGAGGGGCTGAAGGCGATTGCGGTCGGCGGCGGAAACGGGACGGCAGGGACGGACGGGACGAACGGGACGCGCCGCTACGAGAAGCTTGCCGATCTCGCGCCCGATGAGGCGAAGGCGCTTCTGGGCGAGCTGAAGGCCATTGACTGGAAGGGCGCGGGCCTTGTCATCGAAACGTCCGACGGCGACTTCTCGTGGGATGCCGAAGCCGAAACGATTGCGTTTGGCCGGGCGACTTCGATGAAGACGCCGCTGGGCCGCGGCGTCTTCGCGTTCTCCCTGGCGAAAGGCTCGCGACGCGGCACGAAGTCGCTGAAGGTCGTCCTCGCTCCCGACGTCACGACCGACTACGAGATCATTCCGCATCGCTTCGACTCCGACGCGAACAAGGCCGAGATCGCGGCGTTCGTGAAGAAGCACGTCTTCAAGCCGTGCGCGCTCGGCGAGAACAAGGTCGGCGTCGAGCTCAACTTCAACAAGGAGTTCTACGTGCCGGAGAAGCTCGATTCCGTCGAAGACATCCTCGCCGAGATCAAGAAGCTCGACGCCGAGCTGAAGGAGGTCACGCTGTGA
>CAVGMG010000115.1:0-4519 GCA_963630185.1 Alistipes onderdonkii | reverse complement strand
GTCGTATTGCGGAAAGAACCGCGCGCCAAAACAGCGGACAACGGTATCCGACGTGAACTGGCTTCTGCTCTGATGCCCTTCCCAACTGCCGCGATTCCACTCTTCCAAGAGAAAATCGCCTGTGTCAACGAACCCAAGCTGGCCCTTCCCGCTGCGTCGGACAATTCCAGCCAGCAACTCCTGGTTTTCCTGCGAGATGTCATGGTGCAACACCCACATCTCCCAGTAGACGTCCTCGTGCGACCGGTCCAGCAAAGACCAGAACGCCACTGCCGCAGGCGTGACGTAATTGTTGTCGAACGAAAAGAAAATCGGGCACTTGCGCATGGCTCAAGCCTCTCTCAAATGCATCTTCACAATGTCACAGAAACCGGCAGAGGACACAGAGACCCCCAACGACGAAAAATGCCAAACAGAGAATCGCCGTGAGCGCTTTATATTTCCTCAACCGTCGCCGAAGTTGCACAACGACATCAGAATCGCCTGTGGCCTGCTCACCTGCGACTTGCTCAATGGGCGCCCCTTCAGCCGAAATGCGCATGAAACGGGAATAGTCAATTCCGTATCTTTCCCAAATGCCTTGTGCCGCATCGGCTGTCGAAAGGCCCCGCATCATCATTTTCAAGCCCCAGAGCCTTTTGGGCTCAAGCGGCGACTGCATGGCCAAAAGCCCAAGCAAGAACGGAACGTCGCTGTCCAAGATTGGTTTAGGAACTGAACAGCTACCAAAGTATTCATCAAACCGCGACTTGCTCGTGTCGATGAAATCGCCAACCGTGTCCATGAGCATGTCGATCTCCGCACTTTCCCGAAACAGGACAGGCGGGTTTCGTGCGCACGCGCTTCCACGGCTAACACGGTATCTGACTATCGGATCCGGCAGTAAGATGGGCGCATGCCCGCACAATAACCGCAAGTGAATCTGGTAGTCCGAGAGCTGAAGCATGCCGATATTGAGCGGCAACAGTTCGGAAAAGGCGTCTCGGCGCACGGCCATTCCCGGCGAATGCAGGAGATTCTCCTTCACAAACATCTCCGCAACGAGTTCCTGCCTCGTCTTCCCTATTGGCAAATGGGATCTCCTTCCTGTCGACGTCCCATCCTCGTTCATGTACAGGAGCGGCGTGTAAACGACATCAGCCTCTGGATGATCCTTAAGCGTACGCAGAACCGTTTCCGCATATCGGCATTCCAGCATGTCGTCGCTCGCGACCCATGCGACAACGGGGGACGACGATGCGAGAAAGGCATCCTGAAGGGACTTCGTCATGCCCTCGTTTCGCTTATGTCGAACAATTCTTATCCGCGCATCTGAGTGTTTTGCGATGACATCCAGATTGTCGTCCGTCGAACAGTCGTCGACGATGACGAGTTCCCAGTCAGGAACTGACTGGGCGAACACGCTGCGCAGAAACGCATCTACGTATCGACCGTGATTATAAGACGCGCAAAGGAAGGATATTAGTGCCATGACTTTCCCGTTTTGCTTTCTAATGTCCGAATTAACCGCGCCGGATTCCCGGCGATGACCGAATCGGGCGGGAAGGACTTCGTGACGACCGAACCCGCGCCGATCACGCACCTGTCCCCTATGTTCACTCCCTTCAGAACCATGCAACGTTCTCCAAAGAAACAGTCGTCGCCGATGACAACCGCCGCCGTCTTGACCGCCTTGCGATCATGTCGGGCGTCCGCCTCAAGCCCATGGAAATCGCTGTCATAGCACCGAAAGCCGATTCCGAACACGCATCGTTTTCCAATGACGATACCCCCCCCCCCCCGTCGGATTCGGAAACGACGGCCGCATCGTTGCTGAAGATGCAACCGTCTCCGACGCGAATGAGCGAATGAAGAAATCGCGCCTCGAAGTATCCGTATGTCGATGCAAACGCGGGCGACTGCTCCCAGCCGATCTGGACGTTCTCGCCAAAGGCGATTTCGCCCTGTCCGCACAGTTCCACCCTCTGATTGGCTGTCGGTCTGCTTCCGCAAAGGCGCACCCTGACGGATAGATTCGCAGGCCGCTTTCTCCAAGGCCATCCGAAGATTTTCATGTCAATGCGCCTCCTTTGACCTGTCTCTCGCATACGTCCGGAAATCGTCGTAGTTTCGGATGTAATCGGCATCGTCGTAAGGCTCGGACGCGAGAACCATCAGAACGCAGTCGGGCGAATGACGGTATTGGCATCCCCACACGCCCGAAGGAATGAGCAGACCGACAGACGGACGATTCAGCATGACGTCGTCGCGACAATGCCCGTCATCCACCATCACCCGCAGGTTGCCATGCACCGCCACGAGGAACTGGTGGCATTTCCTGTGCGCGTGTTCGCCGCGCACGTCCTTGGTCTGCACCCCGTAAGTGTAGAAGACGCGCTTGACCTGAAACGGCAACAACCGCCCGCACTCGACGACATTGAGGATTCCCCTCATGTCCCTGAACGTCGGTATCTCGACGAATCTGGCAGAAGTCGTCAAAAGGGGCTGCGACGGCTGCCCCCCCCCCTATCCGAGGCCATCTGCCTTTTTGCGTCCGCATAGCCGACGATTCGCGCCGGATTCCCGACGACAATCGCGCCCGGCGGAACGTCCGTCGGCACGACGGCGCCCGCGCCGACCATCGCCCCTTCGCCGACCGTCACGCCGGGAAGAATCGTCGCGTTCGCGCCGACGCTCGCCCCGCGCCGAACCGTCGTCCGGAGGAACGCCGCCGGATAGGCCTTGGAACGCGGGAACTTGTCGTTGCAGAAGGTGGCGTTCGGGCCGATGAAGACGTCGTCCTCGATCCGGATTCCGTCCCAGAGCTGGACGCCGCACTTGATCGTCACGCGGTCGCCGACGACCACGTCGTTCTCGACGAACACGTGTGCGCAGACGTTGCAGTCGCGGCCGATCTTCGCCTGCGGCAGGACGACGGCATACTGCCAGACTTTCGTTCCCCCGCCGATGTCCTTCGTCTGGACGTCGGACAGAGGATGGATGAAAGGCTGCGGCGTGACGTCGCCCTTCCCCGCGATGCAAAGACGCTTGCCCTTCATGCCGCCTCCTTCCGGAGCGAAGTGGTTTGCGGCGCAAACATACGCCACCGTGCCGAACGCCGCGAGAGGCGTTCGGACGACGTGTTCAAAAGGCGAGGAAAGCGGCGAGCCGGGCGTCCGTCACTGCGGACGAACGGCGCGGCAATCAGGAGGCATACCCCCCCCCCTGTATAGGGCTTGGCAAGCATAAGTCGTTTCATTACCATTTCGGCATTCTCCCTCGCGTCCTCTTTCAGATAGTCAACGACCGTTCGACCTCTGTAATCTTTCGCCAACAGATCCGCACCTGCATCCAAAATCACATCAAGGCAAGTCATGTCTCCGCTGTTGACGGCTCCGTCCTTCGCAAACATCAAAACGGTCGTCCCCTTGTAGTTCGCGCCATTCACGCTCGCGCCACGGGCCAGCAATTCAGAGAGGCATCGCGCCCGACAATGATACGCGGCGATCATCGCGGCAGACCAACCGTGGCTGTCTCGCCTGTCGATGTCGTCGATGAGCGCCCACGCCTCGTCCGAGAGGTTTTCGCGTCTCCCCGCCGCCCAGTCATACAAGTCGTCGTAGGCGCAATAGACGATCTCGACGTCGTAGTCCACCGTCGACAGGACGCTCCTGTATTTCGAGACGCGCTCGATCTGTCCAGGGCGTCGCGTCGACCGTGCGTCGAGAATCCGACTTCTCATCACCCTTCTGCCGTCGACACGCGGCAGCTGATACTCCCAGAACGTGGCGGCACGCAAAGCCGACGTCGCCTGCCATGCCGTCTTCCGGAAGAAAGCGGCATAATCCGCGACGTCATAATTCGTGTCCGAACGCGAGTAGTAGGATGCGCCGACCGCAACTTGGCGGCGAGCGGGGACGCACACGTCGGCAAGCAACCGCGCAATCCATTCCCTGAAGAGGAGAAACGCCTCGTCGTTGAACTTCACATAGAGCCGACGGCAGTCCCAATCCCGCCCAAGGGCGAACTCGCGCTGTGCAATGACGTCCCCTGTGTCAATCCCATCGTCGATTCGATGAAGCGTGACGCCGCTTTTCTCGTCTCCGTTCAGGATCGGCCACATCGCCATGCCGATGCCCCGATATTTCGGAAGCACACTGAAATGAATATTGTAGAGGCGCGACGACCTAAAACGATTCGTTCGGACAATTCGGTCGAATTCAAGCGAAACGAAGACAAGACCCTCTTCATCATAGACGCCTTCCAAGGATGCGACATCAACGTTCCTCCTCTCGGCGAGAAGACGCAAGGATGGCTGCCAGGACGGTGCGCCCGTATCCGATTCCACCGGCACGACGACAATATCCGAACCGCTCATCCCCAGCTCGTCGAGGACATAGTCCAAGGCGCGACACGCGACGTCGCCCTTCCCCGCGATGCAGAGACGCTTGCCCTTCATGCCGCACCTCCCGCGCGTGCCGCCTCGGCAAGCCGCCGGAACTCCGCGTAGTCGCGGACGTAGTCCGATTCGCCGTAGTGC
>CAVGMG010000114.1:0-4598 GCA_963630185.1 Alistipes onderdonkii | reverse complement strand
ATTATGGTATACTTTGGCTGTAGCCGAAAGGAACGACAAATGACTGAGACGAATGCGACGAACGAATACTGCTGCACATGCCAGAGCTGGCACGGCGTCAGGACGTATGATCCGAGGCGAGGAAGGGTGAAGTACGAAAACCGCGCTCCCGCCGCGCCGTGCAACATGAACTACCGCAAGCCGGGCGCCTGCCCCAAGGGCAACTGCCGCGGATATGTCCGATGGGTGGAGCTCGGGTAGCCGAAGCGCATGACGTGAGCCGGAGGAATGCTATCGAAGACGTGTTTGCGACAACAACCAAGAAAGGAAAAACAATGAGAATGAAAGACATGATGGAGAATCTGGACAAGATGGGCGTCTCAAAGGCCCTTCAGGAACGGGTGGACTCGTTTCCGAGGACGGCGGCGGCTGACAGCGAGTTCAACTTGCTCAAGGCGGCGAGCGGCAGCCTGAACGAAAACGCCCATACGCGCATCCTTGCGGCTTTGCTGCGCATCAAGCCCGTCAGGCTGTCCTTCTTCGCGTATCTTGACAGGGAATATCCGCAGAGAGGCCTGGACAGGATCCTTGCCGCTTGCGACGAGCCGACGACCGTCCGGTGTTTCGAGAGCTATCTGGACGCCTGCATTGCGGTTGGCCGGTTCAGGATTGTCATCGAGAACAAGGCAAGAGGCGCCTGCGACCAGCCCGGACAGATCGACCGCTACGTTGACACGGTCAGGGAGCATGGCGTTGACGGGAAGGACGTCTTCGTCTTGTACGTGACGCAGAACGGGGGATTCCCCGGAGACGACAGCTTCAGACGCGCAAAGGACGTTCTCGACTGCAAGGACGACGGGACCGGTCGGCTGTTTGCCCTGAACTACCTGAAGGACATTCTTCCGTGGCTGCACGAAATGATCGACAGGAAGATCTGGAGCGGACTTGCCGCGCCGGATTGCGATATGCTCGAAAGCGGGATCGTGCAGTACGCGAACTACGTGGAAGGGCAAGACCTGCTTGGACTGCGAGAGGAGAGAGACGGCTACGAGGACTTCCGCAAAGGCGTGATCAAGGATCTCTCGACCTGGACGCTGCCGAAGATCATGACGGTGTGCACGGGGGTGGATTTCCTGATGCTCCAAGAGCGTGAGCATCTGTACAAGTCTTTGGACGAAAGCCTGTTCTTGTCCCTTGACCGCAAGGAGAAGCAGTGGCTTCTCAAGACGCTCTTCTACCGTGCGTTCGACGTTGCCGTTCCGGACGAGGCGTTCTACGTTGAGGTCCCCATCATGGTCCACCGCACGGATGACATGACGGCGGCCGTTGGCCTTTGGGAAGACACGGAGGATTCCGCCGTTCAGGTGGACGTCTGGTGTGCGAATGAAAACAGCCTCACCTATGATGCCGCCTTTCATCTCGCGGTCGAGGGCGTCGAAGAAACGTTCCGCTGCAGACGCATGACTTGGAACGGGAAAGAGACGATTCGATTCAGGGTGTCGACATTGGGAGAGATGTGCGCCGTCATCCGAAGGCTTGGCGGCAAGATTCCGCTGAAAGTCGAGGCGGCAAGTCCCGATGAAAGCGTCAGGGGCGGGAAGATCGACGGCGACGAATTGCTGCGGCAGACAAGGGCGGCGGTCAACAACTTCTGTTCGCGGGAACAGATCTCCTTCGGCGATGACAGATGGAACCTTTGGGGTTGTCTGCGAACAGAAGATGACGAGGGGCGTCCGTTGCGGGCAGACCATCGCTATGCGTATGTCAACGGTTGGGCCATTCAACTCTACGAGAATCCAAGAGAGGGTCTGCGGGCCTTTGACGTCTTTGCCAAGCGGGGAACGGAATCAGAAGACGTGTGCGCTTTGCCGACGCAGATGTCAGAGACCGGGTTCGAGTGCAGGACGATGCGATGGGACGGGCGCGTCTTCTATCGATTCCCCTTGCCGACCCGGGAATATGCCGAAGAACTCCTGCGCGCGCTGTGGGGCTGGCGCAGGACACAGGCTGAGAAGTCCTCATTGGACTCTCTCGCATAACGGGGAACGCCATGAACGACAGACAGAAAAGACGGGCGCGGACATTGCGCGTTGCGGCTTTTGCGGGGGCGTGCCTGGCTCTTGCCGGCTGTGCGACTCCGAATGGCGACTTCGGCGCGGAAGACCGAATCCGCTACATCGACTTCTGCTGCGAGCTGGCGACGTCGCCCGTGCCGGAGCGGGAAAACCCGGACGACTTCATGTCGAAGCCGGACTGGATGGTGCATCCATGTTCGGCGACCGACCAGGAGTTCAAGAAGGACTACAAGATCGTCTACGCTGACCGGCGGCGCCTGAGTTTCCGCTGCGAGGAATTCGCCTATACGGGCGGCGCACACGGCGGCACGCGGATCACGGTCGGGACGATCGACCGCAAGACGGGCAAGATCCTGACGCTTGCCGACGTTCCGGCGTTCGCGGACCGGGCCGCGCTGAAGAGGCGGCTGCACGACGCCGTCGTCGCGAAGATCGGCAAGGACGCCGTGCAGGACGAGGTCAAGCCGCACGACAACTTCTGCCTGGCCAAGGACGGCTGGCACTTCGTCTTCAACGAATACGAAGTCGCCTGCTACGCCGTCGGCGCCGTCGAAGTCGTGATTAAGGAAGAAACGCCATGACAATGCCGAAGAAGGACTGACGCGCCATGAAGAAGGACGGAAACCTGATTCTGACGGGCTGGGGCTATCCCGAATACGTCGCGGCGGCGGCCGTCGCGCTGAAGGCGCTGGGCGGGCGTGCGGACGTGCGCGGCATGAGCCGCAGGCGCCTGCCGGAGTTCCTCGGTGAACTCGCGGGGGCGCGCGGAATGCCGCGATGGACGCGCATCTACCTTCTGGGCCTCTCGCTGGGCGGCGACCCCGAGTCGCTCAAGGCGGCCCTCGCGAAGCTGAAGGCAAAGGGCGTGGAGGTGACGTGGATCAGCGCACTTGAAATGCCCGAACCCGTCGCCGCCCTGCTCGACGGCGTCCTGACGGTGCGCGGCCTTGACGGAAGCCTCCTGGAGGCGGTCGGACAGGCGTTCGGCGCGGACGTCGAGGCGTTCCGTCCGTTCACCGAAAACCGCAAGGGCGCATCGGCGGACGTCCGCGCCTACCTCACGCTGATCGACGCGGCGCAGTTCGCCTACCGCAACTACCAGGACGAATCGCTCTACGCCACGGCCGTTCGCTGTCTCGCCGACGGCGTCCGTCCGGCGGCATGGTCGCCGGACGTCAAAAAGGCCGTCGCGCATTACGACCGCTACGGCAGCCGGGAGCTTCTCGGGAAGAGCGACGCGATCGTGACGCTGCGGGAGCGCATCAACCGCGTCGCGGCGCATGAGCACGCCCGCGTCCTCATTCTCGGCGAGAGCGGCACCGGCAAGGAGACCGTCGCCCAGCAGATCCACACGAAGAGCCCGAGGCGGCAGATGCCGTTCGTCGCCTTCAACTGCGCGAGCGTGACGAAAGACCTCCTGGAGGACAGGTTCTTCGGGCACGAGCGCGGGGCGTTCACGAACGCCGTGGAGCGGACGGACGGCCTGTTTCTCCTGGCGGACGGCGGCACGCTCTTCCTCGACGAGATCGGGGAGATGTCGCTGGAGGTGCAGGCGCTCCTGCTGCGCGTCCTCGAGGGCGGACGCTTCATGCGCGTGGGCGGCAAGGAGGAGCTGACGTGCGACGTCCGGCTCGTCACGGCCACGAACCGCGACCTGCCGCGCCTCGTGGCCGAGGGCAAGTTCCGCGAAGACCTCTACCAGCGCCTCAACGTGGTGCAGATGCGGACGCCGTCGCTGCGCGAGCACAAGGAGGACATCCCCGTCATCGCCAACGCCTGGTGGCGCAAGTTCCACGGCAACGCCGTCCTCAAGGACGAGCAGGTCGCCGCGCTGATGGACTACGACTACCCCGGCAACGTCCGCGAGCTCGTCAACGTCCTCGACCGGGCGACCGCGCTGGAGGAGGACGACTTCGAGGCCCTCATGCGCGAGCACAAGGAGATGAACGCGGGGCTTTCGGGCGGTCTTGAGCTGAAGGCGGGGCGCGTCCCCGACAGGCTTGAGGACGCGATCCGCCTGCACGTCCGCCGCGTGTACGAGAAGTACGGCCAGAACCTCACCCGCGCCGCCGCCGCGCTCGGCATGAGCCGGAACACGATGAGGAAGTATCTGTGACGACAAATGTGAAAACGAAAATCATACAAACAAAGAAAGGAAACTGACAAAATGCCCGAAACACTCACGTTGAATGAATTGCTCGGATTGAGCGATCGCCTGTGCGCGGAAGACGCGCGGGAAGACAAGAATCTCTTTGAGATGGCTGACCTGAAGGAGTTCCGCCATTCCTCCATTCTCGGCTATCTGCTCGGACGGACGGAGCGCGGAGAGTTCGTTCACCTGCGGAACTTCCTGTCGCGTTTCCTGCGCGGCGACCAATTGCCGAAACTCGAGTCCCCGACGGTGCGCTGCGAGGTCTCCGTCGACTGCGATGGTCGGAAGCGTCCGATTGACATTCTCGTGGAAGACGGCGATTTCGCGCTCATCATCGAGAACAAGTGTCGCGGTGCGGCAGACCAAGACAGTCAGCTCCAGGACTATTGGGC
>CAVGMG010000113.1:0-4618 GCA_963630185.1 Alistipes onderdonkii | reverse complement strand
ACATGGCGCGGGGCGAGTATCTCGCGATCTTCGACCACGACGACGTCTCGCATCCGGCGCGGCTCGAACAGGAGGTCGCCTGGCTCGACGCGCACCCGGAATGCGGGGTCGTGTCAAGCTGGGTGCGCGAGATCCCGTCGGGCAAGGTCGTCCGCCGCGCCACGGACGACGGGGCGGTCCGCCTCGACCTCATGGGCGGGAACGTCGTCCCGCACTCCGCCGCGATGATCCGCGCGTCCGTCCTGAAGGAGTCGGGCGTCCGCTACGAGGAGGCGTTCTCGCCGGCGGAGGACTACCGCCTCGTGCTGCGGCTCCTGCCGCACACGCGCTTCCACGTCCTGCCCGAGCCGCTGATCGACTACCGGCTCTACGCGGGCAACACCGCGAAGGCGCAGTCCGCCCGGATGGTCCGCGGCGCGGCGCTCGCGCAGGAGGCCGCCCGCGCCGAGTGCCCCGCGCTCTACGCGGCCTACCTTCGGCTCTCGAAGTCCGTCGCGGTCTACCGCCTCTTCGGCGTCCCCGTCCTGCGCGTCGAGACGCTTGGCCGCCGCACCCGCGTCAAGCTGTTCTGCGCGTTCGCCATCCTCACGGTCAAGCGCAGCCGGAAGGCGGTCACGGCGGTCTAAAGGGGACGTCCATGCCACAGGTCTCTGTTGTCATCCCGTGCTGGAACTGC
This sequence comes from Alistipes onderdonkii, assembly GCA_963630185.1. GTDB lineage: Bacteria > Verrucomicrobiota > Kiritimatiellia > RFP12 > UBA1067 > UBA1067. Next base: position 3,942 of record CAVGMG010000113.1, on the reverse strand, counting down.
GAGAGATACGTCGCGAAATGCCTGGATTCCGTTCTGGCGCAGACGTTCGCGGACTGGGAGGCTGTTGTCGTCGATGACGGCTCGACCGACGGCAGCGCGGAGATCCTCGCGCGATACGCCGCGAAGGATCCCCGCATACGGGTCGTGACGCAGGAGAGCCGGGGGCAGGCGGCGGCCCGCAACAGGGCGCTCGGACTTGCCTCCGGCGAATACGTCGCCTTCCTGGACGCGGACGACTTCTACGACGCGGATTTCCTCCGCGACCTGGTTTCCGAGGCGCGGCGCACGGGTGCGGACGTCGTCATGGCCAACACGAGGTTCGTCGACGGGGAGAGCAAGAGAGAGACGGACTTCGACCGCAGGGTCCTGACGGACTTCGCCGCGAAGATCGGCGTCCTTCCGCACGGCGGGGTCTGGGACAAGGCGTTCAGGGCGAGTCTCCTAAAGGAAGCCGGGATAACATTCCCCGAAGGACGCTGCTACGAGGACACCCCGTTCCTCGTCAAGGCGCTGTTCCATGCGAACGCGCTGGCGGTCACGGGCGGCGCGGCCTACAATTACGTGACGAACCCGGACAGCACGCTTCGCAATCCCGCGCACGAACGCAAGCGGCGGAAAGACGGCGTCGCGGTCGCGAGGGAGATCTTCGGCTTCGCGAAGGAGAACGGCCTGGAGACGGCGTGCCTGACGGACTTCTGCCTTCGGAACGTCCTGAACGTCAAGAAGATGGCGGAGGAGGACTTCCTGTCCATGAAGGGCGTCCTCGCCCCGACGCCCTATCTGGAGCGCCAGGTCAGGCGGCGCGTCCGGAGAAGCCGCAGACGGAAGATCCTCGGTCTCCTCGGGCGGCTCATCCCCTTGCGGACGAAGCCCGCCGGACGGGAGGAGGGCGAATGAGGAAGTCCGTCGCAAAGGCTCTCACGTTCTTCATCCCCGGCCGGGAGAGGCGGCACCATTGCCGCGACTTCCTCATGCACCTGCACGTGAGGGACTTCGGCGAGCTGCGCAGGTTCCTGGACGCCGAGACGCGGGAGCGCGGCGTCCTGCTCGTCGAGACGAACGACTCCCACGGCGAGGTCATCGCGGGCTATGTGGAGTATTTCCGAGAGCTCGGCCTCTCCGTCGACCTCCTCGTCAACCCTGCGGTTCTCAAGGAGAACCCGTTCTGCCGGCTCGACCTCTCCGGCGTCCGCGTCTTCGCGTCCGACTATCCGCTCATGAGGCGGTTCTTCGCCTCCCGGAAGTTCCGCGAATACGAACACGTCGTGCTGATGAGTTCCGCCGCGTATTTCTACCGAGAGGACGGCACGTACACCTCCGCGCTGGAATACTACCCCGAACTGCGGAGGCACCGCTCCCTCTTCGTCGTCGAGCATGACCTGGACGACGTCGGGCGGTTCGGCGAGCGGGACCTTCTCGCAAAAGGCCGCCTGCTGACGCTCGGTCGCTTCGACCGGGGCGTCTTCGCCGCGCCGATCCTCTTCGGGAGCGTCGCCGTCACGCCGAGAGGAGGGGGCGTGACGACGTTCGTCTGCGTCGGCGGCATCGAGCGCGAGCGCAAGAACCATGCGGAACTTGTCTCGGCGATTCGGGCGGTCGCCGCAAGGCGGACTGACTTCAAGGTGGTCGTCGTCGGGAAGGGCGAGCTGGAGAGCCTGCCGGAGGACGTCCGCCCGCACGTCGAGGTGACGGGGCGGCTGGACTTCCCCGCGATGTTCAAGCGGATGGAGGAGGCGGACTTCTACCTGCCGCTTCTCGACGCCGCCAACCCCGCGCACGACCGCTACGTGACGACGGGCGTCACGGGCTCGGCGCAGCTCGTCTACGCATTCGGGAAGGTGCCGGTCGTGCATCCGAAGTTCGCGCCGTTCTACGGCTTCGACGGGGGGAACGCGGTCGTGGCGGAGAGCCTCGCGGACGGCATGCTCGCGGCAATCGCCATGGAGCGCGGGGATTATCACAAGCGGCAGACGGCGCTCGTCGCGCTCGCCGGGCGGCTGAAGGAGGAGAGCGCGCGGAACATTCGGGAGATGCTGGCGAGAATGTCAAGTCCATGGAAGAGATGTGATTAATGGGTAGGCGTATTTGCGAGAACTGCACGGGATGCGCGACTTGCTTCAACCGTTGCGCTTCGGGAGCAATCTCATTCAGGGAGAACTCGGAAGGCTTTCTTTTCCCGCACATTGACGACGACAAGTGCACGAACTGCCGCCTGTGCGAACGGGTCTGCCCTGTCCTAAACTTCCGGGAGAAGGAACAGGAGAATCCCGGCTTTTATGCTGCGGCGGCATCTGATGAAATCCGAAAGGCAAGTTCCAGCGGCGGAGTCTTCCCCGTGCTTGCCTTGAACGTCCTTCGGCAAAACGGTGGCGTCGTTGGTGCGAGCTTCATGGACGACGGGAGCGTCCGTCATGTTCTGATCGAGGATGCTGCGGAACTTCCGAAACTTCAGGGGTCCAAATATCTGCAAAGCGACGTTTCGGGCGTCTACAAGCCCGTCGAAGAGTTCCTGAAAAGCGGACGAAAACTCCTCTTTTCGGGAACGCCCTGCCAAATTGCGGGAATCAGGTCGTTTCTGGGGAAGGACTTCCCCAACCTTTATCTCGTGGACATCATCTGCCATGGCGTTCCGTCGCCAAAGGTCTTCAGAAAGTATTTTCAGGAAAACTTTCCCGATCAGAAGTTCGTCTCCACGAACTTCAGGGACAAAAAGATCGGCGGATGGTCGCCGGATCTTAAGGTGACTACGACCACTACCGTCACCACTATTGTCTCCCGTCCTGCCCGGGAAGACGACTTTATGCGTGCGTTTCTGAACAACCTTTGCCTTCGGAAGTCGTGCGGCGCGTGTCCGTTCAACAGCCTGCCTCGGCAGGGGGACTTGACCATCGGGGACTTCTGGGGAATCGACTCCGTCAAGAAAAGCCTGAACGACAAATTGGGGCTGAGCGAAGTCCTGACCAACACGGGAAAAGGCGGCGATTTGCTGCGGGAATGCGCATCGCAGTTCAAGGTTTTCGAGAAGATGGATCTCGGAAAGGCGATGCCGTTCAATCCGACGCTTTACACCTCGGGTAGACATCATGGCAACAGGGCGCGGTTCTTCAACGACATCGAAGAGATGCCGCTCCACGAGGCCGTCGAACGGACCCTGAAATACGACTACCTCTGCCTGAACTTCTGGACGTCGGCAAACTACGGCGCCATCCTGACGGCCTATGCGCTTCAGTGCGTTCTCGACGGCCTTGGCTATCGGAATGCGCACATCGACTACAGGTTCGCCCATCTCGCTGATAGGTTTGTCGGCAGTTTCGCTGACCGTTTTGCACGCAAACGTCTCCGCACGACACGGCAATGTTACTGTTTCGGAGACTTTGAAAAGATGAACGAATGTGCCGAGAGGGGCTTCGTCGTCGGGTCGGATCAGGTCTTCCGCGACGACTACATCGGGAGTGTCGTCGGAATCTACCTGCTGGCGTTTGCGGCGCCCGACAAGCAGAGGGTCGCCGTCTCGGCAAGTTTCGGCAAGGATTCGTTCGCCCTCGACAACGCCGAGATGTTCTTCAAGGCGTTTGACGCAATCTCCGTGAGAGAGGAAAGCGGACTGGAACTACTTGCGGAGAATGGCTGTCTGGAGGCCGAGCACGTTTTCGATCCGGTGTTTCTCGCGGGCAGGCAGGTCTTCGAGAAGATGGCCGAGGGGATTGACGTCCCTTCTGATATGGTCGTCGGATATGTCCTCGACGAGAACGAGGAGATCCGGCGATTCGCGAACGCCTATGGCGGCAGATACATGAACATCGCCAGACTTGACTGGGATGTCGAAAAGGTCGTCGCCTATTTCATGCGTGCGAGGGCGGTTATTACGGATTCATTCCACGGAACGTGCTTTGCCGTCATTTTCAACAGACCCTTCAAGTGCTTTTACAATGCGGAGAGGGG
>CAVGMG010000112.1:0-4649 GCA_963630185.1 Alistipes onderdonkii | reverse complement strand
TTCTGGAGGAGGCGGAGGCGCGGATACATCATGCAGAGCCACTTGTCGTGGCGCGAGAAGTCCTCGCCCTCCTTGCCGACGACCTCGCCGAGCCACTTCCTGATCTGCGGGTCGTTCACGTTGTCGTTGTAGACCCAGCCCTCGTTGCCGGTGTTGTAGGGCGGGTCGATGTAGATGCAGTTGACCCGCCCCTCGTAGCGCGGCAGGAGCGACTTCAGCGCGGCGAGGTTGTCGCCGTGAATGACCATGTTCTCGTCACGCGCCCCCTCTCCGCGCCTTCCTTCCTCCGCATTCTCGCGTCCGCTTGCGCGCCCTTCTCCGCGCCTTCCTTCCTCCGCCTCCTCCGCGTTAAGCGCCGCAGGCCCATACCCCCATTTCCGCTCCAGCACGCGGAACGGCACGTCGTTGTGGTGGTTGACGACCTTCTTCTTTCCCGCCCATTCAAGCATCGGCATGGCAAACCCTCCCAAAGTCAGAAGTGAAACAAAAATGGCAAACCGCAGTCTCATGATACATGATGCGCATCACGGGGATTTCCTTCGCGTCGTGAAACCTCTTCAGCCAGCCTCTCCGCGATGCGGACGGTTTTCATCGCGTCGCCGCCATAGAAGTCGGCGCCGATCGAGTCGGCGAACTCCTGCGTGACGACGGCGCCGCCGACGACCGTCTTGCAGTCGAGCCCCGCCGCCTTGAGGAGGCGGATCGTCTCCGCCATCGCGCCCACCGTCGTCGTCATGAGGGCGGAAAGCCCGACGAGCATCGCGCCCGACGTCCGCGCCGCCTCGACGATCCGCTCCGGCGGCACGTCGCGCCCCAGGTCGATGACGTCGAAGCCGTAGTTCTCGAGCAGGGCGCGGACGATGTTCTTGCCGATGTCGTGGATGTCGCCCTTCACCGTCGCGATCACGATGGGCCGCCGCGCCGCGCCGCCCTTCGCCGAGTCGCCCTTCGCCGCCATCGCCGCCTTGACGACCGCGAACGCCTCGCCCGCCGCGTCCGCCGCCATGAGGAGCTGCGGCAGGTAGACCTGGCCCGCCTCGAAGCCCTTGCCCACGACCTCCAGGGCCGGCACGATGCCGCCGTTGACGAGCGCCATCGTCTCCGCCCCGCTTTTCAGCGCGGCCTTCGCCGCCGCCGCCGCGTCGTCCCTCAAGCCCGTGCGGATCGCCGCGCCGAGCGCGGCAAGCGGGTCGCCGGAATCCGTCGTCCCCGACGGTAGGGGCGAGAGTCCTCGGTCGCCCGCGCCGCCCACGCCCGCGTTCGCCGCCGTCTGGAGCGCGATCCAGCGTTCGCAGTTCCGGTCGCGCGCGAGCAGGACGTCCGCCGCCGCCGGGTCGATCTCGTCGCGGATGAGCGACGGGTTCGCGATCGCCGCCGAGAGGCCGGCCTTCTTCGCGAGCGCGAACATCGCGTTGTTCAGGGCGGGACGGTTCGGAAGCCCGAAGCTCACGTTCGAGACGCCGAGCACCGTGTTGACCCCGAGCTCGTCCGTCAGCCGCCGCACCGTCTCCAGCGTGACGACGGCCGCCTGCGGGTCGGCGGAGACGGCGAGGGTGAGCGCGTCGAAGACGAAGTCGTCCTTCGTGAAGCCGTAGGTCGCGCCCTCCGCGAGGATCCGCCGCGCGATCGCGAGCCGTCCGTCGCTCGTCGCCGGGATGCCGTCCTCGTCGAGGCAGAGCCCGACCAGGGCGCCGCCGTATTTGCGCACGAGCGGGAAGACGGCGTCCATCGAGGCCCTCTTGCCGTTCACGGAGTTGACGAGCGGCTTGCCGTTCACGTGGCGGAGGGCGCGCTCGAGCGCGGCGGGGTCGGCGGTGTCGATCTGGATCGGACACGTCGCGACGCTCTGGACGTTCTGCACCGTCGCCTCGATGAGCGCGGCCTCGTCCAGCCCCGGGACGCCGCAGTTGACGTCGAGGATCTCCGCCCCCGCGTCGACCTGCTTCACCGCCTCGCGCAGAATATAGGCGACGTCGCCCTTCGCATACGCCTCCTTCAGGAGCTTCTTGCCCGTCGGGTTGATGCGCTCGCCGATGACGAGCCCCTGGTGCGGACGCAGCGTGACGGCGTCGGTGCCGCTGGAGACGAGGGTAGAGGGAGAAGTGGAAAAGTGGAAAGGTGGAAAAGTGGAAAGGTGGAAAGGTGGAAAGGTGCTTGAGGCGACGGCCTGGACGTGGGCGGGAGTGGTGCCGCAGCAACCGCCGACGACCGAGGCCCCGGCGCGGACGAGCGCGGCGACGTGCGCGGCGAACTCGTCCGGCGTCTCGGGGAAGACGGTCTGGCCGTCCACGAGCTTCGGCATGCCGGCGTTGGGCTTGACGATGACGGGCTTCGTCGAGACCTTCGCGAGGCGCTCGACGAACGGGAGCATCCGGTCGGGGCCGAGTCCGCAGTTGAAGCCGTAGGCGGCGACGTCGAGGGACTCCAGCAGCGCGGCGACGCACTCGACCGAGCCGCCCGTCAGGAGCTTGCCGTTCTCGCCCAGCGCGACGGTGACGAAGACCGGCAGGTCGCACGTCTCCTTCGCCGCGAGCACGGCGGCCTTCACCTCGCGCACGTCGCCCATCGTCTCGATGAAGACGAGGTCGGGGGTTGAGGGCAAAACGTTCTGCGGGCGCATTGGAAATGCGCCCCTACCGCCGTGCCGTGGTAGGGCGGCATCTCCGATGCCGCCGTTTGGCGCGGTGGCGAGGCGAATGGCTTCGGCGAAGGCGTCGTAGGCCGCGTCGAAGTCGAGGTCGCCGGCGGGCTTCAGGAGCTTGCCGGTGGGACCCAAGTCAAGCGCGACCTTCGCCGCGCCGGACGCGCGCGCGTTCGCGACGGCGGCCGGGATGAGCGTTTCAAGAGCGTGTTCGCCGTGGTACTTGAGGCGGTTCGCGCCGAAGGTGTTCGTGAGGACGACGTCCGCGCCGGCCTCGACGTAGGCGCGGTGGATGGCGGTGACGGCCTCCGGCCGCTCGACGTTCCAGTCGCACGGGTCCTTGCCGGCGGGCAGCCCCGCCGCCTGCGCCATCGTCCCGAACCCGCCGTCAAGGAGGAGGGGGGAACTTGCTTCACGTCTGCTCATGGATTCGCAAAACTCCATTTCATCTCCCCGACCTTGCGCCGACGGCCGACCACCAGCGCAGCCATTCGGCCTGGAAGCGCGTCAGCGTGTCCGAATCGCGGAAGGCCGCCGCCGTCGCCTGACGCGGATCGCGCGTCGCCAGCAGCGTCGCGAGATAGTCGCGCTTCACGTCCTTGAACGGCTTGAAGCGGACGTCGGGCGCACCCCTTTCGAGGAAGACGGCGACCGACCACGCCAGGCGATACTTCAGACGCCGCGCTTCGTCCGTCCCGTCGTAAAACGCCGCATAGTCAAGGTCGAACAGCGTCGGCAGAAAGTCCGCCAGCCTCTCCAGACCCTCCGGCGTGAGGTCGAGGCCCGCGCCCCACGCCAGCGACTCCGGGTCCTCGAAAAACTGCGCATAGCCCTCGTTGAGCCAGGGCGACGTCGGGAGCATCGCCGTCGCATACGAGAGATGCTGGTGGAACGCCTCGTGGCGAATCGTCCGCATCAGCTCGTCCGCGCCGCCGTCCGGCAGGTAGGCGACGAGCTCGCGCCGCGCCGGGCTCCAGTACGCCGCGCTCCACGTCATGTTGGTGCCGCCATCCAGTCCCAAGGCCGCGAGATACTCGTCGCGGCTCGCGTAGATCCGCGCCACGCAGAGGACGTTCGAGCCGTCCAGCGGTGTCGGCAGCGTCTCGGCGAACGCCCTGTTGAGGCGCGGCAGCTCGTTCGTCAGCGCGGCGACGAACGGCCGGGCGAACGGCGGCAAATCGTCGAGAATCACGAACGACGCCGCGTCCGTCGCGTGCCAGTTCGCGTAGGCGGCGACCGAGTGACGCGCATCGCCTCGCAGAAGTTCTGCCTCCGAAGGGGCCGCCTTTTGCCGAGCGTCGCGCCGTGCCGGCGCGTCGCCGCGTTCGGCGGTGCGGTGCGCCTTGTCCCAGACGGCGAACTCCTTGCGCAGAAACTCGTCCTCGAACGCCTCCGTCGCCGCCGCGACGTCGTCGCCCGCCGCCAGCGTCCAGGTCGCAAGACGCCAGACGTCGGACTTCTCGGGATGGAACGCGCAGACGAGAGCCGTCTCGTTCGTGCCCTGCCAGTAGTCGACATCGGCGAAAGAGCGCGGCAGCTGGCGCGGCGGCTTGGGCTTCTCGGCGATTTCGACGGGCGAGAGGCACGCAACCGCCTCGCGCACCTGCTTGAGCTCTTTCCGCTCGACGGGAACGCACGAGGCGAGATGCTGCGCGCGCGTCTCGGTCGCGCCGGAATCGAGCGCGGGCGGGCGCACGGCGAGCGTCGCGAGCGTGAAGACGCGCCCCTCGTCGTCGACCCAGCGGCCGTCGACGGCGCGGGAGACCCAGAGGTCGGCGCGGTCGAAGCGATCCTCCAGATACGACCGCGATCCGTCCCGCACCAGATACGCCTCGGCGCGCGGCATCTCCAGCGGCGCCGGATTCGTCAAGAACAGCGAAAGCGCGATGAGGGGCATCTCGAACCTCCCGTCACGCATGCGTCCGCACAAGTCTGATTCTCGTCATGGCCGTATTATACCAAAAGGTTAGCCGAAGAGGTTTTAGGTTTCAGGTTTTAGGTTTTAGCC
>CAVGMG010000111.1:0-4671 GCA_963630185.1 Alistipes onderdonkii | reverse complement strand
GCCACTTCGCGATGGCCTCGTTGATGAGGTCTTTCATCTCCTGCGACAGGTCGTCGCCCTCCTCGCCGTGCGAGCCGAGCAGCAACGGCTTGCCGCCGCCGTCGCCGTCCTTGTCGCCTTCGCCAGGTTTGCCGCCGCCGGACTTGCCCAAAACCGGCATGTCCCCGTCCTTGAGTTTCAGCGCGATTTCCTTGACACAGCCGCTCGCGAGCAGGGCCTCGTAGACGTCGTGGTAGGTGCCGGTGTCCGAGCCGCCGTAGAGGAGGTCGAGCGCCGCTTCCGCCGACGGCGGCGTTCCTTCGCCCTTGGGGCGCAAGAGCGCCCAGGGAAGTGCGTCGGACGGATAGCAGTCCGTGAAGAGCGAGGTGAACGCCGGTTCCGGGAAGAGCGAGCAGAGAATCGCGTTGATGACGGCGTCGAACACAATGTTGAGAAGCTCCGTCGGGTGTGGAAAGAGCGTCGTATGGCCGAGGATCACGTGGTAGATCTCGTGCATGACGAGCATGAAGAGATGCTCGTCCGTCCGGCAATGCGTCTCGATGAACTTCCTGTTGAGGAGAAGTTCCGGCGACTCGCCGCACGTCACGCAGGCGGTCTTCACCGTGTCCGAGAAGCGGACGCGAAAGAGCGAGAAGAACGTCGCCAGCTCGAACGAGCCAGGCGGGATCACGTCGAGAATCCGCGCGATGATTCTCTCTTCGTCCGTCACGGCTGGCCCCCGAACTGCGGAAAGTGCTTGGCGGGGAAGGCGAGCGCGGCGGCGAAGGAGCTTTCGGTGAGACGCAACTCCCGGCGCGGCACGTAGACCGTCCCCGCCACCCGTCCGAGAATCGCGACGGCGAGAACCGGATCGGTGCAGACCTCATAGGCTTCGGGATGACGCTTGACAGCATCGCCCGCCGCGCCGTCCGTCTTGCAGACGCTTCCCGCCATGAAGCCCGTCGGACGCGGCACATCGTCGAGTTCGGCCTGGTGTTGGCTCACGAAGTCCTTCGTCCATTCCTGGACGGCGGCGGCGCGCGCGTGCGGCGGCATCTCCGGGTCGAGCGCAGGGCCGAGGCCGAGGCGGCGCAAGTCGAAGACGACCTGCTTGCCGACGGGCCGCACGACGACCTGCACCCTGCTGCGCGGCGGGGCGCTCATGTTGGCGTAGGCGTCCCTCACAGGCCGAATTCCTTCCAGAGGCTCTCGAAGTCATCCGACGCCTCGTGGACGGCGCGGTCGTCCGCGAAGCCGTCGGGCAGATGCGAGTTGAGGAGGTTGGCGTGATACTGCGCGAATTCGGACGCCTCCCCGAAGCGGCGGTTGGCGTCCGCGACGCGCGCGCCGACGGCGCGGGCGACGGCGGCCTTGCTCGGCGAGACCAGGCTCGTCCCCTCGCAGGGATCGAGGACGCGCTGGATTTCCTTCGCGAGCAGCTCGACCGTCGCGGCGGGGATGTCCGCCCGCTCGCGAAGTCCGAGATACGCGGCGAGCGCGAGTCCGCGCCGGAGGTGCGCTTTCGCCTTCGCCACGCCCTCGCCGATGACGACGGCGGCGCGGTCCGGCGGCACGACGATCCGCTCGGCGACCATCGTCCGCAGGCGGCGCACGGGGTCGTTGATCCGCATGAGCCGCGCAAGCGGGTCGTCCTCGTCGCGCATGGAAAGCTCCCACGCCGTCTTGCAGATCGCCGTCAGCTCGGCCGCGTTCAGCCGCCGCCGCGCCCGGTCGGGGAGCGTGTTGAGAAGCGCGAGGCGGGCGGACTCGTCAAGTTCCGGCGCGTCGCCGCCCGTCCGCGCCGCGAGGACTTCGCGCGCCGCGTGGACGGCGAGAACGCACCGGAGGAGCATCGTCGCCCGGCGCGTCGAGACGTCGTATTTCGCGGCGTGGAGCTTGGGGACGAGCGCGACGACGTAGGGCGTCAGGCGCGGCGTGAGGGCGGGGACGAGCGCCTCGTAGCGCGTCCGCGCCTCGGCGACGAGCTCGCGGATGGCGACGGGGAACTCGTGCCGCCCGGCGAACTGGTCGGCGAGCACCTTTTTCTGGTCGTCGGGCGAGAGGTCGTCCCAGTCCGGCACGGACATGACGTAGGGGAAGCGGTCGGCGAGCGCGGCGTCGAGCGGCTCCGAGCCGAGGTAGAGCGCACCGCCCTCGTCGAGTTCCTCGTCCGTCGGCGGCGGGTTCATCGCCGCCCAGCGGTAGACGAGCTTCTTGAGCGGACGGCCCTGGACGCGGCGGTCGTAGACGATCGGGAAGAGCTTGTTCTGGAGCTCCGGGCGCGTGCGGCTGATCTCGTCGATGAAGACGACTTCGGCGTCCCAGATGCTCTCCGGGGAGGAGAGGTATTCGAGCTTCGTGCGCGTCGCGTCCGGGAGCGGGACGCCCACGAGGTCGTCGTAGTTGATGAGGCTCGCGTTGTAGGCGCGGAACTCCAGCCCCAGCGCCTCCGCGAGGCGCTCCAGCACGAAGCTCTTGGCGCATCCGTGCGCCCCGACGAGCAGCAGCGGCTCCTCGGAGAGGAGCGCCGCCAGGAGGACGGGCTCCGCCTTCTTCCATCCGTAAAGCCCCAGCGGCTCCGTAATCAGCGATTGCATAGTCTTTCCTCGTTTCCTTGTTTGGTGTCTCCCCCTGACGGGGCTGGCGTTTCGATGGCGCGGAGCAAGGCGTCGTATCTGCCGATCGCGTAGAGGGGGATGATGCGCACGTCGCCGACGCTGCCGAAGTTCTCCTCGGAAGTCCTCACGCCAAGGGAAAGACCCTTCTCGTCCATGAGGATCCTGAGGCTCTTCATCGATCCCCTCACGCCGGACTTGACCTCGATCGGCAGGATGCCGTTCCTGTACTGGACGACATAGTCGACTTCCGCGTTCGCGTTCTTCGCCTCGCGATGCCAGTAGTGGAGGCGGCCGTCGTCCATCGGATTCCCCGCCTTGAGAAGCTCAAGGCCGACGTGCATCTCGGCAAGCTTGCCGCGATTGACGAACTTGGCCGGCGTGTCCACGGCCCATTCCGAAATGTCGAGTCCGCTTTCGCAGAGGTAGAGCCCCGTGTCGAGAAGCATGAACTTCGCAAGCTTCCTGTTCTCGTCGCCGCCGATGGGGATGCCGTTGGCCATGCATCCCTGGATGCGGACGACGATTCGGGCCCGTTCGAGAAGGGCCGTGCATCTCTTGGCCTGTACGCCGGAGATTTCGGACGGAGAGCCGGAGTAGGAGAACTTCTCGCAGCTCTGGCGGACGACGGAGGCAAACGTCGCCCGGATTGCGTCAGGCGAGATGCGCGTCTTGTATTTGTCGAAGTCCGACTTGAGCGTCGTGAGGACGTCCCTTTGCTGGTCGCGGGCGCGGAGAAAGCTCTTCGTCTTCGCATATTCCGCAACGGCGGCGGGCATGCCGCCGACGATCAGGAACTCCTTGAGGTGTCCGAGCATGACGTCGTGAATCGGAGCGGGGAACGGTTCGGCGAACGAGAGCCTGTCGGCGTGTTCCATCGCGACTTCCGCACCCATCGCGCACATGAACTCCGAGAAGGAGAGCGGATACATGAACAGGTTCCTGATGCGTCCGACGCCGAAGTCGGAGATTTCGGCAAAGGCGAATTCGAGGAGCGAGCCCGTCGCCACGACATGGAGCGGCTGGACGTCTTCGTAGAAATACCGCAACGAGGAAATCGCTCTTGGGCACGCCTGTATCTCGTCGAAGAACAGGAGCGTCTTGCCGGGCGTTATGCGGCGCTGCGTGTAAGTCTCGATCTCGGAAATGACGCGCGGCATCAGGAAATCGCCCTCGAAGATCGCGGCGATCTTCCTGTCGGTCTCGAAATTGATTTCGATGAAGTCGCCGTCAAACCGCTCGGCAAGATGGCGAATCGCCGTAGTCTTGCCAATCTGACGTGCGCCACGGAGGAGAAGCGGCTTGTGGTTCGGATCCTCCATCCATTCGACAAGAGCCTTGTCTATCTTGCGGTTTATATACATAAAAAGCCTTTTTCTATCTGGAACAGATTGTCAGTATAGCAAATTTCCCCTCCAAAATCAACGGCATCTCTCAAAAAACCAAGGTTATAGCAAGCATCAACTACAAGAAATCCAAGGATATAAATGCCTTGAAGTCGCAGAAATCCAACCTTATCGACAGACGCCCTAAAATGTGAGATTCAGAGTTCTGGCAGGGACGCGATGCCGTCAAACTTCGCGGCGGCGAGCCCGTTCAGCGTGACGAGCAACGCGCCGAACGCATCCTGATGCAAGCCGTCAGTTCAGGCACACGTCGAACTTGATGTCCTTGTCGCGTTTGACGTGAATCGGCGTATTGTAACGGATGTTCTTGTTTTTCCTGTGTGTTTTGTTGTTTCCCTTGGCGGGACATTCCTTGTGTTTTTCCTGTGTGTTTTGTTGTTTCCCTTGGCGGGACTGACGTCCTCACACCTGTATTATAGCAATCAAAAACCTCATAATCAACAACAAGAATTTCCCGTTTTCTGATAACGCGGCAAAACCGTCGTTTTCTCCGCGTTTTCGGTCTCTGCGCTTTTTGCGCGGTTTCTCCGCCCGCCTTTCCAGCGATGCATCCGCCAGACCGCATTTCATGAACCAATGCCGACCTACCGAAATGGCGCGAGCTCAGGAACGTGGTCATGGTCGAGTCGAAGCGCACCATGCGCAAGGGGAAGACATCCGAGCGGCGCCTC
>CAVGMG010000110.1:0-4738 GCA_963630185.1 Alistipes onderdonkii | reverse complement strand
GCCCTCGCGGCGAACCGCGCGCGCATCCCGCTCGCCAAGATGGCGGTCGAGGAGACGGGCATGGGCATCGTCGAGGACAAGGTCATCAAGAACCACTACGCGGCGGAATACATCTACAACGCCTACAAGCACACGAAGACGTGCGGCGTCGTCGAGCGCGACGAGGCCATGGGCATCGAGAAGTGGGCGGAGCCGATCGGCGTCATCGGCGCGGTCATCCCGACGACGAACCCGACCTCCACGGCGATCTTCAAGACGCTCATCGCGCTGAAGACGCGCAACGGCATCATCATCAGCCCGCATCCGCGCGCGAAGCGCTGCACGATCGCGGCGGCGAAGATCGTCCTCGACGCGGCCGTCGAGGCGGGCGCCCCGGCCGAGATCATCGGCTGGATCGAGCAGCCGTCCCTGCCGAAGACGAACCTCCTCATGAAGGAGGCCGACATCATCCTCGCGACGGGCGGCCCCGGCATGGTCAAGGCGGCCTACAGCTCCGGCACGCCGGCGATCGGCGTCGGCGCGGGCAACGCGGCGGCGATCATCGACCCGTCGGCGGACATCATCAACGCCGTCAACTCGATCATCCACTCGAAGACGTTCGACAACGGCATGATCTGCGCGACCGAGCAGACGGTCATCGCCGACCAGGAGGTCTACGACGCGGTGAAGGACGAGTTCCAGAAGCGCGGCTGCTACTTCCTCAACGAGAAGGAGAAGGACCTCATCCGCAAGACGATGCTCATCAACGGCGCGCTGAACGCGAAGATCGTCGGCCAGCGCCCGGTGACGATCGCCAAGATGGCGGGCTTCGAGGTGCCGGAGGACACGAAGGTGCTCATCGGCGAGGCGACCTCGACGGACACGAGCGAGGCGTTCGGCCACGAGAAGCTCACGACGATCCTCGGCATGTACAAGTCGAAGGACTTCGCGGACGCGCTCGACATCGCGGAGGCGCTGCTCGTCAACAACGGCGGCCTCGGCCACACGTCCGTCCTCTGGATCGACGACCTGAACGAGAAGGAGAAGCTCGCCACGTTCGCCGACCGCATGAAGGCGTGCCGCCTCATCGTGAACTCGCCGTCGTCCCTCGGCGGCATCGGCGACATCTACAACTTCGCGCTCACGCCGTCGCTCACGCTCGGCTGCGGCAGCTGGGGCGGGAACTCCGTCTCCGAGAACGTCGGCGTCAAACATCTCATCAACATCAAGACTATGGCTATTCGCAGGGAAAACATGTTGTGGTTCCGCGCACCCGAGAAGGTGTACCAGAAGAAGGGCTGCCTTGCCGTCGCCCTCCGCGAGCTCGGCGAGGTGATGGGCAAGAAGAAGGCCTTCATCGTGACCGACAGCTTCCTCTACTCGAACGGCTACACGAAGCCGATCGAGAAGGCGCTCGAGAAGCAGGGCATCATGTTCACGACGTTCTCGAACGTCGCGCCCGACCCGACGCTCGCCTGCGCGAAGGAGGGCGCGAAGCTCATGTCGAGCTTCAGGCCGGACGTGGTCATCGCCATCGGCGGCGGCTCGGCGATGGACGCCGCGAAGATCATGTGGGTCCTCTACGAGCACCCGGAGTGCGACTTCCTCGACATGGCGATGCGCTTCATGGACATCCGCAAGCGCGTCTACACGTTCCCGAAGATGGGCGAGAAGGCCTACTTCATCGCGATCCCGACCTCGGCCGGCACCGGCTCGGAGGTGACGCCGTTCGCCGTCATCACCGACGAGAAGACGGGCGTGAAGTATCCGCTCGCGGACTACGAGCTCATGCCGAAGATGGCGATCGTCGACGCCGACGTCCAGATGATGGCGCCGCCCGGACTCACGAGCGCGTCGGGCATCGACGCGGTCAGCCACGCCCTTGAGGCCTACGCCTCGATGATGGCGACGAGCTACACCGACGGCCTCGCGATCCAGGCCCTGAAGGACATCTTCGAGTACCTGCCGCAGTGCTACGACGCGGCGGTCGCGAAGACGGCGAACCCGAAGGCGCGCGAGAAGATGGCGAACGCCGCGACGATGGCCGGCATGGCCTTCGCGAACGCCTTCCTCGGCGTCATGCACTCGATGGCGCACAAGCTCGGCGCGTTCCACCACATCCCGCACGGCATCGCCAACGCGCTGATGATGGAGGAGGTCCTGCGCTTCAACGCCGACCCCGTGCCGCGCAAGATGGGCACGTTCCCGCAGTACGACCACCCGCACACGCTGGAGCGCTACCTCGAAGTCGCCGACGCGCTGGGCGTGGAGGGCAAGACGAAGGGCGAGAAGTTCATGAACTTCCTGAAGGCGATCCGCGACCTCCAGAAGCGCATCGGCATCAAGCCGACGATCCGCGACTACGCGCCCGACGAGAAGGACTTCCTCGACCGCCTCGACGCGATGACCGAGCAGGCCTTCGACGACCAGTGCACGGGCGCGAACCCGCGCTACCCGCTCATGAAGGAGATCAAGCAGATGTATCTCAACGCCTACTACGGCAAGCACGACATCGTCTGAAGAAAGGAGTCTTGACATGAAGAGGAAAGCAACAGAGAAGAAAGCCGTCGAGAAGAACGTCGCCGAGAAGCCCGCCTCGCCGAGGAGGCCCGGCCGCCCGCCGAAGGGCGAGACCGTCCTCCAGGAGCGCAGCGACAAGGTCATCTGCCGCGACAAGGACACCGTCCTCAAGATCTTCGGTCCGAGCTACAAGGTCTCGCTCATCCTGAACGAGGCCATGAACGAGGCGCGCGCCGCCGAGACGGGCCTGCCCGTCGCGAAGGTGCTCGAGGTCCTGAAGATCCGCGACCACTGGTGCATCCGCCGCGAATACGTCGAGGGGACGACGCTCGCCGACGTCATGGCGAAGGACAAGAAGAACCTCGCGAAGTATCTCAAGCAGTTCGTCGAGATCCAGTGCAAGATCTTCTCCAAGACGTCCGACCGCATGGGCAACCTCGCGGACAAGCTCGACAAGCAGATCTCGGCCTCGCCGGTCGAGAAGGTCACGCGCTACGACCTGCACATGAAGCTCCAGAGCTTCCCGCGCGGGACGTCGCTCTGCCACGGCGACTTCAACCCGACGAACGTCATCATCACGCCGAACGGCGACTGGCGCGTCATCGACTGGAGCCACGTGCGCCTCGGCGACCCGTGCGCCGACGTCGCCCGCACCTACCTCCTCTTCTGGCTTTCGGGCCACGTGGCGGCGGCTGAGAAATACATCGCCCTCGCGTGCGAGGCCCTGCGCGTCCCGCTGGCCGAGGTGCAGAAGTATCTCCCCATCGTGGCGGCGGCGGAGGCGAGCCGCGAGCAGTCCCCGAAGAACCGCGACCTGCTCCTCCACTGGGCGAGCGTCGTCGACATCGAGTGACCGCCGCGCATGGCGAAGCCGACCATCACGATCTGCATGGGCAGCAGCTGCTTCGCCCGTGGCAACGAAAAAAACGTCGCGCTCTGCGAGAGATTCCTCGCCGAGCGCGGTCTTCGTGATGACGTGGACGTCGAGCTCGGCGCGGCCCTCTGCACGGGGCACTGCGCCCAGGGCCCGATCGTCATCATCAACGGACAGGTCCACACGGGCGTCGACCCGGGCGTCATGAAGGGCCTCTTGGAAAGGACGTTCGCATGACGTCGGCCGTCTACACGATCGAGAACGAGTGCCAGGACTGCTACAAGTGCGTCCGGCACTGCCCCGTCAAGGCGATCCGCATCGTCAACGGCAAGGCCTCCGTCATCGCCGAGGCGTGCGTCGCGTGCGGCTCGTGCGTGCGCGTCTGCCCGGCGCACGCCAAGAAGATCCGGAGCGACCTCGCGCGGCTCAAGGAGCTTCTCGCGTCCGGCGAGAAGGTCTACGCCTCGGTCGCGCCGAGCTTCGCGGGCTACTTCAAGGGCGTGACCGTCGGACAGATGGCGCACGCGCTCATGGAGCTCGGCTTCGCGGGCGCGAGCGAGACGGCGCACGGGGCGGAGGCGGTCAGCGCCCACGTCTCGCGCCTCCTGCACGAGACGGACCGGAAGCTCGTGATCTCCAGCGCGTGCCCGGCGGCCGTCGACCTGATCCGCAAGTATCTGCCCGCGTATGCGCCCTACATTTCGCCGCTGCCGTCGCCCGTGCGGGCGCACGCGAAGCGTCTCCGCGAAGTGTTCGGGCCCGAAATCCACGTCGTCTTCTTCGGGCCGTGCGCGGCGAAGAAGAACGAGTCGGACGCGCATTTGGACGAGCTTGACCTCGCGTGCATCTTTCCGGCGCTCGAAAAGCTCCTCGAAGAGCGCGGCATCGCCTTCAAGGACGAGGCGCCGTTGGCGCTCGGGCCCGCCGAAGAAGGGCGGTTCTACGCCGTCGAGGGCGGCATGAACGACACGCTCCGCGACGGCGCGACCGACGTGCGCTACGTGTCCGTCTCGGGGCTGGAGTCGATCAAGCGCCTTTTGGACGAGCCGCCCGAGTCGTTCCTGGACTCGCTCGAAAAGTCGTCGCGCAAGATCTTCGTCGAGGCGCTCGCCTGCCCCGGCGGATGCGTCAACGGCCCTGCGATGCCGAAGAGAGGCGGCGGTCTCGCGACGCTCTTCGCGACGGACGCCCTCTCGGCTTTGCAGACGAGCGCGGGGCGGTGCGTCACGCACTGCGGCGGCGCGTCGTATCCCGCCGACGCCTTCGTCGAGAAGGACTTCGACGAGCGCGAGATGGCCGAGGCCTTGGCGCGCGTCGGCAAGACGACGAAGGCCGACGAGCTCAACTGCGGGGCGTGCGGCTACG
>CAVGMG010000109.1:0-4749 GCA_963630185.1 Alistipes onderdonkii | reverse complement strand
ACTGCCCGCAGTCCATCGACATCCCGCGCGAGATCGCGGCCATCGACGAGTGGATTGACGGCCTGAAGGACCAGGTCGTGGCGAACGGGTGAACGAACAACCCCGTTGCCTCGCGAAGAGGTGTGCGAGCGTAAGATTCTCGGCGGGAGCGCACTCGCCCAGGCATCTTCAAGCAGGTCAGATTCTCACTTATAATTATAAGTGAGAAGTCGACGGAGGCGCAGCTGCACCGCGAAATGAGAATCACGTGCGGAAATCTGGTCGTGGCTTTCGCGGCTTCCGTCGTTTGAGAATCCCGTACGGAATATTTTTTCTTGTGCATCCTTCTCTTTGGCGAACCCCCAGCCTCCCCGTTTTTGGTATAATGTGCCTTGTTCACGGCGGTTTCAAACTGCCGGCACGACGGCATGGAGGACCAGATGCAGATGCATGAGATGACCGAGGCGGACATTCGGTCGCAATTCGTCGATCCCGCGCTTCGCAGGGCGGGCTGGGACTCCCCTGCCCAAGTCAGGCGCGAGCATGACTTCACCGACGGTCGCGTGATCGTGAACGGACACAAGACCGCGCGCGGCAAGCGCAAGCGGGCGGACTACGTCCTGTGCTACAGGCGCAACCTTCCCCTTGCCGTCGTCGAGGCGAAGGACGCGAACCACTGCGTCGGCGCGGGAATGCAGCAGGCCCTCGAATACGCGGAGATCCTCGACCTCCCGTTCGCCTATTCGACGAACGGGCGCGGCTTCCTCGAACACGACCGCAAGACGGGCGCGGAGCGCGAGCTCCCGATGGACGCTCTGCCGTCCCCCGACGAGCTGTGGCGGCGGTTCGTGTCCGCCGAGGGCTTGACGCCGGAACAGGAAAGGGTCGTCACCGAGCCGTACTACTTCAAGCAGGGCGAGAAGTCGCCGCGCTACTACCAGCGCATCGCGATCAACCGCACCGTCTCCGCGATCGCGCAGGGGCAGAAGCGCGTCCTCCTGGTGATGGCGACCGGCACGGGCAAGACGTACACGGCGTTCCAGATCATCCACCGGCTCTGGAAGTCCCGCCAGCGCGACGGGAAGAAGATGAAGGTCCTCTTCCTCGCCGACCGCAACATCCTCGTCGACCAGACCCGCAGCCAGGACTTCAGCCCGTTCGAGCGGGTGATGACGAAAATCGAGAACCGCACGCTCGACACCGCCTACGACATCTACCTTTCGCTCTATCAGCAGCTCGTCGGCCCGAACGGCGAGAGGTACTACGCGGACGTCTCCAGGGACTTCTTCGACCTCATCGTGATCGACGAATGCCATCGGGGAAGCGCGAAAGCCGACTCCGCGTGGCGGGACATCCTCACCTACTTCGATTCCGCCGTCCATCTCGGCATGACGGCGACGCCGAAGGAGACGCGCGAGGTGTCGAACGTCACCTACTTCGGCGAGCCCGTCTACAGCTATTCGCTCAAGCAGGGCATCGAGGACGGCTTCCTCGCCCCGTACAAGGTGATCCGCGTGGGTCTGGACGTGGACGTCATGGGCTGGCGCCCGACGAAGGGGCAGAAAGACGACAACGGCAACGAGGTCGAGGACCGCGAGTACGGGTCGCCCGACTACGACAAGAACATCGTCCTCAAGGGACGCACCGAGATGGTCGCCCGCCGCGTCTCCCGCTGGCTGCGCGAGAACGGGCGGATGTCGAAGACCATCGTCTTCTGCACGGGCGTCAACCACGCCGAGCGGATGCGCCAGCATCTCGCCAACCTCAACCGCGACATCGGCAACGCCAAGTACGTGATGCGCATCACCGGGGACGACGCCGTCGGCAAGAAGCAGCTCGACAACTTCATCGACGTCGAGCAGAAACCCCCTATCGTCGCCACGACCTCCAAGCTGCTCTCGACGGGCGTGGACTGCAAGACGTGCAAGCTGATCGTCCTCGACTCCAACATCCAGTCGATGACCGAGTTCAAGCAGATCATCGGGCGCGGCACGCGGCTTCTCTGGGACAACGGCAAGCGGTACTTCACGATCATGGACTTCCGCAACGTGTCGCGGCTCTTCGCCGACCCCGATTTCGACGGCGAGCCCGAAATCGTGATCGACGAGCCGCCGACGCCTCGCGATCCGCCGCCGGACGGTCCGGACGACCCGCCGGATCCGCCCGAGCCGCCCGCCGATCCGACATGGCCGCCTGACCCGCCGGCCCCGCCGCCGTACGTGCCGGTGGTGTCCGGCGTGGAGGCGCGCGTCCTTGACGAGGTGGTCAAGTTCTACGACGCGGACGGCAAGCTGACGGTCGAGTCGGTCAAGAGCTACCGCGACGGCATTCGCGGCGTCTATTCGTCGCTCGACGTGTTCAAGGCGGCGTGGGACCGCGAGACGCGCAAGAGCGTCATCGCCGAGACGCTGAAGGAGCGCAACATCCTTCTCTCGAACCTGAAGGACGAGGTCGGCAAGCCGGACTACGACGAGTTCGACCTCATCTGCCACCTGGCCTTCGACCAGAAGCCGCTCACGAAGGCCGAACGCATCAGCCGCGTCAGGAAGCGCGGCTACCTCGCGAAGTACCAGGGCATGGCGCGCGAGGTGCTGGAGACGCTCCTGGAGAAGTACGGCGAATCGGGCATCATGGACATCGGCGACATGGTGACGTTCTCCAACGACCCGTTCCGCGAGCGGTTCGGCTCGGAGGTGAAGATCGCCAAGGCGTTCGGCGGACGCGACGGGCTCCTGAAGGCGATCAAGGAGCTTGAGGACGAACTCTACAAGGCCGCGTAGGCGACGAAGGAAACAGATGGGACTCGGCAGCATCGTCAAACGGATTCGGCAGATCATGCGCAACGACGCGGGCGTGAGCGGCGACGCCCAGCGCATCGAGCAGATGGTGTGGATCATCTTCCTGAAGGTGTATGACGCGAAGGAGTCCGTCTGGGAGTTCCGCGAGAAGGACTACCGGTCGATCATCCCGGAGAGGCTGCGCTGGCGCAACTGGGCCGTGGACAGGAAGGACGGCCGCGCGCCGACCGCCGACGCGCTTCTCCGCCTGGTCAACGACGAGCTCTTCCCGACCTTGCAGAACCTCGAGATCGACGAGTCCACGCCGCCGAACAAGGCCATCGTCAAGGCGGTGTTCGAGGACAACAACAACTACATGAAGGACGGCGTCCTCTTGCGCCAGGTCGTCAACGTCATCGACGAGATCGACTTCGACGAATACGAGGACCGGCACGCCTTCGGCGAGATCTACGAGTCGATCCTGAAGGAGCTCCAGTCCGCCGGGTCGGCCGGCGAGTTCTACACGCCCCGCGCCGTGACGGACTTCATCGTGCAGATGCTCGCGCCGAGGCTGGGCGAGCGCGTCGCGGACTTCGCCTGCGGCACGGGCGGGTTCCTGACCTCGACCCTGAAGGCCCTGGAGCCGCAGGTGAAGAGCGTCCGCGACCGCCGACTCTTCAACGAGTCCGTCTTCGGCATCGAGAAGAAGCCGCTCCCCTACCTCCTGTGCGTGACGAACATGCTCCTCCACGACGTCGACGCGCCGCGCATCTACCACGGCAACTCGCTCGAGCGCGACGTGCGCTCCTACAAGGCGCAGGACAAGTTCGACGTCATCGTGATGAACCCCCCGTACGGCGGCGGCGAGAAGGACGGCGTGAAGATGAACTTCCCGGCCGACCTGCGCTCCGGCGAGACCGCCGACCTGTTCATGTCCGTCATCATGTACCGGCTGAAGGCGGGCGGACGCGCCGCCGTCATCGTGCCGGACGGGTTCATGTTCGGGACGGAGGGGGCGAAGGCGGCGATCAAGCAGAAGCTCCTCGGCGAGTTCAACCTGCACACGGTCGTCCGCCTGCCGCACAGCGTCTTCGCGCCCTACACGGGCATCACGACGAACATCCTCTTCTTCGACAACGCCGGGTCGACGGAATCGACGTGGGTCTACCGGCTCGACATGCCGGAGGGCGTCAAGCACTTCTCGAAGACCAAGGCGATGGAGCTGAAGCACTTCGACGCGGCGGTCGCGTGGTGGCGCGACCGTCGCCCGATCCGGGTCGACGGCTTCGACAAGGCCCGCGAGTTCTCCGCGGCGGAGATCCGCGACGGCAAGTACAGCCTCGACCTCTGCGGCTTCCCGCACACGGAGGAGGAGATCAAGCCGCCGCTTGAGCTGATCGCGGACTACCGCCGCAGGCGTTCCGAGCTGAACGCCAAGATCGACGCGGCGCTTTCCGACATCGTGAAGATGATCGAGGAGGCGCGGAAGTGACGGCCAAGGGGGTGACGCGAATGAAAAAGGCGAATCGAACTGCTCGAAAATTTCGAGTAGTTCGATCATCTATACGCTTATGCCGAGCTTGCCGGCGAGCAGGCCGCCGATCGGGTTTCATCCGTGATCGTGCCGGAAGGAGAAACCTGACGTGACGGCGAGGGAGCTGAAGGCCAGCATTCTCGATCTCGCGGTGCGCGGACGGCTCGTCCCGCAAGACCCGGACGACGAGCCGGCGTCCGCCCTGCTGGAGAAAATCCGCGCCGAGAAGCGGAAGCTCGTCAAGGCGGGCAAGATCAAGAAGGAGAAGAACCCCTCCGAGATCTGCGTCGCGGCAGACGGGAAGCCCTACGAGAAGTTCGCCGACGGCGCCGAGACCTGCATCGAGGACGAGATTCCGTTCACGCTGCCCAAAGGCTGGGCCTGGACGAGGCTGGGGGAACTGTGTTCTTTTGTTCATCGTGGTAAGTCTCCGCATTATTCCCCTATCAAAAAGTATCC
>CAVGMG010000108.1:0-4756 GCA_963630185.1 Alistipes onderdonkii | reverse complement strand
GGTGGCAATAGTCTATCATAAAAGGCAGGTCGTTTGCAACTGGAGATGATTGGGCTCCTTATAAAGGTGGGTTAGCAAGAACTCATTAAGACTCCTTCGTCTTCGTCGAACCCCATGGCCTATCACATATCTGGAACGCGATAGAAGAGGGCGAGGTCGACGAGAGAGTGGTATGTGCAAATTTTGCACATACCACTTAAATCGACGCTTGTCGCGCTGACGGTCATGATTGCCGAGTCGCTTCCGTCCGTCAGTCCCTGATTGACCTCTTCTCCCCGAGGTCGAATATCAGGAGGCGGAGGAACCTGTAGTCGTGGAAGCCGTATGCCGTCTCCAAGAGGCCTCGTATCTTCCGGTTGAACCCCTCGGTCGCGGCGTTGCTCATCCCGCCCGTCTACAATTTGCAGTAGTTCCATATAACACAAGAGCGCGGTTATATGGTATAATTTCCACATTGTCTAACTGAACACAAGGAAGGATTTGAAAACATGAAAATCTCAATGCTGGTGACGTGTCTCGTGGCGGCGTTCTGCATGGCGGGGTGCCGTTATGGAAAGGTGAACGAGGGCCTTTCGGGCGACGAGAACGCCGTGGACATCGCCTCGGGCAGCGAGATCGACGGCACGGAGAGCATGAGCGGCCAGGCCGCCGACGTGACCGAGGGCAAGTTCGAGGACCTCTACACGCGCTGCGACGACGTGAGCTTCTCGCCCGTCTACTTCGGGCTCGACTCGACGGTCATCACGCAGGGCGAGCTGGGCAAGGTCGAGGCCGTGGCGAGCCATCTCAAGTCCAACGCCGACCGCGTGGTCGTCGTCGAGGGCAACTGCGACGAGCGCGGCTCGAACGAATACAACATGTCGCTCGGCGAGAACCGCGCCATCATCATCCGCAACTACCTTGAGCAGACGGGCGTCGACTCGTCGCGCATCCAGACGCGCAGCTACGGCGAGGAGAAGCCCGCCGTCCTCGGCCACAACGAGGCGGCCTGGGCCAAGAACCGCCGCGGCGAGTTCGTGATCTTCAAGAAGTAAGAGATGATCCTGTCGGTCGTCTTCGACAGCGTCGGCTTCGGCGAGTGGCTTGTCCTGCTCGCCGTTGTTCTTGTCGTCGTCGGTCCGAAGAACCTGCCGTCGACGGCGCGGAAAATCGGCAGCTACTACGCCAAGTTCTGCCGCGCCGCCGAGACGTTCAAGCGGCAGATCCTCGAAATGGACCGCGACCTCGAACGCGCCGCCGAAGAGGCCGAACGCTCCGTCCGCGAGACGGGCGCGCAGATCGAGCGCGCGCTCGACGTCGGCGAGAATGGCGGCAAGACGGGCGGCGGCGAAACGGGCGGCGCGGAGAGCGTCGCGGCGGACGGCGAGACTGCCGCGAAGAAGGAGGGCGATGGCCATCCAGCCCCTGAAGAACCCTGACGAGCGCAACGACCCGCCGCGCCCCTTGCTGGAGCATCTTCTCGCGCTGCGCGACATGCTCGTCTTCGGGGCGCTCGCGTGGCTCGTGTGTGCGTGCGTGGCGGGCGTCTGCACGCCGTGGATCATGCAGTGGCTCAAGTCGCCGGCGGGCGAGGACGGGCGGCTCCTCCAGGGGCTCGACCTGACGTCGGGCGTCTCCTCGATCATCTCCATCGCGGGCTGGGGCGGCACCGCGCTGGCGTTTCCCTTCATCGTCTACGCCGTCCTCCGGTTCGTCTTCCCCGCCCTGACGAAGCGCGAGAAGGCGATGCTCCTCTCGATTCTCGTCGTCGGCACGCTCTTCTTCCTGGCGGGCGTCGTCGTGGCCTACGCGAAGACGCTGCCGCTTGTCGTCTCGACGTTCCAGGCCATCAACCGCTGGGTCGGCTTCGAGATGGAGGTCCTTCGCATCGAGAACTACATCTCGATCGTCCTCAAGACGATCATCGCCTTCGGGCTCGTCTTCCAGCTGCCGCTTGTCATCTTCGTCCTGGGCTGGTTCGGCATCGTCTCGTCCCAGGCGCTGCGCGAGAAGCGGCGCGTGGCCATCGTCCTGGCGTTCTTCGTCTCCATGTTCCTCACCCCTCCCGACCCGATGAGCCAGATCATCATGGCGGTGCCGCTCTGCATCCTCTACGAGGTCTCCATCTGGGCGGTGTGGCTGAAGGAAAAGGGGACGTTCGGCCCGTGAACAGGGGCCGCAGCCTCGTCGCGCTCGGCTTTCTGGGGCTGATCGCCCTGGGCGCCATTCTCCTCTCGCTTCCCGTGGCGCGGACGGACGGCCAGTGGGGCGGCTTCTTCGACGCGCTCTTCATGTCCTGCTCGGCGGTCTGCGTGACCGGCCTTTCCGTCGTGGATCTCGCGGCGACGTATACGCGCGAAGGGCAGGTCATTCTCCTCTCGCTCGTCCAGGTCGGGTGCCTCGGCCTCATGACGTGCGGCACGTTCCTCCTCATCGCCGTCGGCCGGCGGCTCTCGCTCTCGCGCGAGTTCTCGCTCATGAACGCCTACGGCGTCGCGCAGATCCGGGGCATCCGGAGCCTGATCGGCTGGGTCGTGGGGTCGATGTTCCTCGTCGAGGGGCTGGGGGCGTGTGCGCTCTACCTGCGCTTCCACGACGTCTACTTGAGCCTCTACTACGCCATGATGAGCTTCTGCAACGCGGGCTTCTCGCTCGCGCCCGCGTCCCTCGCCGAGTTCCGCGCCGACCCCTTCGTGATTCTCGTCCTGGCCCTTGAGACGGTCTTGGGCGGCATCGGCTTTCTCGTCCTCTACAACCTCTGCACCTTCCGCTTCCTGCGCCGTCCGTCCGGCGGGAAGGGGCGGCTCTCGCTCCATACGCGCGTCGTCCTCGCCATGACGGCCGTCCTTCTCGCCTTCGGCTTTCTCGCGTTCCTCTCCCTCGAATGGTCGAAGGCCCTTGCGGGCTCATCCCTGGGCGAGAAGCTGCTCGTCTCGCTCTACCACGCGGTCACGCCGCGCACGTGCGGCTTCACGATCGTCCCCTCCGAAGCGCTCTCGCCCGTCACGCGGCTCGTCTACGAGTTCCTGATGTTCGTGGGCGGCGCCCCCGGCTCGGCGGCGGCGGGCGTCAAGGTCACGACGTTCGCCGTCCTCCTCATGACGCTGGCGGCGATGTGGCGCGGCGAGGACGAGACGGTTCTCTTCAAGCGCGCCGTCCCCTACGAAGTCGTCCGCGAGGCCATCGTCATCGTGACGGCGACCGCGCTCTTCGTCGCGCTCGCCTTCGCGCTCCTGCTCGCGACGGAGTCGGGGCGGGGGCTCTCCTCGGACGCCCTCTTCTTCGAGACGGTCTCGGCCGTCTCGACGACGGGCCTCTCCATTGCCGACACGACGCGCCGTCTCTCGCCCGAGGGACGCCTCGTCGTCATGGCCGCGATGTTCTTCGGGCGTCTCGGCGCCCTCTCCGTCGTCATGATGATCGGCGCGCGCGCCCCGCGCCGCCCGTTCCGCTATCCGACGGAAGAGCTCGTTGTCGGGTGATGAAGCCTGTCTTTTATGGTATAATAAACGCATGAATGGATACAACTGCATTGTCTGCATCAAGCAGGTGCCGGACACAAAACAGGTGACGGGCTCGGCCATGAAGGCCGACGGCACGATCAACCGCGCCGCCTTGCCCGCGATCTTCAACCCCGAAGACAAGAACGCCCTCGAAGCGGCTCTTTGGGTCAAGGAGAACTACGGCGGCACCGTGACGGTCGTCACGATGGGCCTGCCGGCCGCCACGGCGATCCTGCGCGAGGCCCTCATGTGCGGCGCGGACCGCGCCGTCCTCGTGACCGACCGCAAGGCGGCGGGCTCGGACACGCTGGCGACGAGCTACATCCTCTCCCAGGCCGTCAAGCGGTTCAATCCCGACCTCGTCTTCTGCGGCCGCCAGGCCATCGACGGCGACACGGCGCAGGTGGGCCCCCAGATCGGCGAGAAGCTCGACTGCGCCGTCGTGACCTATCTGGAGAAGCTTGAAATAAAAGGCCGCGAGGTCGTCGCCGTGCGCGACATCGGCACGGGCCTCGAAACGTGCCGCGCGACGATGCCCGTCCTCTTCACGGTGACGGAGAAGTTCGGGGCGCTGCGCCCCTACGAGATGCGCCGCGTCATGAAATACAAGAACGCCGAGCCGGAGGTGCTCTCGTGCGACGACATCGGCTGCGAGACCGCGCGCTGCGGCTTCGCGGGGTCGCCCACGAGCGTGAACAAGATCGAGTCGGTCGTTCTCGCGGGCGGCGCGTATCGGGACGTTCCCGTCACGGACGAGGGGATTCAAGGACTTGTGAAGGAGCTTATCGATGAACACACGATCGGGTGAGGTCTGGGTTTTCGCCCAGCAGGAAGAAGGGCAGCTGGCCGACATCGTCTTCGAGCTTCTCGGCAAGGCGAGGGCCTTGGGCGAGCGGCTCGGCGTCCGCGTGGGCGCGGCGCTTCTCGGGTCTTTCGGCGACGAGAAGGCGCGCGCGCTCGCGAAGGAGCTCGTCGAGGGGGGCGCGGACACGGTGCACCTCGTCGACGACCCGGCGCTGAAGGTCTTCCGCAACAAGGCGTATCGCGTCGCGATGGTCGAGCTGGTCAAGGCGGAGAATCCGCAGATCGTCATTTTCGGCGCGACGCACATGGGGCGCGACTTGGCGCCGTCCATCGCCTCCGCGCTGCAGTGCGGGCTCACGGCGGACTGCACGGACCTGCAGATCGGCGACTACGAGGACAAGAAGACGAAGGAGGTCTTCACGAACGTCCTCCACCAGATCCGTCCCGCGTTCGGCGGCAACATCATCGCG
>CAVGMG010000107.1:0-4768 GCA_963630185.1 Alistipes onderdonkii | reverse complement strand
AGCGCGTTCCTCCTCACCGACACCATGGTCGTTCTCGACCACGTGCGCCAGACGGCGCTCGTCATCCGCGTGACGGGCGTCGAGGCGAACGAGACCCCGGAGGCCGCCTACCGCCGCGCCCAGCGCGAGATCGACGCGGTCTACGATAGGCTCTTGAGCGCGGAGTCGATTGCGAAGGTCGCCGCGCCGTCCGGCGGCGCGGCGGAACGGCGGCGTCTTGCGCCGTTCAAGCCGGAGATGACGGAGGCGGAGTTCGAGGCCATCGTCACGCGGTGCAAGGCGGCGATCCGCGCCGGGGAGGTCATCCAGATCGTGCCGTCCCAGAAGTTCACCGCCGAGACGGACATTCCGCCGCTCGCGCTCTACCGCGCCCTGCGCATGGTGAACCCCTCGCCCTACAACTTCTTCCTCAAGGTCGGCGGCAAGACGCTTATCGGCTCGTCGCCGGAGGAGCTCGTGAAGCTCCAGGGCCGCACGGCCTCGACGGCGCCGATCGCAGGGACGCGCCCGCGTGGCGCGACGCCGGAGACCGACCGCCTGATGGAGGCGGAGCTCAAGGACGACCCGAAGGAACGCGCCGAGCACGTGATGCTCGTCGACCTCGGACGCAACGACCTCGGCCGCGTCTCGGCGACGGGCACCGTGAAGGTCGACTCCTTCGCGCACGTCGAGCGATACTCGCACGTCATGCACCTCGTCTCGCACGTGACGGGCGAGCTCGAGGCGGACAAGGACGCCTTCGACCTCCTGGAGGCGGCGTTCCCGGCGGGGACGCTCACCGGGGCGCCGAAGGTGCGGGCGATGGAACTCTTGGCGGAACTGGAGAAGTCGCCGCGCGGCGTCTACGGCGGCGTCGCCGGGTTCTTCAGCTACACGGGCGACATGGACTTCGCCATCGTCATCCGCACGATGATCCTTGAAAAGGGCGTCCTCACGATGCGCGCCGGCGCGGGCATCGTCGCGGACTCCGACCCGGCGAAGGAGTACCGCGAGACGGTCAACAAGTCGAAGGCCGTCTTCGAGGCCGCGCAGTTCGCCGCCACGCTCTGACCAACAGCCGACTTTCACCTTTCCACTTTTCCACCATTCCACTTTTCAACTTATGATCTTGATGATTGACAACTACGATTCCTTCACCTACAACCTCGTGCAGGCCCTGCGGTCGCTTGGCCGCGAGGTGAAGGTCGTGAAGAACGACGAAATCGACGTCGCGGGCATCGCGGCGCTGAAGCCGGAGGCGCTCGTCCTCTCGCCTGGGCCGGGCAATCCCGATTCGGCGGGCGTCACGCTCGCGGCGGTCAAGGCGTTTGCCGGGAAGGTGCCGATTCTCGGCATCTGCCTCGGACACCAGGCCGTCGCGCAGGCGTTCGGCGCGAAGATCGTCCCGGCGAAGCAGCTCATGCACGGCAAGACGAGCCGCCTGAAGCACGACGGCAAGGGGCTTTTCGCGGGGCTGCCGCAGGGCATGGAGGCGATGCGCTACCACTCGCTCGCCGTCGACTGCGCGACCTTGCCGGACTGCTTCGAGATCACGGCGGAGGCGGAGGACGGCGAGATCATGGGTCTTCGCCACAAGACGATGCCGATCGAGACGCTGCAGTATCACCCGGAGTCCATCGGCACGCCGGAGGGCGTCCGCCAGTTGAGGAACTTCCTCGGACTGCGCACGGCATCGGAGTCGTCCGAGGCGGCGACGGCGCACCGCGCGATGGCGTCGCTCATGCGCGGCGAGATGTCCGAGCGCGAGATCGCCGCGCTGCTCTGCGACTACAACGCGCGCGGCATCACGCCGGACGCGCTCGCGGGCTCTGTGCGGGCGATGCGCGAAGCGGGCGTGAAGGTCGACCTCGGCGGACTCGACGCCGTCGACATCGTCGGCACGGGCGGCGACGGGCACCACACGTTCAACGTCTCGACGGCGGCATCGTTCGTCGCGGCGGGCGCGGGCGTCCCGGTCGCGAAGCACGGGAACGTCGCGGCGACGTCGAAATGCGGCGCGGCGGACGTCCTCTCCGCGCTCGGCTACGACCTTTCGCTCTCGCCGGAGGCCGTCGCGCGGGCGGTGCGCGAAATCGGCATCGGCTTCCTCTTTGCGAAAGTCCTCCATCCGGCGATGCGCTACGCCGCGCCCGTCCGCAAGGCTCTCGGCTGCAAGACGATCTTCAACCTGCTGGGCCCTCTCACGAACCCGGCAGGCGTGCGGCGTCACGCCATCGGCGTCTACGACGCGAAACTCGCGCCGCTCTTCGCGCAGACCTTGCGCGACCTCGGCAGCGAACGCGCGCTCGTCTTCTCGGGGGAGGACGGCCTTGACGAGATTTCGCCGTCGGGCGTCACCTTCGTGACGGAACTGAAGAACGGCGACATCTCGTCGAAGATCGTCTCCGCCGTCGAGCTTCTCGGCGAGGCGTATCCGCTCGACGACCTTGCGGGCGGCACGCCGGCGGAGAACGCCGCGCTGATGCGGGGCGTTCTGACGGGGACGGTCGGCGGCGCGAAGCGGGCGGCGACGCTCCTCAACGCGGCGGCGGCGATTTACGTGGGCGGCAGGGCCGACACGCTCGCGGACGCGGTGTCCGTGGCGCGGCAGGCGCTCGACTCCGGCGCGGCGGCGGCGAAACTGGACGCCCTCGTGGCGTTCGGGAAATGACGGGGAGTCTCGCCGCATGAAAACTGACATTCTCGAAGAGCTGAGCGCACGGCGGCGTGACGACGCCCAACTGCGCGAAAGGAGCGAGTCGTTCGCCGCGCTGTCCGAACGCGCCGCCGCGATGCCGCCCCCGCCGGACTTCGCCGCCGCGTTCGCGGGGCCGGGGCTTCACGTCATCGCCGAGCTCAAGAAGGCCTCGCCGTCCGAGGGACTCATCCGCGCCGAGCTCGATCCCCCGGCGCTCGCGCGCGAACTCGTCGCCGCCGGCGCGTCCGCGCTCTCCGTCCTCTGCGAGCCGCACCGCTTCCTCGGAAGCGAAGCGTATTTGCGCGACGTCGTCGCGACGCTCGCCGCCGACGCGGCAAAGGCCGACGCGACGCCGATTCCCGTCCTCTACAAGGACTTCGTGACGACGCCGTATCAGGTCGCCGCCGCGCGGGCCGCCGGCGCGAGCGCGGTTCTGCTCATCGCCGCCGTCCTCGACGACGCGCATCTTGCGACGCTCCTGGCGTTCGCGCACGCGCTCGGGTTCGCCGCGCTCGTCGAGACGCATGACGCGGGCGAGATTCGCCGCGCCGTCCGTGCGGGCGCCCGCGTCGTCGGCGTCAACTGCCGCGACCTGCGGACGTTCAAGACCGACCCTTCGATTGTCGCCCGGCTGATCGGCTCGATTCCGCCCGACCGCGTGCGCATTGCCGAGAGCGGCCTCAAGACGGCGGACGACTTGAAGCGTCTGGCAGACGCGGGCGCGAACGGCTTTCTCGTCGGCACGACGCTGATGCGGGCCCCGTCGCCAGGCGACGCGCTTCAGGAACTCAAAAGCGGAGAGGCAACATGAAAGACCTTTCCACTTTTCCACCTTTCCACTTTTCCACTCTTCAGAAGACCTTTGCGCGGTGCAAGGCCGAGGGTCGGGCGGCTTACGTCGCCTACCTCACGATGGGCGCCCCGACGCTGGCGAAGAGCCTCCAGGCCGTGGAGACTCTTCTTGGCGAGGGCGTGGATATTTTAGAGCTTGGCGTGCCGTTCGCCGATCCCGTGGCGGACGGCCCTGTCATTCGCGCGGCGATGCAGACGGCACTCGCCAACGGCGTCACGCTCGCGGACGTCTTGAAGGGCGTGTCGGACATCCGCGCCCGCCATCCCGAAACGCCCATCGTGGTTTTCTCCTACTATGGCGCACTTCTCGCCTACGGCCTCGTGCGGTTTGCGGACGACGCGGCGCGGTGCGGCGCGGACGCCGTGCTGGTTCGCGACTTGCCGCTTTCGTCGCGTGGCGAACTTCTGGACGCGCTTCGCGCCGCCGGGCTGACGCTCGTGCCGCTCGTCATGCCGGACGACGGCCCCGACCAGATCGTGGCGAGCGCGAAGGGGCTTTCCGACTCGTTCCTCTACGCCGTGACGATGAAGGGGACGACGGGGCGTCATCTCGCCCTTTCGCCCGCGCTCTCGTCGCGCCTTGAGGCCATCAAGCGTCTCGTGGACATCCCCGTCGTCGCCGGCTTCGGCATCCGCACGCCGGAGGAGGGCGCTTGCGTCGCCGCGCACTGCGACGGCTTCGTCATCGGCAGCGCGCTCGTCGAGCGGTTCATGGAGGCGTCGCGTGAAGAGGCGTCCTGAACTCAAGGTCTGCGGCGTGAACGACGCGGCGTTCGCGGCGGAGGCGGAGCGTCTCGGGGCGGACTATCTCGGCTTCATCTTCGCCGAGGAAAGCCCGCGCCGCGTGACGGTTTCCGACGTCGTGCGAATCCGCGCCAATCTTGCCGGGCGGGCTCGGTGCGTCGGCGTGTTCACGACAACGTCCGCGTCGGAGATCTTGCGGACGGCGCGCGCGTGCGGGCTGGGCATCGTCCAGCTGCACCGCCGGGCGACGGCGGCGGACGTCGCCGCGCTGAAGGCGGCGGGGCTGGAGGTCTGGACGCTCGCGGGCGGGGCGGAGGGGGACGGCGTCCTCTTCGATTCGTCGCATGGCGACGGCGAGACGCAGTTGCGGCACGGCGTCTTCAAGGCGATTCTTGCGGGCGGCGTCTCGGCGGAGAACCTGCCCGCGTTCCTGGCGCAGGGGCCGGACGTCCTCGACGTCTCCGGCAGCCTCGAATCGTCGCGCGGCGTCAAGTC
>CAVGMG010000106.1:0-4957 GCA_963630185.1 Alistipes onderdonkii | reverse complement strand
GGCGCATGATCGACATCTCGCCGAACTCCTTGCGGATCTGGCTCATCACCGCGTCAAGGGCCGTGTTGCCCGTCGTCTTCTTCGTCTCCGCCTTCTTGTTCTCTGCCATGGTGTTTTTGGTCTTGTTAAGGTTGGTTTTAAATTGGTTTCAGTTGAGGTTTGACTTGAGGGGCATGAGGGGCGAGAGGGACATGAGGCCGAATTGTCTCTCTTGGCCTCCCTCTTGCCTCATGTCTCTCGTGTCATCATTCGCCCACTTCGCCTTCCTTGCCTTCGATCTTCCAAAAGAGAGCCGCGCCCGCCGTCTCGACGTCGTTCGTCCACGCCGCCGGCGCGTCCGCCTCCGCCCGCACCCAGTCCCCCGTCGTGACGAAGCCCGCACCAAGATCGTCCGTCGAGAGGACGCGGTAGAAGCACCACGGCACGCGGTTCGTGACGACGAGCCGCCAGAGGCTCTCGTCCAGCTTCTCCAGCGCGAGGACGGCGATGGGCGTGGGCTGGTTCGTCACGGCCGACGGCGTGGGCTCGGGGTCCGGCAGGGGCGGCAGCTCCGGCACGTCGCCCGCCGCGTAGTAGACGCTTTCCCCCACCGTGAACGCGCCGTCTTCGCCGATCGCCGTCGGCCAGACGACGTAGGCCGTCGCCGTCGCGTTCGTGACGAGGAAGCCGTGGACGCGCGCGTCCGCGTCCTGCACGAACTTCGCCGCGCTGTTCGTCAGCGACGCGAAGTCCCACGACGTCCAGTCCGCGACCGTCGCGACGACGTTCGTGTCGTTCGCGAGGTATTCCGACGAGGGCAGCGACGAGCCGACGCCCGCCGAGGCGCCCAGGTCGCCCGCCAGATACAGCGTCGAGAGGTCGGCGACGACGACGTTGTTGGCCTTCGCCGTCAGGACGCTCGCGTTGTCCGTCGCCGTGAAGTCGCCCGACACGTAGGCGGAGGACTTGTTCGCCACGAAGACGGCGCCGCCGCTCGACGTGCGGCAGTTCCGGATCGCGCCGCCCCTGAAGAACGCCGTCGAGCCCGCGTCCACGAGGACGCCGCCGCCCGCGCCCGACTGGACGCCCTTGACCGCGTCGACCGAGAGGTTCGCGCAGTCGCGGATCTCCGCGCCGCTCTCCATCGTGAACGTGCCGCCGTTGTAGACGGCCACCGCCGACGCCGACCGCGCCCCCTCCGAGAAGACGTCGTCCTTGTAGAGCCCCGCGAGGCACGCGCCGTCCTGAAGCGTCAACGCACCCCCGTTGACGAAGACGAGCGCGTTGTCCGACGAGTTCGTCGCGGACGACGTCGCCGGCGCGACCGCGTAGACGAGGTTCGTCAGGACGAGGGCGCCCGTCGGCTGGACGTGGACGAACGCGCCCTTCGTGCGCAGGAGCTGCAGGCGAGCGCCCTCGGACGACGACGCGAGGACGACGCGCCCCGTCACGACGAGGTCTTCCGAAAACGCGAGCGCGTCCACGAGGATCTCCGCCCTGAAGTCGCCCGCCGCGACCTGGAAGGCCGCGTCAATGTCCTCGTAAAAGGCTTCGCGCCCGTCGGGATAGACGATCCGCACGACGGCCAGATCCCGCTCGTCGTCGTCGAGCTCGGCCGTCACTTCGCTCCACTGGACGACGCCGTCCTTCGCCTGGCCGCAGAGGTTCGCGCCCTCCTGCGCCGGCTCAAGGCAGGCAAAGACGCGGGCCGACGTGCGGGCGACCTCGTCCGAAAGGCCCTCGCACGTGGCGAACGCCGCCCCGTCGACGTTCTCGTCGCACACGAGCGCGATCGACTTCGCCTCCGCCAGGAGGCCGCCCGTCACGCGCATCGGATAGAGCGAAGAGCCCTTCAGCCAGACGTCCTCGCGCACGGACGAGGACGAGACCGTGTTGTCGGCGAAGGAGATGTCGCCCGACATCGAGACGGCGCACCCCGCCTTCTTCTCGCTCCCCAGATACGCATACACGCCGCCGCCCCAGCGCAAAGCGGAGCAGGAGGCGATCGTGCCGCCTTCGAGGTTCAAGGCGCCGCCCATCGCGCAGATGCCGCCGCCGGGGCCCGCCGACGTGCCGTTCGTGATGCACGAACCCGACTGCATCGTGAGCGAGCCCGACCGCAGAAGAACGGGGCCGTACTCCATCTTCGTGCCGCAGATGCCGTCCAGGCAGGCGCCGTCGGAGAGGACGACGTCGCCGCCCTGGACGTCGAGGAAGGTCTCGCCGGTGAAATCTCGGAACGTGATGCCCCGCAGCGTCAGAGAGCCCCCTTGGAGGACGTCGAAGCCGGCCGACGAGGCAATCGTCGCGATTGCCACGGAGGCTTTCTCGCCGCGAAGGGTCAGCGGCGCGGCGAGCGAGACGCGCGTCCCGAAGGAGAGGTCGGCGCCGGCGCGGACGACGACCTCCGCGTCCTCGGCGACAAGGCCCTGTGCCTGGAAGCCCTGGAACTTTTCAAGAAGCCTGTCGAAGCGGGCGGCGGCGTTGGTCGCGCCGTCCAGGCCGACGAAGTAGCCGGCCGACGACGCGACCGGAACGGGAATCTCCTGCCACACGAGGGAGAGCGAACCTGCCTCGTTCTCCTCGGCGACGCCGCGCACTTCGCCGAACGAGTCCGCCGCGTTCTCGATGAGCGCCGCGCTCGCGTTCGCCTCGTCGAGCGTGAGGCCCGATGCCTGCGCGAAGACCGTGCCCGCCGCCTGCGCCGACGAGCAGTTGAGGACGAAGCCCTTTTCGAGCGCGCTCGTCAGGACAAGGCCGTCGGCGTCCGCCGTCTCGATGGCGACGGTCGGCGACGGCACGCCCAGCTCGACGTTCGCGCCAAGATGGAGCGAGCCGCCCGCCGCGACCTTGAAGAGCGTCGAGGCCGTCGTGCCAAATACGACATTCTCGACCGTCAGCGTGCCGCCCGATGACACGAGAATCGACGCTGTCGCCGGACGCGAGACGGTCACGGCCGCCGAACCCGCCGGATGGAGGACGCACGGGAAGTCGACCGTCGCGCTCTTCGAGAGGGCGATGTCGCTCACGATCTCGATTTCGGCGGTCGCAAGCCGCCCTTCGGCGTAGAGAGATTTTGCGTCGTCAAGCGCCTCGTCCAGCGTGGCGTAGAGGCGCGTCTCGCCTTCGACGGCCATCTGGGCGGACGCGACGGAGAGCGTCACGTCGTTCCCGGAGGAGTTGCCGAGCGACGAGACGACCGCGACGTTGTCATAGGCCACCAGCCACGAATTGGTCGTGTTGTGAACGATGTAGCCGCGATACGTCGTCGTCTGGCGCGTCGTCCGGGCGAGCGAGACGGAAGAAAGCGTCGTCGCGGGCGAGCCCGACGCCTCGACGCAGACGTCATACGTGCCGGGGCTCAGGAGAAGGCCGTAGACGCCCGTCGCGCTCGTCGTGGCGTTCGTGACCGTGCGCTGCGTGGACGAGTCGCGGATCGAGACCGCCGCCCCCGCGACGGCCTGGCCGTTCGCGTCGACGACGCGCCCCGAGAGAAGCGCCTTGTCCGCACCTTCGGGGAAGATGTTCATGACAAGGTCGTCAAAGGTGTTGAAGACGATGTCCGGCGAGTCGATGTTCGGCAGGTTGTACCAGAAGTCCGACGACCCCGACCAGCCCATGTTCAGGTGGACGTAGAGGACGCCGTCCTTGTAGCCGTAGCCGTCGCCGACGATGGCGTGGCCGCCGGAACGGCCCGAGATGCCCATCAGCACGGGGTAGCCGGCGTCGAAGTTCGCGAAAAGCCCCTTCGCGACGGCCTCCGGGACGGCGGAGACCTGGTTGGCCGTGTAGTAGTCGGCGCTCGCGTAGCCAAAGGCCTCCTTGAACCCGTTGGGGACGCGGAAGCTGAATGCGCCGCTGCCGCCGTTCGCCTCGCGGTCGTAGTTCATGTTGACGGAAATGCCCGCGTCCGACGTCAGCTTGCCGATGGCGTCGGCCTCCTCGTCCGTCAGGGTGAAGTCCGGCACGAGCGTCATCTTCGACCAGTCGTAGACGCCCGCCTGCGTCGTCAGGACGCGCGTGGCGCGGACGCGGTCGCCCGCGTCGTTGTAGAACGTCGCGTCAATGTAGCACGTGCGCGACACGGAGGGGCGGGAGGCTTTCGGGAACTCGTGGTAGCGCATGATCTGCGCCATCGCCGTCGCGACGCAGCCGCACACCGCCCGCTCGCCGTTGGCGAGGTCGGGCGTGAAGCGGTCGTAGCAATGCTTGTCCACGACTTCGTCCTGATCCCACTTCGACTGGACGAGCGGCGCGACGCGCACGTCGCCGAGCGTCGTCACGTAGCGGAGGGGCTTCTTGACGCCGCTTGAATCGGCGTCGGCCGCCGCAAGGCCCTTGCCCTCGGCGACGAGGTTCGCCCAGAGGCTCTCGCTTGCGGAGGAGGCGGCGTTCGAGGCCGCCGTCTTTGACGAGGACGCGGAAGCCGTCCGCGCCGTGGCGACGGACGTCCGCCCGGAGCGGCTCAAGAGCGCCCACAGGGGGCTTGCCCTGTCGATCGTCGAGAAGTCGTTCGTCGCCGCCGTGAAGGCGATGACGGGGTTTTCGTCCGTGTCGGTCGAGAGGAAGAGCGTGCCGCCCGAATCCATCGCCGCCACGTAGACGGCGTTCGTCGCGTCGTCCGTCGCGCAGACGACTTTCGAGAGGCGCTTGACCGTCGCGCCCAGACGCGCGCCCAACGCGCCGCCGCGAGACACCCAGGCGCGCGCCGCGAACTTGGCCTCTTCCTCTTGGACGGTGCTGGCCTGCGCATGGAAAACAAGCGCGCACAACGCCAAGAGAGAAATGATTTTTCTCATCGTCTCTCTCCTTCAATTAAATACGAAGATTATACCATATTTTCGCCTCAAAGCAAAAAATCAAGGCGCACCGTGCGAACTGCACGATGCGCCCCTGGCTTGGCGAGCCTGAAGGCCGCCGCTTACTTCGCCGCGATGACGCGCGCCATCTCGACGACCTTGTTCGAGTAGCCCCACTC
>CAVGMG010000105.1:0-5173 GCA_963630185.1 Alistipes onderdonkii | reverse complement strand
GAATATACTATAATCTCCGTCTCTTCAAGTCCGAGAAAGGGCCTTTCAGATGACATTCGGGAAACCAGACGAAAAATGGACGGCGCTCGCCCTTCTGTGGGTCGCCTTCTTCCTCCAGCAGGGGACGCGGCAGCTCTTCGGGCCGTCCGTCCCGGCGATGGGGCTCTCGCTCCAGGTCGATCACGTCGCCCTGGGCCTCGTGGGGACGGTCTTCGCCGTCGTCTACGGGCTTTGCGTGCCCTTCGCGGGCGTCGCCGCCGACTTCCTGAGCCGCAAGTGGATGGTCGCCGTCGGCGTGGGCGTCTTCTCGTTCGGCATCTTCGCGTCGGGGCTCGTCGCCAGCGCGGGGCTTCTGATGGCGACCTACGGCGTCCTCAACGGCCTCGGGCAGACGTTCTACTACCCGTCGGCGAGCTCCCTCATCTCGCAGCTCCACAGGGAGTCCCGCGCGACGGCGATGTCCATCCTCCAGCTCGGCCTCTACATCGGCATCGTCGGCTGCGGCGCGCTGGCGGGCTTTCTCGCGGGGCGCGGCGGCGAGAGCTGGCGCATCCCCTTCTGGGCGTTCGGCGCCCTGGGGCTTTTCTGGGCGCTCGTCCTCGCCCTCTTCCTGCGCGACACGAAGCCCGTCGCCGCGCCGGGGCGGAAGGCCCGCGTCGGGGAGGCGTGCCGCGCCCTCTTCGCGAAGCCGACCGCCCTCGCGATCACGCTGGGGCTCGCGATGATGATCTACGTGGACATCGGCTTCAAGAACTGGATGCCGACGCACCTGCAGGAGACGTTCCTGGTAAGCGTCCCCTCCCTGCGGCAGTGGGCGGGCCTTCACGCCGTCCTCTGGCACTACCTCGGCGCGGCGGCGGGCATCCTCCTCGGAAGCCGCCTCGGCGACCGCCTCGCCCCGTCGCGTCCCGGCATCCGCCTCGAAATGGGGCTCTGCGGCCTCGGCCTCGCGATTCCCTTCATCGTCTGGATGGCGTTCGCGTCCTCGTTTGCGGCCTCGCTCGTCGCCATGCTCGGCTTCGGGTTCTTCCGGGGGATCTACGACTCGAACTTCATGGCCTCTTTCTTCGACGTCGTCGAGCCGCGCTACCACGCCTCGGGGGTCGGGATCATGATGTGCATCGCGTTCCTCTTCGGGTCGCTGTCCTCGACGATCCTGCCGTGGATCGCGAAGGCCTTCGGCGGCGACATGTCCTGGTCGATGGCCTCTCTGGGCCTCTTCTACCTGGCCGGCGCCCTCGTCCTCCTCGCCGCCCGCGTCTTCACGCTCCGCCGCGACCTCGACCGGCGGTGAGGCAAAAGTGGGAAAATGGAAGAGTGGAAAGGTTGGAGGGAAGGTTTTAGGTTATAGGTTTTAGGTTTCAGGTTTTAGGTTTTAGGTTTCAGGTTTTAGGTTTTAGGTTTCAGCCGAAGAGGTTTTAGGTTTCAGGTTTCAGGTTTTAGCCACGAATCGCACGAAAGATTGGTGGAGATTCGTGTCCTTTCGTGGCTGATAACTTTTCCACCTTTCCACTCTTCCACTTTTCCACCCTTGCGGATAGAACCTGAAACCTAAAAGCTAAAACCTCTGTGCCTCTGCGCCTTTGCGTCTCTGCGTGAAAAACTACCGCCCTCTCGACAATCCTGTCAATCCTGTGAATCCTGTCAAAAAACTTTGCGCCCTTTGCGTTCTTTGCGGCTTTGCGTTAAAAGCACTTCGCCGGAGCGTGTTGCCCCGGCGAAGCCTGTCAGGTTTTAGCGAACAGCGGATTTGGCTGAAACCTAAAACCTATAACCTAAAACCTACACTCTCACTTCACCAAAATCATCGTGCCGTAGATGCGCGAGACGTAAAGGCCGCTCGTCCGCTGCGAGACGCGCCAGCGCTTGGCGGGGAGCGTGTCGTCCAGCGCCGTCGTCAGGCTCGGCTTCGCGGACGTGCCCGTGCAGGAGATGACCGGCATGAGGTCGACGCCCGTGAGGTCGGTCAGGCTCGTCGCGAGCGAAAGCGTGACGCCGTCGTCAATCGTGTAGTCCACGCACGAGATCTTCGCCGTCGCCGAGCACGTCAGCTTCGGCGTATTGCGGAAGACGACGTTCCCGACCGCGTTCGTCACAGAAACCGCCGCCGGAACTTCGCCGCAGATGACGATCTTGCCGTTGTCGCCCGTGTCGTTCGAGTAGCCATCTCTTCCGCGCCCCAGATAGAGCGTGCTGGCGTTGCTCGACGTCGTCATCTTGAACGCGCCCGCAAACCCGCTCAAGTCGGGGAAGAAGAAGCGGCGGGTCGGCGCACCGCTCGGCTTCTCCATCCAGAACGTGCCGTCGCCCGTCAGCTTCGCGAACTCGATGATGTCGCCCGACCAGCCGTTGGTCACCTTGACGCCATAGCCCTGCGAGCCGTTGCAAAGCTCCAGCGTCGGATTGAAGGTGCGATACGTGCTTGTGCCGTTCGACTGGATGAAATACATCGAGCAGCCCGTCATGCGAATCGTCGAGTTCGCGTTGCCGTAGAGGTTGAGGTTGACGTTTTGCAGATTGCTCAGCCCCTCAAACGCAATCGTCGCCGTCCACTTGTCGGCGTTCTGGAGATATGTCTGCACCGTTGCATTGCCGGGAAGCGACGTGTATTTGAGCGCGCCCTTCCCCGAAACGGCACCCGTCCAGTTTGCGAAGAAGTCAACGAGGGTCGTATTCGTAGGCGGCGCAATCGTCGCGCCCTCTTCCAAGGCAAGCGTTCCTTCGCCCGACAGGCTCGTCACCGTCGCCGTGCCGTTGACTGTCAAAGTCGCGTCCGAGCTGATGCTGCACGTCGTCGCCGTCACTGTGCCGTTGAGGGTCAACGTCGCGCCGGATTCCGCTTCGAGCGTCGTCACCGTCGCCGTGCCGTCGACCGTCAGGCTCGCGTCGGACGCGACGAAGATGTCGTCAATCGCCGGAACGGTGCCGGTCAAGGTCGCCTGCTTCATGATGTCGAGCCGCTTCGGCATCGCGTCCGTCGAGGCGACCGTAATCGTGACGCCCTCGTTGGTGATGACGACGGACTGCGCCGCCGTCGGCACAACGCCGCCGTTCCAGTTGGACGCCGTCGCCCAGTCGCCGGACGCGCCGCCCACCCACGTGGCGACCGGCGTCAGCGTGCCGCCCTCGCCCGTCTCCTCCTCGCCGGACGGAAGGACGAAGATGACATTGCCGCCGTCCTTGAGCGTGAACTTCTCGCCCAGCTTGAGACCTGTCGTCGCCTCGTCCGCCGTCACGGCCACCTTGAGCGTGCCGCCCGTCCACGTGAGGGAGCCCGCCAGCGACGAGGCGACCGTCACCGTGCCGCCCGCGACCGTCACCGTGCCGTTGATCGTGTGGCTTGTGAGGTCGTTCGTTCCCGACGAAACCTTGATCGTCGCGCCATCGGCGACAGTCGACGTTCCCGAAAGCGCGTTGTCGCACGCGAGCTCGACCGTGCCGGCGGAGATGGTTGTGAACGGATGGCTCCCCTCCGTCAACTTCAGAGTGCCAGTGCCGCTCTTGGTCAGCGACGAATAGCCGTCGGCGGAGACGCCGCTCCCGAGCGAAAGCGTGACGCCTTCCTCGACATTGACGACGTTCACGCCGCGATAGCGGACTTTCGCCGTCACGGCAGGCGTGAGCGCCGTTGCATCATCGCCCTTGTGCGCCGTGATGCCACCGTTTTTGAAAAGGTCGAGGGCGCCATGCTCGTCGCCCGTTCCCGTAATCTGGCCGTTCCCGTAGATGTCGAGCGTCCGAGGGCACGTCCAGCGCACCGTGCCCATGTCGAGCGTTCCGTAGACGTTCACGCTCACCGTGTCTCCGTTGTAGTTGAGCGCATCGCCGCTCGTCGCCGTCAGCGTCGCGCCCTCGGCGATTTCGAGCGTGCCGCTAACGCCCGTCGACGCGAACGCCACCTTCGCCGTGCCGTTCGTCACCTTCAGCGTGCCGCCCTCGGCGACCGTGTTCGCGCCGGAGAGCGTGACGTCCGTTCCGACGAGATACGTCTGGTTGGCGGCGATCGTCTGGGGGAAGATCGTCGAATAGAAGACCTCGCGCTCCACCCCCGTCAACGCACTGCCGACCAGATCGAAGTAGGTCTTGCCGCCCTTCAACGTGAGCTTGTAAGCGCCGTTGACCGTGACCGTTTGCGCCTGGAAGTCGTCGGAGAGCGTGATAACCGTGTCGCCCGAAAGCGTCAGCGTCGCCGTCGAGCCAGCCTTGCTCTGCCAATCGCCTTCCTTGAATTTAATCTCGCTCCAGTTGACGTCGCCACTTATCTCATTGCTCGCCGTAAAGTCCAATATTTCCGACGGGAACTTGTAAGACGCGATATCGGTTTGGGAGAGCTGCGAGTCGAAGATCGCAATGGCGGTAATCGTCATGTTGGTCGCCGACTTAAGGGCCACAGACCTCGCGCTCCAGATGCCGCCAATGGAAAGGCCGTTGTAGCTGTCGTTTGAACCCTTAAGGCCCGTTGCGTTGTATGATAGAGTCGTATCGCCGATTGCATAGCCCGTCGTACTTGCGGTCTTCAAGTAGGCGAACGCAAGCGTCGAGGGGGAGGCGGACAAGACCGGGCCGGCGACATTATCATACACGCCGCCATTCCAAAGGCCGCGCAACGTCTTGTCGCTTCCTTTTTGATACAGGCCGATTCTTTCGGCAGTTCCAGAAGTCCTGATCGCGAACAGGACTTGGTTGGTGCCGTCGTTGATGTTGACGTCGAGGTTGGAGCAGCGGATGATGGCGGTAATGGCGGTGAAATTCGCGGAGGGCGTCAGCTGAAGGCCGGCTTGGTCGTTTGCGATCGTCAGCGCGTTCGTCGTGCCGCCTTCCTCAGTCTGGTTGGGCGTATTGCCGTTGAGGTTAAGCGTCCAGGAGCCTTGGGTCAATGAGTCGAAGTTGTTGTCCCAGACGGCGACCGGCGTCGCGCCGAAGGCGGGCGAGAGGAACGCGAGGGAGACGAGAGAGAGAGAGAGAGAGAGAGAACGAACGTTTTATTTCCATAGCGAAGACCCCTTTTCTGATTTTGATATCCTCATTCTACCAAATGTCCACTCAATTGTCCAGTAAAAAAGTTGAAAAGTGGAAAGGTGGAAAAGTGGAAAGGTTTTGGGGAAGGTTTTAGGTTTCAGGTTTTAGGTTTCAGCCACGAATCTTCACGAATCGGCACGAAAGATTTGTGGAG
>CAVGMG010000104.1:0-5227 GCA_963630185.1 Alistipes onderdonkii | reverse complement strand
ACGCATCGGCCTTCTCCTGCGAGTCGAACGTCTCCTCAACGCCGGGACGGATGGGATTAAACGCGGGCGTGTCGCCGCCAAGGGGCTTGAACGCCGGGTTGCCGTCGGCGTCAACGAGAAGCTCGTCGTCGATGCGGAGGATGGTCAGTTCGGCAGG
The DNA here is from genome assembly GCA_963630185.1 of Alistipes onderdonkii. Taxonomy (GTDB): domain Bacteria; phylum Verrucomicrobiota; class Kiritimatiellia; order RFP12; family UBA1067; genus UBA1067. The sequence continues at coordinate 5,070 of CAVGMG010000104.1, read as the reverse complement.
CTCGATTTCCTGCGGATTCCACGAATTGTTCTCTTCGTCATAGATATACCGCAAGAAATAGCACAGGTCGCCGCCCTGATAGTTTGAATACATGACGTCAAACGCATGAAGCGCGGGGATGCGTTTCGTCGTGTCGTCCGGATAGGGATCTGTCGCCCACACTCTCGTGAATTTCTCCGTGGCCGTGTCGTATTCGACGCCATAAAGCGTCCAGGCGTGTCCCGTGCTTGACACACAGGCAATCGCGTTGCCCTTGGCGTCCATGAACGCCTGGAGGGCGGCCTCGACGCTGGGGCGATAGGAATCAAGGTAGCCACGGATGGAAATGAGGTAGGTGCTTTTGTCGTCGGCTGTCTGATAATAGCCGAAACCTCCGGGCTTGTCGCCGGGCTTCGAGAGCGCGACTTTCCTGACGGTGTTCGTGAAGACCCACTCCAGAGCCTTCCAGACATAGTCGCCGCCGCTTCCGAAGGAGGCATTGGTGTCGTATTCGCGCATCAGCTCCTCGCGATCCCAGACCTTGATGCCAGAGTAGTCGTATTTCTCGGCGATGCGCGTCTGCCACCAGTCGATCATGTCGGTGGCGCAGCCGGCCCAGCAGCCGTTGCGGAACTGAAAGGTGTTCTGCCAGCCCCCGTCCGCCGTGACGCCCTTCGCCCAAACCTGAACGGTCTCGGCAGTCGCGGACAGAGCCGACAGCAGAAGTGCGCCCGCGAACAAAAGACGAATGTATCTCGTCATGAGAAGCCTCCTTCCGTTTTTGGGCATTATTCTACTAAAAGTTGTTTTTTTTTGTCAAGAAACCGTCCAAACGGCAGGATGCCGTCCGTCATCTTGACTTTCGCTGGGAGAAGAGCCAGTCCAGGGCTTCTTTCGAGGCGAACGCCGGATGCCAGACGCCATGCCCGCAGCCGGGAACCTCGGTGTAGCGAATCTTGCCGTCGACCGCCCAGAGGGCGCTCACCATCTCGCGCGAGCGCACCGTCGGCACCACGCCGTCCGCGTCGCCGTGCCACGTCCAGATCGGCACGTCGCGGATCTTCCACGCCAGGTGCGCGTCGCCGCCGCCGCAGACCGGCATCGCCGCCGCGAAGAGCTCGGGACGGCGCTGCACGGCGTCCCACGTGCCGTAGCCGCCCATCGAGATGCCGGTGGCGTAGATGCGCGACGGATCGACCGGCTGCTCGACCCGAACCTTGTCCAGAAGCTCCAGCGCGAGCGCCATCGATTCGGACGGCTGCGGCGGCATGCGGTGCGCGACGTTCCCCCACGGCGTGTCGACCCACTGGCGGCCGTTCGGCACCTGCCCGGCGATGAAGTAGCCCTCGATGCCGCGCTCGCGCATGTGGCGGAGAAGCGGCTCCGCGCCCCAGGCGAGCTGGTTCAGGTTGTTCGTGCCGCGCTCGCCCGCCCCGTGGAAGAGGATGACGAGCGGATACGTCTTGCCCGGCTCGACCTTCGACGGCTCGGCCCAGCGGTAGAGAAGGACTTTCCCCGCCGCGTTCGTGTAGGCGCGAGGCTCCGTCCAGCCCGCCGCCGTCTCAAGGGGCGTGGGCGCCGACACCGCCTCGGCGAACGCCTGATGATGCCCAAGGAGCGCGGCGGCAAGAAGCAAAGAGAACATGAGGCTCAGCGGTTTTTCCATGGCGACATTCCTTCTTGAATGGATGATGAGGTGGCTGTTCGAATCGCCGGCGACCCGGCCGAACACCAGCGTCCGATTTAGTCAATAGGCGATGAAGCGATCATGAAAGGCCTCCTTCTGTTTCTTCCGCCAGCAGGCCATACAGGTATTCCGACCCTTCAAGATACAGGCCCGTGCCAACGTCCTGCAACTTGCCGTAGAGGTCTGAATGATAGGCGGCGTCCATTGCCGCCTGAGCGGAAAGGCCCTTTCGCTCAACCAGCATGGCAACGATGTCCTGAAGGGCGTATTCGATGAGCTGTGCCTGCTTAGCGGACATCTTCCGCCTCCATGAAGTCAAGCGCGGCGAGGGCGGCCTTGGTGTGAAAGGAGAACTGGACGGTCAGCCGCTTGAACTTCATCTCCCGAACAAGCATCTCGACCGTGACAAGTCCGCGCTCAAACTGACGGAACAGCAAGGCAAGGTCGTCATTGGCGATGGGGCCGCAGACCATCCCGTATCGGTTGTCACGGTTGTGGTCTTCTGTCCGCACCTGGGCTCGCCTGTTCGCCATGACAAACAGCGCCCATTCCGCACTTGGCGAAGGGAAACGCCTGACGGGAACACCTGCCAGCCTGGACTCGTCAAGCTCGAACGCCATCACAAAGGGAGTTCCGCCGAAACGCCTCACCGTGCGATTCGCCATCCTCACCGCGCCCTCGCGGTCTGGCGTCAGGTAGAAGCCCAGGCCGAAGTCCTTGTTCGGACGGCATCTGCCGAGGTCAATCTCCGTGAAGGCGGTATTGGAGCCGTGATAGAGCCTCATGCTCCGACCCTTTCGTGCCGCTTGCAGACGGCGTCCAGGTCTTCAAGCGCCGTGTCCAGCGGCAGGGTGTGTTCGACATCGTAGCATTCTTCGAGGAAGTCAAGCCCCTTGTTGCGCAAGAGGTAGTCAAAGGAGTCGACATTGGAAAGTCCGTGCCGAGTCGCGTAGTCGTTCACGCAAACGACCATGTAGTCAATCTTGTTGCGCAGCTCGTTTCCCATATCTTCTCCCTGTTCTCGCGGCACGGATTCCGCCCGTGCGAAGGAATGTCTGAATTATACCACATTTACGTCCGCCCGTGTCGCGGCAAATTCCGAAGAGCCAGCCGCCCTTCCCGGATGAGGTCGAAGCGCAAGAGCCACGCCAGGACGAGATAGGCGAAAGCGCCGCCGAGGCCGCCGACGGCGAGCGCGACCGAGTCGAGCCGTCCGCGAGACACTGCGCGACTCAGATGAGGGAGATGATCTCCTTGATGGGCATGCAGAACTCGGCGGAGGCCTCCTGGGCGCGACCGCACGCGAGGATGCGCTCGGCCGTCCGCTTCATCGCCGGATAGGCGGCGCGAAGGAGCTGGTTGGCGTAGATGACGACGTTGACGCCGATCTCGGCGAGCTCGTCTTCCGTGACCTGCGCGTACGTCGACGGCACGACGACGATCGGCCTGTCGGCGGAGACCTCGGCGCGGAAGCGGCGGACGAACGAGACGATCTCGTCCGGCGTCTTCGCCTTCGAGTGGATCATGATGCCGTCCGCCCCCGCCTCGCAGTAGGCGCGGCAGCGGGCGATCGCGTCGTCCTCGCCCTTGCCGGCGATCAGCGACTCGCACCGCGCGATGACCATGAACTCGTCCGTGACTTGAGCCTGTTTGCCCGTTCGGATCTTCTCGCTCATGCCCTCGACGGAGGCCTGCGGCTGCGTGTTGCCCGACTCGAAAAGCGAGTTCCGCTTGAGCCCGACCTTGTCCTCGATGATGACCGCCGAGACGCCGAGGCGCTCGAGCGAGCGGACGAGGAACGCGAAGTGTTCGGGCTGTCCGCCGGAATCGCCATCGTAGATGATCGGCTTCGTGGTGATCTCGAGAATGTCGTTGACCGTCCGCAGTCGCGACGTGACGTCGACCGACTCGTTGTCCGGCTTGCCCTTCAGCGTCGAGTCCGTGAGCGACGAAAGCCACATCGCGTCGAACTCGCGCCGCTTGCCGTCCTTCATGACAAAGGCGTTCTCGACGATCAGGCCCGAAAGCCCCGAATGGGCCTCCATGACACGGACGACCGGTTTCGCGTTCAGGAGTCGGCGAAGACGGCGGCGGCGGACGTCGGGGGTCGTGCCGACCTCGCGGATCGCCTTGTTGAGCTGGGTCGACGAAATGCCAGGCGTGTATTCGGGCTCGACGAGCCGGCCGCCCCACTCGGCGAGCGTGTCGATCACGCCCTGCCGCGTCTTCGCCTGGACGCCCTCGCGCCAGTCGGTGCCGTGCACCACGATGTCGGGCTTCAGCCGGCGCAAGTTCGGGATGTAGTCGAGCTGCTCCTGGGGGACGACGCGCACGACCCCCTTCAGCGCCGCCACGACGGCGGAGCGCTGCGCGTAGTCCATGTACGGCAGGCGCTTGTAGGACGCGATTGCCGCGTCGGTCAGCACGCCGACCGTGACGTCGCCGAGCTTCGCGGCCTCGCGGATGATGTTCAGGTGTCCGGGGTGGATGATGTCCGCGGACATCGCGACGTAGACGGTCTTAGCCATTCTTGAATGTCTCCTTTGAAATGGGTGCCGGGTTGTTGGCGAGCCGCTGCGGATTGACGTGCGCGAGCAGCCGGTCGACGAGAGCGTCGCGGTCAAGCCCGTGCGCCGCCGCGAACGCGTCGAGCGACGCGAGCTCGGGCACGGCGCGGACGTATTCGGGATGCCCGTTTGCGCGGCAGACGTACGGGAACGTCATGTAGACGGCGTGTCCGTGAGGCACGCCGTACCGCGCCGTCAGGTAGTACGAGAGCGCGTGCGCGGCCGTCGTGCGCGAGATGTCGATCGCGCGCCCCGCCCAGTAGCTGCCCGCCATCTGCTCGCCGCGCGCCATCAGGTCGAGGGCCTTTTGCGCAAAGGCGCGCGACTCGTCCGTCGCGCCCCGCGCCCACAGGGACTCCACCGCCTGGGCGTAGGCGTCAAACTCAGTGCACGCACGCTGATAGGCGGTCTGCGTCCGCGCGAATTCGGGAATCAGCAGCTGATCGGTCGGACGGTAGCGCAGATGGTCGGCGGACTTCTTCACGCCCCGGTCATAGTAGACGGCGAAGCGCGTCGTCTCGGCGCCCGTACCGGCAGTCGTCGGCACGGCCAGGAACGGCGGCAGGGGCTCCGTCTCGGGCGCTTCGGGGAAACCGCCGCGCAGGAGCTTGGCCGTGTCGATCGCCGTGCCGCCGCCCACGGCCACGAAGCCGTCGACGCGCTCCGGCAGGCGCGTCCGCATCACCGCCACGTCTTCCGCCCGCGCGTTCTCGCCGACGGTCGTGAAATGCGTCACCGCTCGTCCCGCCAGGAATGGCGCGAAAAGTGCCTCGGCGCCGCAGGCCGCATACGAGGCCCGCCCCGTCACCAGCACGAGGCTTTTCTTGCCCGCGAGCC
>CAVGMG010000103.1:0-5252 GCA_963630185.1 Alistipes onderdonkii | reverse complement strand
GGCGTGGTGCGCGTGATCTGCACAAACCCGCGCCACAAGCAGTGCCAGGGTTAAGAAAGGTAACAGGAAATATGCCGAGACTGATGGGCGTGGATATTCCGGGCAAGAAGCACATCCGCTTCGCTCTTCGCTATATCCACGGAATCGGGCCCAAGCGCGCCGACGAGGTGCTTGCGGCGGTCAATGTCGATCCGATGAAGAAGGCGGACGACGTCACGCAGGACGAGATCCACGCGATCACGACTTTCATCCAGGAGCATTTCCGGGTGGAAGGCGACCTCCGCCGCGAGGTGGCGCAGAACATCCGCCGCCTGATCCAGATCGGGTCGTATCGCGGCCTTCGCCACAAGAAGGGCTTGCCGGTTCGCGGCCAGCGCACGAAAACGAATGCCCGCACCCGCAAGGGCGGCAAGCGCGTGTCCGTCGCCATGCCGAAGCAGGCGGCGCGTTAAGGGAGGAAACCGATGTCTGAAGAAGTCAAGACCCAAGCCGCCCCCGTCGCTCCGGAGGGCGCGGCCCCGCAGGAAGGCGCCGAGGCGCCGAAGGCCAAGAAGAGCGGCAAGTCGATTCCGGCCGGAATCGCGTTCATCCGCTCGACGTTCAACAACACGCAGGTCTCCATCGCCGACGCGCGCGGCGGCGTGATCAGCTGGAGCTCCGCCGGCAAGGCGGGCTTCAAGGGCTCGCGCAAGTCGACGGCGTTCGCCGCGACGATGGTCGCGCAGGATGCCGCCCGCGTGGCCGTCGCCAAGGGCATGCATGAGTGCGAAGTGCGGATGCAGGGCGCGGGCGCGGGGCGCGAGAGCGCCGTCCGCGCGATCCAGGCCGCTGGCATTCGCGTCACTCAAATCACAGATACGACGCCGGTTCCCCACAACGGTTGCCGCGCTCGTAAGCGCAGGAGGGTCTAATCATGGGTCGTTATACGGGTCCCGTTTGTCGTCAGTGCCGCCGCGAAGGGCAGAAGCTCTTCCTCAAGGGGGCGCGTTGCTACATGGCCAAGTGCCCCATCGAGCAGGGCACGGGCGCGCCCGGCATGCACGTCGGCCGCCGCGCCAAGAAGATGTCGGAATACGGCAGCCAGCTTCGCCAGAAGCAGGCGCTCCGCCGCCAGTACGGCATGGGCGAGCTCCAGTTCCACCGCTTCTTCGAGGAGGCCTACCGCCGCGAAGGCGTGACGGGCGAGAACCTTCTCAAGCTCCTCGAAATGCGCCTCGACAACGTCGTCTACCGCCTCGGCCTCGCGCCGAGCCGCCGGGCGGCGCGCCAGTTCGTCCTCCACGGCCACGTCCTCGTCAACGGGCGCAAGGCGGCCGTTCCGTCGCACGTCCTGAAGGAAGGCGACGTCATTACGGTGAAGGACGCCTCCTCGTCGAAGGATTTCGCGAACCGCTCCGTCGAAGCGGCGACGGGCGCGCAGCTCCCCGTGTGGATGAGCTTCGACCGGGCCACGCTCCGCGCGGAGATCCTGTCGTCGCCGACGCGCGAGCAGATTGCGCCGATCGTCGACGAGCAGGCCATCGTCGAACTCTATTCGCGCTAATTTCGTCAATCTTCAAGAGAGAGGTTTTACCATGGCTATCCGTTTGAGCCCTTTCGAAATGCCGAGCAACGTCGTGATTGACGAGTCGTCGAAGACGGCGACGTATACGCGCTTCACGGCGGAGCCTTTCGAAATCGGCTATGCGCGGACGATTGGCAATTCCCTCCGTCGCGTTCTTCTGAGCTCGATCGAGGGGGCGGCCATCTCGTCCGTCAAGATCCGGGGGGTCGACCACGAGTTCTGCGCAATCAAGGGCTGCACGGAGGACGTCACGGACATCATCCTGAACCTGAAGCGCGTCCTCGTGAAGACGCCGTCGCGCGAGCCGATGACGATGACGCTCAAGGCGACGGGGCCCTGCACGGTCTACGCCGAGGCCTTCGCCAAGGACAACGCCGTCCAGATCCTCAATCCGAAGCAGGAGATCTGCACGCTTGACGTGGACGGCAGCATCGAGATGGAGTGCGAGGTCAAGACGGGCCGCGGCTTCTGCCTGGCGGAGGGCAACAAGCGCCCCAACCAGGACATCGGCCGCATCGCGATCGACTCCATCTTCTCGCCCGTCACCCGCGTGAACTTCCTCGTGGAGAACACGCGCGTCGGCCAGCGCACGGACTACGAGAAGCTCGTGCTCGACGTCTGGACGGACGGGCGCATCAACCCCGAAGACGCCCTCAAGACGGCGGGGGCCGTCCTCCGCAAGCACCTGGACGTCTTCGTCGACTACGCGGGCCCCGAGACGCTTGAGTTCGAGGACGCGAAGGTCGACGACGTCAACGAGCGCGAGAAGCTGCGCAAGCTCCTCAACACGTCGGTCAACGAGATCGAGCTGTCCGTCCGCGCGGCGAACTGCCTGAACAACGCGAACATCTCGACGGTGGGCGAGCTCGCCTCGAAGACGGAGGCGGACATGCTCAAATACCGCAACTTCGGCAAGAAGTCGCTCGTCGAAATCAAAGAGAAACTCGTCCAGATGGGGCTGGGGCTTGGCTTCAAGTTCGATCCCGAACTCCTTGACGAAAAGAAATAAAGGAAGACTATGCGTCACCAAAGAGTTATGAAGAAGTTCGGGCGTTCCACGGCGCACCGCAAGATGCTCATGAAGGGCCTCGTCACGAACCTGATCCTGGCCGAGTCGATCAAGACGACGCTGCCCAAGGCGAAGGAGGCCCGCAAGGACGCCGACAAGATCGTCACGGTCGCGAAGAAGGGCACGCTGGCGGCGCGCCGCCTGGCCGCGAGCCGCCTCCTCGACCCGAAGGCCGTGCAGAAGCTCTTCGACAAGATCGCCCCCTCCATGAGCGACCGCCACGGCGGCTACACGCGCATCGTCAAGCTCGGCACGCGCCGGGGCGATGCGGCCGAGATGTGCGTCCTCCAGTGGGTCACCTACGCGACGCCGGCCGGCGAAAAGCCCGCCGAGGCGCCGGTCGAGGCGACGTCCCCCGAAAAGTAAGACTTCAAAGCCGCTTGGAAGGGGGTGTAGAGAGATGGCAATCGTCCTGAAACTGAAGAAAGGCGAGTCCGTCGAGCGCGGGCTCAAGAGGCTCAAGAAGGTCCTCGACAAGGAAGGCCTCATCAAGAAGCTGCGCGACGACCGCTACTTCGAGAAGCCGTGCGTCAAGGCGCGCAAGAAATCGCAGCGCGCGCGCATCCGCAACCGGAGCCGCCGCGGCCGCATGGAGCTGAACTGAAAAAGGCCCGCTCCGACACGGAAAACGCCCTCTTCCTCGCGGAAGGGGGCGTTTTTTTGCGCCGCTGCGAAATTCCCCCTTGACGGTAGAAGTTAGATATGGTAAACTTTCCGTCCGTTGTGAGTTAGAGCCGTCTAACATCTAGGCCCGGCCGCAGCGGAAGGACAAGACATGATGCCACTCTCTTTTTTCAAGGCCGGTGAATCGGCGCGCGTGATGAAGGTCGGCGGGCCCGACGCGACGCGCAAGCATTTGGGCAGCCTCGGCTTCTCGTCGGGCGCGGTCGTCCGCGTCATCGAGGACGCGGACGGCGGCAAGATCGTCGGCATCCACGACAGCCGGCTCGCCCTCAACGACGACCTCGCGCGCCGCATCGAATGCGAAATCTTCACATCCATCCACAAGGCAAGCTGAAAGACATGAAAACACTCAAGGACTGCCCCGTCGCGTCGCGCGTGCGCATCGTGCGCCTGACGGGCGAAGGCGCGCTCAAGCGCCGTCTCATGGACATGGGTCTCACGAAGGGCACGGAGGTCTTCGTGCGCAAGGTCGCGCCGCTGGGCGACCCCGTCGAGCTGACGGTCCGCGGCTACGAGCTTTCCATCCGCAAGGACGAGGCCGCCCTCGTCGAGGTCGAGTGACGGGAGGGGAGGGAACATGAAAGCGGAGATGAAAATCGCCCTCGCGGGCAACCCCAACTGCGGCAAGACGACGCTCTTCAACGCGCTGACCGGCTCGAACCAGTATGTCGGCAACTGGCCGGGCGTCACCGTCGAGGAGAAGGACGGCCTCCTGAAGGGCGAGAAGGGCGTCGTCATCCAGGACCTGCCCGGCATCTATTCGCTCTCGCCCTACTCGCTGGAGGAGAAGGTCGCGCGCCGCTTCCTCGTGGAGGGCGAGCCGTCGGCGATCCTGAACATCGTCGACGGCACGAACATCGAGCGCAACCTCTACCTGACGACGCAGCTCGTCGAGCTGGGGCTTCCGATGGTCGTCGCCGTCAACATGATGGATCTCGTCCGCAAGAGGGGCGACAAGATCGACCTCAAGCGGCTTTCGGACGCGCTCGGCTGCGAGGTCGTCGGCATCAGCGCCCAGCACAACGAGGGGACGCTGGAGGCGGCGCACCGCGCCGTCGCCCTGGCGCGCGAAGGCAAGCGCGGGGAGGTCCCCCACGTGTTCACGGGCCCCGTCGAGCACGCCATCGCCCACATCGAGGAGACGCTTGAGGGCAAGGTGGACGCGCGCGCCCTCCGCTGGTTCGCCGTCAAGGTCTTCGAGCGCGACGCGGACGTCCTCGCGCTCCTGAAGCTCGACGAGGAGACGCGCCGCCATCTGGACGAGCACGTCCGCGACTGCGAGCGGGAGCTGGACGACGACGCGGAGTCGATCATCACGAACCAGCGCTACGAGTTCATCAAGACGCTCGTGGGCAAGGCGCTCGCCAAGAAGCGCGACGCCCGGGCGCTGACGCTCTCCGACAAGATCGACAAGATCGTCACGCACAAGATCCTCGCGCTTCCGATCTTCCTCGTCTCGCTCTGCGTCATGTGGTATCTGGCCGTCGCCGAGAACGGGCCCGGCACGCGCCTCACCGACTGGGCGAACGACGGCTTCCTGAGCGACGGCTGGCACCTGCCGTTCACGACGCACGAGGTCGACGGCAAGGACTACGAGACGGCGTGCGAGGACTTCGCCAAGGCCGAGGCGACCGTCGCGGCGTGGGAGGCCGGCGAGAAGACCGCGTCTATCGAGGACGAGGAGACCGGCGAGACGGCCGAGGAGTGGCCGATCACCGAGGCGGACTACAAGGCCGCCCAGGAGGTCGCCGAGCCCGACCCCGCCGACTACGGCGTGTGGGTGCCGGGAATCGGCGCCCTGATCGCCGGCGGCCTCGAAAAGGCGGGCGTCTCCGAGAAGGTGGCCTCGCTCGTCAACGACGGCGCGTGGGGCGGCGTCTCGACGGTGCTCGGCTTCGTGCCGGTCATCACGATCGTGTTCCTGTTCCTCGCGTT
>CAVGMG010000102.1:0-5307 GCA_963630185.1 Alistipes onderdonkii | reverse complement strand
GTAGCGGTAGCCGATGCCGTGGAGCGTCTCGATGGAGCGGGGGTCGGTCAGCTTCTTCCGCAGCTGGGCGACGTGCTGGTCGAGCGTCCGCGTGCTGCCGAAATAGGAGACGCCCCAGACCGCGTTGAGCAGATGGTCGCGCGTGAGGGCCTTCCCGGCCTCGGCGGCGAACGTGCGCAGAAGCGCAAGCTCCTTCGCCGAAAGGGCGACGCGCACGCCGTCCTTGCGCACCAGCTCGTAGCGGCTCTCGTCCACGCGGTCCTCGCCGAACGCGAACCCCTCGCTCGCGCCGTCCGCCGCACGCGGCGGCGCGGCCGGCGCCGCGCGTCGCAGGACGGCGGCGAGACGCGCCAGCAGCTCGTGGACGCCGAACGGCTTGACGATGTAGTCGTCCGCTCCGAGTTCCAGCCCCAGCACCTTGTCGATCTCGTCGTCCTTGGCCGTCAGCATGACGACGGGAGTGCGCGTGTCCTCCTGGCGGATGGCGCGGCAGACGTCGTAGCCGTTCATTCCCGGCATCATCACGTCCAGGAGGACGAGATCCGGGCGGTCGTGCGCGAACGCCTGGAGCCCCGCCTTCCCGTCGCCCGCCTCGGCGACGGCGTAGCCGTTCGCCGCCAGCAGGGCGACGAGCCCGTTTCGGATGTTCTCGTCGTCCTCCACGACGAGGATGCGGCGCACGTCGCTCATGTCGTCTCCTTCCCCTTCGCCATCGACGGGAACGCGGCCCTGAAGACGCTGCCGCCCGCCGGGTTCGGCCGGTAGGCGAGCGAGCCGCCCATGCCGCGCATGAGGCCGCTTGCGATGTCAAGCCCGAGCCCCGCGCCGCCGATGCCGGCGGCGAGCGAGTTGCTCCCCCGGAAGAAGCGGCGGAAGACCTTGCGGGCGTCCCCCGCCGGGATGCCGGGACCGAAGTCCGCGACGTCGACGAACGCCGCGCCCCTTTCCGCGCCGACGGTCACGTCGATCCGCTTGCCGCAGGCCGCATACTTGAGCGCGTTGTCGACGAGGTTGACGACGACTTGGCGGACGGCGTCGGCGTCGGCGCGGACGGTGGCCTCCGGGAGACCGCCGAGGCGGATCTCGACGCCCGCCGCCGCGGCCTTGGCATCGAAGTTCGCGAGAATGTTGCGCAGGATGCGGGGCAGGTCGATCTCGCGCAGGGCGTATCGGCGGCGGCGCTCGGCCAGCCGCCCGTAGTCGAGCACGTTGTCGACGAGCCGCGCCAGGCGCTCCGCTTCGCCCGAGATGATCGCGAGATACTTTTTCCGCTCGTTCTCGTCCATGTGCGGAGCGCCCGCCATCATCTCCGCATAGAGGCGGAGGTTCGTGAGCGGCGTCCTGAACTCGTGCGAGACGGTGGCGAGCAGGGAGAGCTTCTTCGAGGCCTCCCGCCGTCCGCGCGTCGCCTCGCGCACGAGCAGGACGGCAAGCGCGACGGAGAGAAGCGACGCCAGGCCGAGCGCGCCAAGGAGGTAGACGCCGACGTCCCGTTCGCCGCGTGGCTCCGGCGGCGGCATGTCGCGAGGCCGGTCGGATTCGTCGGGCGGCGTCCGGCCGCCGTCCAGAAGGCCGGGCTCGTCAAATAGCGGCTTTGTCAGACCGTTCGGCGGATGCCGCGCGAACGGTCCGGCGGGCAAGGCGTCGTCCGGCGGCAAGGCGGAGACGGCGCAGAGAAGCGCGAAGGCGGCTGTCGAAAGGATGTGCATGGGGTTATTATACCAATTCGTCCGCCGCCTTTACCACGGAATCGCGTAGAGGATTCGCGCGAAGGCCGCGTCCGTCCCCGGCGCGAAGACGCCGTCCGCGAGATCGGACTCGTCCACGTCCTGCCAGTCCGCGTCAGAAAGGTCGGCGCACGTCTGGAGCGTCGCCGTCACGACGCCTGTCGTCGCCGCGTCTTGCGCACGGAAGACAAAGCTCGTTCCGGAGACGGTCAGCGCGACGAAGGACGCATCGGCGGCGAGCGCGTCCGCGTAGAGAAAGGCCGTGAGGTTCTCCGCGTCGGCGAGCCACGTGCGCAAGTCGGCGGACGCGAAGGAGGCCGGTTGCGTCACCGTCTCGGCGTTCGCGGCAAGCCAGTCCACAAGCGGCTTCGCCTCGACGCGGCAGACGGCGCCGTCCGCCGGCGTGTAGGACGCTGCAAGCGTCCGTCCGAGGAACGTCGTCGCGTTCGTCGTAGGCAGCGTCGCGCCGTCGTAGACGAGCGCGAGGGCCTGGGGCGATTCGCTCGCCGCGAGGGCGTAGTCGCCGAAGGTGACGGACGAGGGGAGCGTCAGATCCGCCAGAGGCACGCCCGAAAGCGCGGCCGCGCCGAGCGACGAGCAGGCGGAGGCGAGCGCCGTCAGGTTCGTGCAAAGCGCGAATGTCGCGGCGGGAATCGCGTCCGGCGCGGTCGCTTCGGCAAGCGCGGGACATTCGGCGCAGACGCCGATGCCGAGCGTCGCGTCCGCGAGCGCGGCAGTCGCGAGACCGCTCTGGGCGCAGGCGAAGTCGCCGAACGCCGTCACGCCGTCGGGCAGGGACGCAAGGGACGCACAGCCGCGAAAGGCGTGGGCGCCGACCGTCGTCACGCCGGGGGCCGTCAGCGACGCGAGCGCGGCGCAGCCCGCGAACGCGCCGTCGCCGATTTCCGTCACCGAGGCGGGGAGGATGACGGTCGTGAGCGCCGTGCAGCCCGCGCACGCGGCAGGCGGCAGGGCGGTGAGGCCGGTCGCGGACGAGAGGTCGAGCGTGACGACGGACGTGTTGCCGGCGAGGACGCCCGCGACGGCCGCCGTCACGGTGGACGGCGCGACGAGGTCGGCCGTGTCGGCGACGTAGCCCGTCCACACGCCGTCGTAGGAGACCGTGCCTCCGGACGCTGACGAGTCGGTGAGGAACGTGTCGTAGGTGAACGTGCCGGACGAGCCGCCGCCTCCCGGCGCGTCGGGCTGGTTGCCGCCGCCGCCCGGGGTCATGCCGCCGCCCCCGCCGCCGGGACCGCCACCGCCCGGCGCGGCGAAGAGCGAGGCGGAAAGGAAGAGGGAAACCGAGAAGAGGGTGGCTAACGTCATGTTCATGGGAAATCGTCCTTGATTGTTTTTTTTTAACGCGGAGGCGCGGAGACGCAGAGAGCGAGAAAGTTTATCCAATCGTCATGGGATGTAGACGCCGTGGAAGCCGATGGCGCCGGCGGACGGTGCGCTCGTCGAGACGCTCGGCGCGGACGACGTGCAGCCCGGCGCCGAGCACATGATCGAGAGCGAGCCGCTCGACGAACTCATTGACGGGACCTTGACGGTCGTTGACGTGTTCGCGATCGTCACGTATTTCCCCGCGTAGGTGCTGGCGGAGGCGGACGTGTTGAGATAGGACTTCTGCGAGCCGTTCGACCCGTAGGCCATCTCCGTCGCGCTGCCGAACGACATCACGACGCCGCCGTTGATCTTCAGCTGGGAAGAGTCGTCCACGTCGATCCCGACTTCCGGCGTCGTGGTCGTGAACGCCAGCACGACGCCGCCGTTCACCGTGAGCGAGCCGTTCGAGTCGATCGCGTCGTTCCCCGTCGAGCCGCAGTAGAGGTAGCCGCCGTTGACCGTGATCGACTCGCTCGCCTGGATGCAGTCGTCGTAGGTCGTGCCCTCGAAGACGCCGCCGTTGACGGTCAAGCGCGCCTTCGACTCCATCCCCTCGCCGCCGTCGCACTTCGAGTAGACGCGCACGCGCCCGCCGTGGAGCGTGAGGTCGCCCTCGACGCGGACGGCCTTCGGGTTCGAGCAGTCGACGTTCTCGCCGCTTCCCGACGTGACGCGGGAGGCGTTCGCGCTCAGCCGGACGGCGGACGAGGCGTCCGCGACGGGCGTCGCCGCGCCGAGCGTCGTATAGGCCGAGAGCTTCTTCGCGGCGACGAAGATCTTCTCGCCGAACGTCGAGCACTGGAGGTCCGGCGCGAAGGCCGCGTCCGTCGGAAGCGTCGCCTGGCCCTCCGTGCCGATCGCGAGCGTACCGTCGACGGCGATGCACTTGCCGCCGGAATTCGTCGTGACGAGGTAGTAGACGCCGCCGGAGATGACGGCCGTGCCGTTCGTGTCGCCTTGCTTGATGCAGGCGGCCGTCTTGCGGTCGAGCGCGGTGACGGAAAGGTCGCTCTCGTCCGCCAGCTCGACGACGGGGGACGAGGCGGCGCCGGAGGCGAGGATGTCGAACGTCCCGCCCGTGAGGGCGAGCGTCGTGTCCGCGACGAGTCCGCGCGAGGCGGCGCCGCTCGCGACAATCCGCACCGCGCCGCCCGAGACGGAGACCGTTCCGCACTTGACCGCCGCGGCGGCGGAGACGTCCTCCACCAGATACGTGCCGGCCGAGACGAGCGAGGAACTCGTCACCGTGACGGTGCAGTTGGAGCCGTTCGCGTCCTCGAACGCCTCGTAGAGCGGGTCGCCTGTGACGGACGCGGAGAGGAGTCCGTCCGTCATGACGAACGCGCCGTCCGTCTTGACGCCTTTCGCCGCCGCGCCGCCCACGTCGAGGAGAAGGACGCCGCCCGCGAGCGAGATCGTCGCGTCGGCGGCGTCCGCCGTCACCGCGACGGACTTCGGCCCCTGCACCTCGACGGCGAGCGTTCCGCCCGTGAGCGTGATGCCCTGCTTGTCCGTGTAGAGCCCCGTGTCCTTGTAGGCGGTGCAGGCGGACGCGATGCGGACATGGCCCGCCGACTGCGCGTAGGCCTTCTTGACCCAGACGCCGAAGCCTTTCTCCGCTTTCGTGTAGGTCATGTCGATCGTCCACGAGCCGGAGGCGACGGCGAGGGAGCCGGTCGCGTAGAGGACGGCCTTCGCCTTCTTCGCGCCGCCGCCGGAGAGCGTCGCCGCGCCGCTGCCGCAGAGGATCGCGCTGCCGTCGACAGTCAGGACGTTCGCCCCCGCGTTGACGAGCGTGGACGAGCCGGTCGCCCGGATGACGGCGTCGCCCGTGACGGTCAGCGAGCCCGTGAGCGTCAGGTCGGCGAGCGTGACCTGGCAGACCTCCGCCGCCGTGACGGTGACGTCGCCGCTGATTTCGCCCGTGAGGACGAAGTCCTGGCCGATGTCGGACGCCGTGTAGGCGCCGGCGGCGGTGACGGCGGTCTTGTGCGGGAACGCCAGAAGTTCGGGACGGTCGGGGAGACCGCCCCAGAGGACGTGGGCCGCAAGCGCGGCGAGGGCGAGACAGGCGTGTTTCATGGGCAAAGTTCCTTTCCGGCCATCGGGCCGTGATAGCGCCTATTAAACCAAATCCGCGCCGTCGAGTTGTCATCCGACTGTCAGAGAAATGTAAAATCTTTGTCAG
>CAVGMG010000101.1:0-5454 GCA_963630185.1 Alistipes onderdonkii | reverse complement strand
TTAGCGAACAGCGGATTTTGCTGAAACCTAAAACCTAATACCTAAAACCTTCCCCTGGTTTCGTGCCGATTCGTGGCTCTTTTTTGGTATAATATTCACTTTCAATCCGGGTGCTTCATGCGGACGCGGTGTCCGACGAGGCTGAGAAGAGACCGGTCAACCTGAACGGGGTAATGCCCGCGTAGGAAAGCGAAAGAAGGAACAAATGGCACAGCAAGCCGTCATGGAAGAGGTCATCTCCGGCGCCATCGTGCGGAGATATTTCGAAAAGCTCGAACGCAATCTCGCGATCGACGTCGCGATCGTCGGCGCAGGCCCGAGCGGCCTCGTCGCCGCGCACGACCTCGCGAAGAAGGGCTACAAGGTCGCCGTCTACGAGTCGAAGCTCGCGCCCGGCGGCGGCACGTGGGGCGGCGGCATGCTCATGAACGAGGTCACCGTCCAGAACGACGCGGCGGAGATCCTGCGCGAGTTCGGCATCACGACCGTGCCGTATGACAAGGACTACCACACCGTCGATTCCGTCGAGATGGCCTCCGGGCTCATCTTCGGCGCGCGCAAGGCGGGCGCGGTCATCTTCAACACGGTGAAGGTCGAGGACATCGTCATGCACGACGGCGTCGTCTCCGGCGTCGTCATCAACTGGAACCCGGTCGCGCGCCTGGAGATGCACGTCGACCCGCTCGTCGTCACGACGCGCGCGCTCATCGACGGCACGGGCCACCCGAGCGAGATCATCAACAAGGCCGTCCACAAGGCCGGCGTCAAGGTCGACTCCCCCACCGGCGGCATCCTCGGCGAGAAGCCGATGTGGATGGCGGACGGCGAGCGCACGACGGTCGTCAACACGAAGCGCCTCTACCCGGGGCTCTATGCCTCCGGCATGGCCGCGAACAACGTCCAGGGCGGCTTCCGCATGGGCCCGATCTTCGGCGGCATGCTCAAGAGCGGACGCAAGGTCGCCGAGATCGTCGCGGCCGACCTCGGCTGAAGGGCTTTCGCATGACGGACTTCGGACTCTATCTCGTCATGACGCGCCCGCTCGTCGGCTATGCCCGCTGCTGCGAGGCGGCCGTCCAGGCGGGCGTGCGCATGGTTCAGCTCCGCATGAAGGACGAGCCGCGCGACGAGATTCTGCGCGTCGGGCGCGAACTTCGCCGCCTCACGAAGGGGACGGCGACGACGTTCATCGTGAACGACGACCCGTCGATCGCGGCGGAGGTCGAGGCCGACGGCGTCCACGTGGGGCAGGGCGACATGCCTGTCCACGAGGTGCGCCGCCTCTTCCCCTCCCTGCGCATCGTGGGGCTTTCGACGCACAATCTCGCACAGGCGCAGAAGGCCGTCGGCGAAAAGCCCGACTACATTGGCGTCGGGCCCGTCTACGCGACGCCGACGAAGAAGATCCCCGACCCGACTCTCGGCGTCGAGAAGGCCGCCGAGATGATCGCGAGCGTGCCGTTCCCCGCCGTCGCCATCGGGGGACTCGACGCGACGACGCTTCCGAACGTTCTCGCGGCGGGGGCTCGCAACGCGGCCGTCGTCCGCGCCGTCTGCGGCTCGTCCGACCCTCTCGCCGCCATCCGAAAACTCCAGTCGCTCTTCGCCCTATGACATACCTCTCGACGCGAAAGGCCCTTGCCGCCACAGGTCCCGAAACGGTCTTCCAGGGGCTCGCCCCCGACGGAGGGCTCTACGTCCCCGCGTCCGTCGCGCCCCTCAAGGGCGTCGGGCAGGCGACGACGCTTGAGGCCGCCGAGACGCTCGTCATGGACGCGCTCTTCGGCGACTTCTCCGCCGCCGTCCGCGCCGAGGCGATTTCGCGTCTTCTCGCGCGCTTCCCGTCTCAAGACCCCATCCCCCTCGTCCGGCACGGCGAGTTCTCCTTCCTGGAGCTCTTCCACGGCAGGACGGGCGCCTTCAAGGACGTCGCGCTCTCCATGCTCCCCGTCCTCATGAAGGCCGCCGCCGGCGCCTCGCGCGTCCTCGTCCTCACGGCCACGTCGGGCGACACGGGCTCGGCGGCCATGCAGGGCTTTGCGGGCGTCGACGGCACGGAGATCCTCGTCTTCTATCCGGCCGAGGGCATCTCGCGCGTCCAGCGCCTCCAGATGACGACGCCCGACGCGCCGAACGTCCACGCCGTGGGCATTCACGGAAACTTCGACGACGCGCAGTCCGCCGTCAAGCGGTTCTTCGCCGATCCGGCCCTCCGGGCGAAGGCGCAGGCGAAGGGCGTCTTCCTGTCGTCCGCGAACTCCATCAACACGGGGCGGCTCGTTCCGCAGATCGCCTACTTCGTCCTGGCCGCCGCGCGCGCGAAAGGCCCGATCGACGTCGTCGTCCCCTCCGGCAACTTCGGCAACATGCTGGCCGCCTACTACGCCAAGCGGCTCGGCGCGGACATCCGCTCGTTCGTCGTCGCCTCGAACGTCAACGACGTCCTCGCGCGCTTCGTGCAGACGGGCGTCTACCGCCCCGACAAGGCGCTTCGCGTCACGAACTCCCCGTCCATGGACATCCTGAAGAGCTCCAACGTCGAGCGGCTGCTCTACCTTTTGAACGACGGCGACGCGGACGAGGTCTCGCGCCTGATGGGCGACTTCGCGGCGAGGGGCGAATACGCCCTGCGCCCGGCGGCGCGGGAGCGGCTCCAGGCGGAGTTCACGGGAGGCGTCGCCACGCCGGAGGAGACGCTCGCCGAGATGCGCCGCGTCTTCGACGAGACGGGCGCGCTCGTCGACCCGCACACGGCCGTGGCCTCGTGCGTCGCGCGAAAATGCGGCTACCCGCGCGCGGGCGCGACGTGCGTCATCGCCGCGACGGCGACGCCCTACAAGTTCCCCGAGACGTGCCGGGCGGCGTTCGGCCGCGACGTCCTCCTGTCGCCGCCCGAAAGCTTCCGGCTTCTTGAATCGTCGCGCGTCGTCCAGACGCGCCAATGTCCGTGCGCGACCCTGGAGGACGAGGTCGTGCGCCTCTTCTGATATTATGAAACTCGCCATCGTCAACGGTCAGGAAATCAGCGAGGACGCCATCCAGTTCGAGCTTGCGCGCCTCATCCACTTCTACAAGGCCCACGGCCTGCCCGAGGAGAACCTGAAGGCGAACCTGGAGTCGCTTCGGGAGAAGGCGCGCGAGCAGGCCATCGGCGCGAAGCTCCTTCTGGACGAGGCCGCCCGCCTCGAAGGCGCGGTGTCGCCGGCCGATGTGGACCGGGAGGTCGAGAAGGTCGTCGCGCACCTGGGGGGCGCCGAGAACTTCAAGGCGGCGCTCGACAGGCAGCACCTGACGGAGGAGGCGTTCCGCAAGGATCTCGAACGGGGCGTCCGCGTCAACCGCCTCGTCGAGCAGGCGTGCTCGTCCGTCCCCGAACCCACGGAGGAGGAGATCGTCGCCTTCTTCGAGGCCGAGCGGAAGAACGGCGAGACGCAGACGCTCGTCGACCGGCACGACCAGATCCGCGACCTCCTGCGCCACGAGGCGAGGGGCCGCGCCGTCGAGATCTACGTCGAGGAGCTTCGCGAGAAGGCGCACATCGAGTATGTTGATCACGTCTGCGACAAACCCTAAGGTCAAGCACGTCGTCAAGCTGCGCTCCTGCGCGGTGCGCGAGGAGACGGGCGAGATGATCGTCGAGGGCTACCGCGAGTGCCATCGCGCGCTGGACTTCGGCTACCGTCCCCACGCGATCTTCCACTGCCCCGAGCTCTACCTCAAGAACGAGAACGAGGCCGCGCTCGTCGAAACGTGCGCGTCGCGCGGGGCGGAGGTCTTCACCTGCTCCCGGATCGCCTTCGAGAAGATGGCCTACAAGGAGCGGCCCGACGGGCTTCTGATGGTCGGCCCGCACGTCACGAAGCGGCTCAAGGACCTGACGCTCCCCGAGAACGCGCTCGTCCTCGTGACGGAGGCGATCGAGAAGCCGGGGAACCTCGGCACGATCCTGCGCTCCGCCGACGCGGCGAAGGTCGCCGCCGTCATCGTCTGCGACCGCGCGACGGACGTCCACAACCCCAACGTCGTCCGCGCCTCGACGGGGACGCTCTTCTCCGTGCCCGTCGTGGAGGCGACGAGCGAAGAGGCCCTGGCGTTCCTGCACCGCGAGGGCTTCACGATCCTCGCCGCCTCGCCGCACGCGGAGAAGCTCCATTTCGAGGTGGACTTGACGCACCGCGTGGCGATGGCCTTCGGCGCGGAGCAATACGGCCTGAGCGCGACGTGGATGAACAACGCGACGTGCCGCGTCCGCATCCCGATGCTGGGGCTGGCGGACTCGCTCAACGTCTCCTCGGCGGCGACGATCCTCCTCTACGAGGCGGTGCGCCAGCGCATCCTGGCGGGGCTCGACAAGGTGCCGGCGTTCGTCCCCTGGCACGGCGAAGGCACGGTCGACCAGTGAGGGACGACGCGATCTTCCGGGGCGCGCGCCGCGTGACCCTCTTCGCCGGACACTACGGGAGCGGCAAGACGAACGTCGCGCTCAACTTCGCGCGGGGTCTGCGGCGCGAGCATCGCCGCGTGGCCGTCGCCGACCTCGACATCGTGAACCCCTATTTCCGCACGAAGGACTCGGCCGACAGGCTGGCGGCGGAGGGCATCGAGCTCGTCGTCTCGGACTACGCGAACTCGAACGTGGACTTCCCCGCGCTCCCGAAGGAGATCTACGCGCTCGTCACGCCGGGGGAGGAGGCGCCGTCCGTCGTCATGGACGTGGGCGGCGACGACCGGGGGGCGCTGGCGCTCGGGCGCTACGTGGACGCGATCCGCGACGAGGGCGACTACGACATGCTGGCCGTCGTCAACGCCGCGCGTCCCCTGACGCGGACGCCCGAGGACACGGTCGAGGTCTTGCGCGAGATCGAGGCGGCGGGGCGTCTTCCCTTCACGGGAATCGTGAACAACACGAACCTGGGGCTTGAGACGCGCGTCGGCGACGTCCTCGCGTCGCTCCCTTATGCGCACGAGGTCGCGCACCTCATGAAGGCACCGCTCAGGTGGACGGCGTGCAGGGCGGATCTCGCCGACGCGCTTCGGGCGCAGGCCCCGGGCGAGACGTTCTTCCCCCTTGAGATCCAGGCCCTCTACTACCAGCTGGCGTCGCCGCAGGGCTGAAAATTCCCCCTTGCGGACTGAAACGCCTTTGTGGTATAATACTCGGCGTTTTCGTTGTTGGGACTGTAGCTCAACTGGATAGAGCATCAGACTACGAATCTGAGGGTTGTGGGTTCGACTCCCGCCAGTCCCGCCAAGCGAAAGCGCCAGATTGCGGGGTGGAGCAGCCTGGTAGCTCGTCAGGCTCATAACCTGAAGGTCGTTGGTTCAAATCCAGCCCCCGCTACCAAACTATCTGGTCTTTCAGGCCCTTGGCCATCGTCGGACGGTAGCGCAGCCTGGTAGCGCGTTTGCTTGGGGTGCAAAAGGTCACGAGTTCAAATCTCGTCCGTCCGACCA
>CAVGMG010000100.1:0-5538 GCA_963630185.1 Alistipes onderdonkii | reverse complement strand
CGCAGGCGGAGATCGACGGCGACATGGGCGACGCCCACGTCGGCCTCCAGGCGCGTCTCATGTCGCAGGCGATGCGCAAGCTGACCGCGACGCTGGCGCAGACGAAGACGCTCGTCATCTTCACGAACCAGGTGCGCGAGAAGATCGGCGTCATGTTCGGGAACCCCGAGACGACGCCGGGCGGCAAGGCGCTGAAGTTCTACGCCTCGTGCCGCCTCCAGGTGCAGCGCATCGGGGCGCTTAAGAACACGGCGGGGCAGGTCGTCGGCAACCGCACGCGCGTCAAGGTCGTCAAGAACAAGGTCGCCGCGCCGTTCACGGAGGCGGAGTTCGACATCCTCTACTCGTGCGGCATCTCCTACGAGGGGAGCGTTCTCGACGCGGCTCTCTCGCGAGGCGTCGTCGAGAAGCGCGGCAGCTGGCTCTCCTTCGGCGACCGGCAGCTTGCGCAGGGGGCACTCGCGGCGGTCGCCTATCTCAAGGAGAACCCCGCCGTCACGGAGGAGATCGCCGCGCGTCTTCGCGAGTCGCCGCCTCCGCAGGGGGAGAAGCCGCGCAAGGCCGCTTAAGCGCGGAGGGCGGCTTCGAGCTCGTCGAGCTTGCCCTGGGGCGTCGCGGCCTTGAGGTCGACGACCTTGAAGATGTCGTGCGCCCCCTCCTTGCAGAAGACGGCGCGAGAGCCTGCGACGTCGACGTGCGCGATGCCGCGCGTCGCGCAGAGGAGGCGGATGCGCGAGACCTTGAGGTAGTCCTTTGCCTCTTCGGGCAGAGGGCCGAAACGGTCGGCCATCTCGTCGCGCACGTCGTCGAGGGCGCGTTCGTCCTGGACGGCGGCGAGGCGCTTGACGAGCGAAAACCGCTGGCGGTCGTCTTCGACGTAGGCGAAGGGGATGCGCGGGTGGATGAAGTCGAAGTTGAGCTGGACGTCCACGACGTCGCGGACCTTCTCGCCCTTGAGGCGGGCGATGGTGCGCTGGAGGAGCTGGCAGTAGAGCGTAAAGCCGATGGCGGCGATATGCCCGGACTGCTGGGAGCCGAGGAGGTTGCCCGCGCCGCGAAGCTCCAGGTCGCGCACGGCGAGGCTAAAGCCGCTCCCGAGGCCCGAATGCCGCTTGAGGGCGGTGAGCCTGGCCCTGGCGTCGCCGTCGATGTCGCCCGACGGCGGGATCAGGAAGTAGGCGACGCCCTCCCGCGAGGAGCGGCCCACGCGCCCGCGCAGCTGGTAGAGGTCGGCCATGCCGAAGTCGTCGGCGTGGTCGACGAGGATCGTGTTCGCCCGCGGGATGTCGAGGCCGCTCTCGATGATGGTCGTCGAGAGGAGGAGGTCGTATTTTCCGTGCGCGAAGTCCTGCATCTTCTTGGCGAGAAGGCGCGTCTCCATCTGCCCGTGCGCGACGACGATGCGGGGCTTCAGGGGCGCGTCCCTGAAAAGGGCCTTGAGCCGCCTCTCGACGAGGGGCATCGACGAGATCCTGTTGTGGAGGAAGAAGACCTGCCCGCCGCGCCTGAGCTCCCTCTCGACGGCGTCGCGGATGACGTCGTCGGAGTCGCGCACGATGCGCGTCTCGACCGCGACGCGCGCCTGCGGCGGCGAGCGGAGGACGGAGAGGTCGCGCGCCCCCGTCATCGAGAGGTAGAGCGTGCGCGGGATCGGCGTCGCCGACAGCGTGAGGACGTCGACCGTCGTGCGCAGGCGCTTGAGGAACTCCTTGTGGCGCACGCCGAAGCGCTGCTCCTCGTCGATGACGACGAGCCCCAGGTCGTGGAAGGCGACGCGCGGCGAGAGGAGCGCGTGCGTGCCGATGACGATGTCGCAGGCGCCCGACTGAAGCCGCTTGAACGTCCCCTCCCGCGCCTGGCGCGACTGGAAGCGCGAGACGGCCTCGACGCGGAGGGGCGTGCCGTCGAACCGCGCGACGAACGTCTCCAGGTGCTGCTCGGCGAGAACCGTGGTCGGCGCGAGCACGGCGACCTGCCGGCCGTGCATCGCGACGACGAACGCCGCCCGCATGGCCACCTCCGTCTTTCCGTAGCCGGCGTCGCCGCAGATGAGCCGGTCCATCGGGCGCGGCCGCGCCAGGTCGTTCAGGACGTCCTCGATGGCCGCTTTCTGGTCGGGCGTCTCCTCGTAGGGGAACGCGGCGGCGAATTCGTCGGCGAGGTCGCAGTCTCTGTCGTAGGCGAAGCCCGGCACGCTCTCGCGCTTGGCCTGCGTTTCGAGAAGCGAGGCGGCGAGGTTGCAGATGGCCTTCTGGGCGTTCTTCCGGTCGCTCTGCCATTTCTTGCCGTCGAGGCGGTGGAGGGGCGGCTCTTCGCCGCGCACGCCCACGTAGCGCGAGAGGAGGTGCGCCTCTTCGGCGGGGATGTGGAGCTTGCCGCCGTCGGCGTATTCGATGGTGAAGACCTCCCGCCGCTCGTTCCCGAAGAGGATCTCGCTGCTGCCCATGTAGCGGCCCACGCCGTGTTCGAGGTGGACGACGTATTCGCCGATTTCGAGGTCGTCGAAGTCGTTGAGGCGAAGCCCCTGCGGCGCGGCGGCGCGGCGCACCGCCGTGCGCCTCCGCGTCCACGTGCGGTCGGCCTTCGCGACGACGACGAGGCCGCCGCGCGCGAATCCGAGCGAAAGGGCGTCCTCCCGGAAGACGGCCTCGCCGCGCCGTTCGGCGGCGCGGAGGTAGGCGGCAAGGCTCTTCTGCGCCGCCTCGAAGAGCTCCGGGTGGTGCGCGTCAAGCCCCTTCAGTTCGCCGAGGCCGGGGAGGGGCGAGACCCGAAAGTCGTAGGAGGGCGTCTTGGGGGGCGGGATCTCGCCCGTGTAGAGCGTCGTGAAGGGCGTCTCCCCGAGGGCGTAGGCGCCGTGTTCGAGGGCGAGGACGAGCGTGTCGGCCGGCAGGATGTCGAAGACGCGCACGGCGGGCGCGTTTCCGTCCTCTTGGGCGGGGAGGAAACACGCCCGTTCGAGAGCAGCCTTCGCGCGTTGGCTTGCCGCGTCCATGATTTGGAGACGCTCGATCTCCTCTCCGAAGAACTCGGCGCGGACGGGGCTTTCGTCGCCGGGGCTCCAGACGTCGACGATGCCGCCGCGAATGGCGTAGTCGCCCTCCTTCTCGACTTGCGGCTGCCGCTCGTAGCCCATCTCGTGAAGGGCGTCCTTCAGCTCGGAGAACGTCGTGCCGGGCAGAAAGACGGGCGCGTGCGCGGCGCGGACGGGCGCGTCCAGGGCGGGGAAGGGCGCGACGACGACGACGGGCGCGGGCGACGCGGAAAGGCTCTTGAGCCGTTCGCACGTCTTCAGCCGCACGCCGAACGAGGCCTTCTCGCCGTCGAGGACAAGGGGGAACTCCAGGACTTCGACGGACGTGTCCTTCGCGACGAGCCGCACGTCGTCGAGAACGCGGTCGGCTTCCGGGAGGCCGTCCGTGACGACGAGGACGGTGCGCGGCGACGTCTTTCCAAGGGCGAGCCCGGCGGCGAGGAAGGCGTCGCTGGCGCCGACGAGCGACGGCAGCGCGAGACGCGCCCCTCTCGGCAGGGGAGGGGGAGAGAACGTCCGCATAAACCGCTCAAGCGCCTCTTTCATGCCCGTGTCAGATGAAGTCGGCTGCCGAATGGCCGAAGAACTCTCCGAGCGGCATGCCCTGCCCGCCGATGAGGTAGGTCTTCGCGTTCGGGCATTTCGTCTTGAACGCCTTGAGGCCCGACAGCCTGTCGGCGGTGGAGGACTTGACTTCAAGCGCGGCCAGGCGGTCGCCCTTGCGCAGGACGTAGTCGACTTCCTTGGCGCCGACGTTCCAGTAGAGGACGTCGACGCCGTCCGTCCGGGCGGTTGTCAGGAGGTGGGCGCCGACGGCGGATTCGACGATGTGCCCCCAGACCTCCCTGTGCGCCTGGAGTTCGTCGTGCGAATAGGGGAGGAGGGCCGTCATGAGCGCGACGTTGCGGACGGCGAGCTTCGGGCTTGAGGCCTTCGTGCGGACGGGCTCTTCGAAGAACTTCTCGAGTCCGCACAAGAGCCCCGCCTCGTCCAGGAGGTGGAGATAGTGGGCGACCGTCGTCGTGTTCCCGGCGTCCTGGAGCTGCCCGAGCATCTTCTGATAGGAGAGGATCTTCCCCGAGTAGGTGCAGCCGAGCGTGAAGACCTGGCGGAGAAGGGCGGGCTTCGCGACATTCGCGAGCATGAGGATGTCCTTCGAGATGCTCGGCTCGATGATGGCGTCCCGCAGGTAACTGCGCCAGCGCCGTTCGTCGCCCTTGAGGTCCGCCGCGCCGGGGTAGCTCCCGAAGAGGAGGAAGTCCGTGAGGCCGTAGCCGAAGGCCGAGCGCATTTCGGCGAAGCTCCAGTGCGGGGCTTCGACGATCTCGAAGCGGCCGGCGAGGCTTTCGGCGAGTCCCTTTTCGAGAAGGAGGCGGGAGCTGCCGAGCAGCACGACCTTGAGCGGAACGTGCGCAAAGGTGTCCTCGTCCCAGAGGCGCTTGACGACGTCCGGCCAGCCGTCGATCTTCTGGATCTCGTCGATGACGAACACGTGGCTTCCGGACGCCTTGGCCTTTAGGCGTGCGGCGTTCCATTCGCTTTCGAGCCAGGCGGCGGGGTTGATGTCAAGGCCCTCGGCGAGGCGGTAGTCGAACGTCCCCGTGTAGCGGCGCAAGGCCTGTTCCATGGCGAACGTCTTGCCGACTTGGCGAGGCCCTGCAATGACCTGGATGCGCTTGCGTTTCTCGCCAAGCCGCTTCAGGATGGTGCTGACGATCTTTCTCTCGAACATACTCACTCCATTGAGCATTTTTACTCAATCGTGTGAGCATTATAGCAAAAGGCGCGAGGGCGGTCAAGGTGCGGCCGTGGCATCGAAATTTTTCCATTTTTCCCCCTTGACGGGGGGGGGGGGGGTGATATAATATCCGCCAATTTTAGAAGCCTCAAAAGGGCAAATGTCGTGCGTGTTCGGCACAGGGTCGGGCGAGCGCGGCAGAGCGAAAAGAAAGCAGTCAAAGAAGATGAAGGGAATCATGAAGGTGGCGGTCGCGGCAGTCGCGGTCGCGTTGTGCGGTGCGGCGAAGGCGTCCTCCGATTTGATGGACACGCTCTACTGGAATTTTACGAATGTAGAGGCTTCGCCAAGTTCGGCAACGCCTACGGTGGGATCGTATTCGGCGTATATCTTTGACTGGGCCAAATACGATGACGTGTTTTCCTTGATTTCCAGCAAGAATGTCACGCAAACAAGCCTGTCGTCGCTGTCCTTTGATTCTTCAGCAAATACCAAGACGGACAGTTCTTATCTGTCGTCATGGACTGTGCAGAGGGACAATTCGATGGACGCCGCTACCTTGCCGTCCACGGCTTTTGCGCTGATTTTTGACGCGGACTTCAGCAACTACATGGTTGTCAAGAAAGACGGGGCTGCGATGCTTAACAAAACTGAAGTTCCCGCGAAGAAACAAGATCCTACCACCAGTGCCTACCAGTATTTTAAGATAGATGTTTATAACTGGGGTTCGCAGGCGAACAACACCTGGGTCGCGATTCCCGAGCCGACG
>CAVGMG010000099.1:0-5587 GCA_963630185.1 Alistipes onderdonkii | reverse complement strand
ACGGGACGGATGGTGGGCTATAGTGGATTCGAACCACTGGCCTCTTCCATGTCAAGGAAGCGCTCTAACCAACTGAGCTAATAGCCCTTGCGAAATTGGGGGATATTATACCATGTAAAGACGCGAGAAGTCAACCCCCGTTCAGAGGCGGCTCAAGGAGGCGCGGATCGAGCGCTCCCGCGCCTCGACCGACTCGCAGAGGCGGAACTGGACGCGCGCGCGGTTGAGGTTCTGCTCCGGCGTCTTCGTCTTGAAGTAGACGTTCCCGTTGAGGTAGTCCTGGAAGAACCTCAAGCCCAGCTCGAACGGCAGGAGGCGGATCGCGTCGTAGAGGTAGGCGCGGTCGGCGTCCGTCAAAAACGCGCCCGCCTCGCGCATGTAGCCCTTGCAGAACGCCGTGCAGAGGTCTTCGTCGAAGACGACCTTGGCGAGGTTCGTCTCCTCCTCGCCCGCCGGGTTGCAGATCGACCGGAGCGCGTCGCCGAAGTCCATGTGGACGAGCCCGGGGCTCACCGTGTCGAGGTCGATCATCGCCGAGCCCTTCCCCGTCACGTCGTCGATCATGATGTTGTTGACCTTCGGGTCGCCGTGGAACATGCGGCTCTTGAGCTCGCCGCGCGCCTGCGCCTCTTCGAGGCTCTTCGCCAGCGCCCGCCGCTCCTCGACGAACGTCGCGAGCCGCTTCGCCTCCATCGAGCTCTTGAGAAGCGCCTGCGCGCGCGCGGACGCAAGCGTCTCGTCATACGCCCGGAGGTAGCCCGACGTGATGTGGAAGCCGGGCAGCGGATTCACGATCTCGTCGTGCGCGAGGTCGGAGACGAGGTAGTGGAAATGCCCCAGGACGGCCCCGCACTCCATGGCGTGCTCCGGGCCCTGCGCGACGTCGAAGGCGTGCGCCGACATGATGCGCGTGATGACGCGCCAGACGCTCCCCTCGTCGTCCACGACGAAGTCCCGCGCGTCCTTGGCCTTGACGATGCGCGGCATCTGCCAGACGCGGTCGTCGCGCCCGGCCTCCGCGTCGCGCTCCAGCTTCTCGTGGCAGTGGCGCGTCAGGTTGTGCATGTTCGACATGATGACCTCGGGCTTCGGGAAGACGCGGCTGTTGACGCGCTGCAGGATGACCTGCGTCTCCGAGAACGTGTTCCGGTAGATCGCGAGGAACGTGTCGTTGATGTTCCCGTTGCCGAAGGGCTGGAGCGAGACGAGCCGCCCCTTGACGTTGAACTGGTTGATGAGAAGGCTGAGGTCCTGGTGTTTCATCGGCGTCCTTTCGCTTGTGCGCTTTCGAGGGTGTTGAGGAGAAGCATCGTGATCGTCATCGGGCCGACGCCGCCGGGGACGGGCGTGATCGCCGAGGCGACGCGCGCGCAGCTCTCGAAGTCGGCGTCCCCCACGAGGCGGTAGCCCCGCTCGCGCGTCGGGTCGGCGACGCGGTTGACGCCCACGTCGATGACGACGGCGCCCTCTTTGAGCATGTCGCCCGTGAGCGTGTTCGGCCGGCCCGTCGCGACGACGACGACGTCCGCCTGCCGCGTGAAGGCGGCCAGGTCGCGCGTCCCCGTGTGGCAGAGCGTGACGGTCGCGTTCGTCTCGCGCCGCGCCAGGAGGAGGGCGAGCGGCTTGCCCACGATGTTCGACCGCCCGATGACGACGGCGTGGCGGCCGTTAAGGTCCAGCCCCGCGAACTCGATGAGCTTGACGACGCCGTGCGGCGTGCAGGGCAGAAAGCACCTCTCGCCGATGAGAAGCCGCCCCGCGTTGACCGGCGTGAAGCCGTCCACGTCCTTGTCGGGCGAGATGGCCGCGACGATCCGCCGCGTGTCCACGCCCTTGGGCAGCGGAAGCTGGACGAGGACGCCGTGGATGCGGGGGTCTTCGTTCAGCGCGGCCAGCGTCGCGAGAATCCGCTCCTCCAGCGCGGCGGCGGTCCCGAAGTCCGCCGGCGAGATCTTGACGAGCGTCGAGGAAAAGCCCGCCTCCTGGCACGCCCGCTCCTTGGCCGTCACGTACGAGACGGAGGCGGGGTCCTCCCCCACGAGGACGACGGCGAGCCCCGGGACGACGCCCGTTTCCGCCTTCAGCCGCGCCGCCTGCGCGGCGATGTCCCGGCGCAGCGCCTGCGAGAGCGCGCGCCCGTCGATTGTCGTCATAGTTCCCTCCAGAGAATGTAGCGGACGGCCTTCTCCTTCACGTAGCATTCGCATTGAGCCGTGTAGGTCAGATCCATCAGCGTGGCCTTGATCGTCATCTTGAAAAGCGTGCTGTCGGCCGCGCTGGGGCTCGCCGACAGGTAGTTCTTCGCGTCCGAGGGCACCTCCAGGTCGAACTCGTCCGAGACGCGCTGGACGAGGTCGCCCCACCAGTCGCTCGTGAACTCGCCGTAGCCCCACTCGGTGCGGTCCTCCGGGACGTCGTAGCTCTGCGGCTTCAGCGTCCGGCAGGCGACGATCGCGTCGGCGAGCTGGAGGCTCTCGCTCTTCTCGTTCTCGTCGATCTCCTCCACGTCGAAAACGCCGGGCACGGTGAGGAGCTGCTCGCGCGTCGCGCGGTTGACGTTGACGCGCCCGTCCCCCGTCACGCCGAGAAGCCCCATGTTGACGAGCCCGCGCGAGATCTTCGCCGCGCGCGCGCCGTCCTCCTTCGAGCGGGACGCGCCCTCCTCCGGGAAGAGGTCGCCGCCCGTCAGGACGGCGGGGAACTCGCGGAAGCACAGGAGGCGCGAGAGCTCCTTCAGGTCGCCGATCTCGCCGTTCGCGGGCTTGAGCCTGTCCTCCTCGGCGAAGTCGCCCTTGTGGCGGTCGTAGTAGTTCTCGTACGCCTCGGTCTCGGAGGCGACCTCGCTCTGGTAGCCCGACGCCGTCGTCGTGTCGGCGACGCGATACGTCATGTCGTCCTCGTCGCGCCAGTCCTGCCAGCACGCGATGATGTAGCTCTGCAAGTTGATCGAGCGGCCCTCTTCGTCCGTGATCTCGTCGCGCGGCACGCCGCAGAGGTCGAGGATGATCCGCCAGCGGTCCTCGAAGTTGGGGTCCTTCTCCTTGCAGAGCGTGTTGACGTTGATGCCGCTGGACTCGTCGGACGACGAGAGCGTGATCTCGACCTCGACCGTCCCCGAGTCGGGGTCCTCCTCGTCGAGGAGGATCGGCCCGATCGTGCAGGCGCCGCCGTATTTGAGGGCCTGCTTCTCGACGAACCAGCGGTCCTCCTTCAGCTCCGCCTTGAGATCCTCGTCCTCCGACCACGCCTTCGCGTCCGAATAGTTCAGCAGGACGACCTCGCCCAGGATGCGCCCCGCGTCCACCAGGCGGCGCACGCGGTTCTTGCCCTCGACGTAGACGTTGACGCCGCCCTGAAGCCGCGCCTCGAAGGCGAACGAGAGGACGACGACGCTCAGCGTCAGGAGAATCCAGAGCGCCATCAAGAGGGCCGAGCCGCGCTTCATTTCTTCCCCCCCTTCGCGTCCTGCGACCAGGCCGCCCCGTCGAGCGACTGCTCGTGAAGCGGCAGGACGACCGACCTCAAAAGCGGCACGCGCGTCTTCTGCGAGGCGTAGCGGGGGTCCTCCTTGAGGACGTAGAACGTCATCTGGACCTGGTAGGGCAGCGCGTTCGTCGAGAGGAACTCGTCCTCGTATGCATCGGCGGACTCCTTCTTCGACGCGCTGTCGGGCTTCTTCTCCTTGACGCGGCAGTTGAACCCCTCCACGTCGCGGGCGACGAGGACGGGCGCGTAGAGCTCCTCGTTGTCGAAGGAGAAGGACGTCTCGTCGTCCAGCGCGGAGGAGGCGATGACGCCCGCCATCGGGCGGACGCGCGCGTAGAGGCCCGTCCGCTCGATGCGCGTCCCCCACGACGTGTCGCCCGCTTCCAGGACGCGCACCTGGACGCGGTGGAGCGCGTCGCCCGAGGCCTGGTCGCCCACGAGCGCCGAGCCCGTCTTCGTCCACTCGACGACGTCCGACGAGCGCGGGTCGTCGCCGTCGCCGTTGTCGACGAGGAGAAAGCCGTAGTCGGCGTTCTGCCGCCCGTCGTGCGGATAATACGCGCCGCGCAGGGCGCTCACGAGCTGGTCGAGCGCGTCGTCCGTCCGCTCCAGGCGGTCGACGTAGTCGCGCGAGACGCGCCAGCCCGTCGTGATCGCGCGGAAGGTGACGATCGAGACCGTCGTCATGACCCCGAGGAGGACGACGGCGAGAAGAAGCTCCAGAAGCGTGAAGCCGCGCCTTGTCACGAGCCGCCTCCGCCTTGGGAGGGGTCGCGCCACAAGGTCACGTAGCTCTCCTCCTTGCGCTCGCCGCGAAACCGCGCCCCCCACGACACGGTGATCCGCACGCGGTGGAGGTAGCCGAGGCGCTTGAGCTCGTCGTCGGAGGGGTTCGCGTCCACGCGCTCGCGCGACCACGTGAAGCCGTGGTATTTCTCCTGCTGCTCGCGCGTCATCTGCGGCCCGTGGGAGCCCGCGACGATCTTCCAGAGGTCTCCGACGTCCGTCTCGCGCACGTCCAGGTCGTCCTCGGACGCGACCTCCGAGAGGGGATACGCCATCTCGCCCAAGTCCATGACCTCCTGCGCCGTGACGAGGTCGGGCATCGTCTGCATGAACCGCTGGCTCTGCGAAAGCGAGACGAGAAGCCCCGTCAGCCCCAGCCCCAGGATAATGGACGCGAGGAGGACTTCCAGAAGCGTGAAGCCGCGCCTCATGAGGCCGCCTCCCCCTGAAGGGCCTCCAGCTCCTCGGAGGCCTTCTCCCAGTCGGCCGTGTAGCGCTCGATCTCGAACTGGAGCGTGCGCACCGTGCGGTTGAGCGTCTCGAAGTCCGTCGTCGGCGTCGGGCGGAAGAGCTCGGCGGACGCCTCGTCCAGCGACTTCTGGAGCTCGTCGACCTTCCGCTCGGCCGTGGCGATGCGCTTCTTGAGGGCGTTGACCTGCGGCGCGATCTTGGCGCGCGCCGCCGCCCGCTGCTGGCGCAGCGCCTTGGCCGTCGCCTTCGCCGGCTCGGACGCCGCCGCCTCGGGCGCGCGCGACGCCGCCTGCCGCTCGCTCTCGGCCTTCTTCTCGCAGTAGTAGTCGTAGGGCCCCTGGAAGAGGCGAAGCCCCTCGTGCGTGATCTCCAGGACGGACGTCGCGACCGCCCGCACGAAGTCGATGTCGTGCGACACGAGGAGGATCGTGCCCTTGTACTTCTGGAGCGCGTCCTGCAAGAGCTGGCGTCCGTCCAGGTCGAGATGCGTCGTCGGCTCGTCCAGGAGGAGGAAGTTCGGCGCGGCGAGGAAGAGCCGCAGGAACGCGAGGCGGATCTTCTCGCCGCCGGAGAGGACGCCCGCCGGCTTCTCGACGTCGTTCTCGTCGAAGCCGAACGCGCCGAGCTGGTTGCGGAAGACCTTCTCGGGGCCGCCGCCCTTCGCGTCCCAGACGTTCTTCGCGTTGCGGTAGACGGAAAGGTCGGGCGGAATCGTCTCGGCGAACTCCTGGGAGAGGTAGCCGGGGACGACGTGGTGGCCGAGGACGGCCTTGCCCTCGGTGGGCTGGCGCGTCCCCGCGATGATGCGCATGAGCGTCGTCTTGCCGAGGCCGTTGTAGCCGAT
>CAVGMG010000098.1:0-5630 GCA_963630185.1 Alistipes onderdonkii | reverse complement strand
GTCTATTCCTGCTCCAAGACGTGCTTCGGGAAGATCGCCTACAAGGAGCGTCCCGACGGTCTCCTCATGGTGGGCCCGCACGTCTCGATTCGGCTCTCCGACCTGAACCTCCCGGCGAACGCGCTCGTCATCGTCACCGAGGCGATCGAGAAGCCCGGCAACCTCGGGACGATCCTCAGGTCGGCGGACGCGGCGAAGGTCGCGGCGGTCATCGTCTGCGACCGCACGACCGACGTCCACAACCCGAACGTCGTCCGCGCCTCGACGGGCACGATGTTCTCCGTGCCGATCGTGGAGGCGACGGGCGACGAGGCCCTCGCGTTCCTGAAGGCGCATTCTTTCAGCATTCTCGCGGCGACGCCGCACGCGGAGAAGCTGCATTTCGAGGTCGACCTCACCGGCAACGTCGCGATCGCGCTCGGCGCGGAGCAGTACGGGCTCACGGCGAAGTGGATGGACGGCGCGGACCTGCGCGTCCGGATCCCGATGCTCGGGCTCGCCGACTCGCTCAACGTCTCGGCGGCGGCGACGATCCTCGTCTACGAGGCCGTGCGCCAGCGCATCGCCGCCGGCATCGACAAGGTGCCGGACTTCGTCCCCTGGCACGGCGAGGGGCAGATCGACCACTAGGCTTCACGGCATAGGGAAACACAAGCAAGAACAGCAGAAAGGCTAGAAAGCGGAAATGAACGACATAACATTCGGACAGGCCTGGGCCTACGGCGGCCCGCTCATGTGGGCGCTGGCGGCGATCTCCGTCTTCGCGCTCGCGGTCGTCCTCTACCTCTGGGTCGCGCAGATGCGCGTCGTCTTCGTGCCGTCCGCCCTGCGGCGGCTCCAGGCGGCGAAGGACGTCGCGGCGGAGGGCAGGCGCATCGCGGTCCGCGCGAACGCGGCGGTGGACTGGCTCGCGGACGTCGCGGCGGTCGCGCCGCTCGTCGGCCTCCTCGGCACGGTGCTCGGCATGTTCCAGGCCTTCGGCGGCATCGCGAGCGACGTCTCCGCCGGCGCGAAGCCGGTCGTGCTCGCGCAGGGCGTCTCGCAGGCGATCGTGACGACGATCTTCGGCCTCGTCGTCGCCATCCCGGCGCTCTGCGCCTACGCCTTCTTCCGCCGCCGCTGCGCGAAGCGCATCGCCGAGCTGGAGGAGGCCTGCGAGGAGGTCGCCGTCGCCGGGGGGCGCGCGAAATGAGCTTCGACGTGCCGCGCTCGAAGGCCCCCGCCCTGGCGCTGACGTCGATGCTCGACGTCATCTTCCTGCTCCTCTGCTTCTTCGTCACGGTCAGCGTCTTCTCCCAGTGGGAGAGCGAGATCTCGATCAAGCTGCCGAGCGCGGAGACGGCGAGCGAGCCCGAGCGCCTGCCGGGCGAGATCATCGTGAACCTCGCGAAGGACGGCGCCGTGCGCGTGAACGGCGCGGCGTGGACGCTCGACGAGCTCAAGGCCCGCCTCGCGCGCATCTCGAAGTTCTACCCCGGCCAGCCGGTCATCATCCGCGCCGACCGCGAGACGAAGTACGAGACGCTCGTCAAGGTCATCGACACGTGCCGCGCCGCCGACGTCTGGAACTTCTCCCTCGCGACCGAGGGGACCGGCGGAAAGGCGAACGCCGCGCCCGCCCCGGGCGCGAAATAGGCGGTCATGCGCACGGCGGGCCAGACGGAGGCGAACGTCTCGCGCCATCTCGGCGCGGCGGGGCGCGTGAACCTCGGCAGCTTCTACACGCCGGCGCGATACGTGCGGCTCGTGGGCGACTGGCTCAAGAGGCACGGCGTCGGTCGCGGCTGGACGATCGCCGACCTGTCGTGCGGCTACGGCGCGTTCTTCGAGCTGGGCGAGATCGACGGCCTCCGCGACTGCCGCTATCTCGGCAACGACATCGACGCGGCGGCCGTCGCCCAGGCGCAGGCGTATTTCCCGAACGTCCAGATGTCCGTCCGGAACGCGCTCGCCGACGTCTCGCGCGAGAGCTTCGGCATCGGCGACGGCGAAAAGCTCGTCATCGTCGGCAATCCGCCTTACAACGACGTCACCTCGCAGGCCAACCAGGACGTCAAGACAAACGCCGTCGCCATCGACGAAGGGCTCAAGACGCGCGACCTTGGCCTGTCGTCGCTTCTCGCCTACGACAGGCTGTGCGCCGACTTCGTCGCCGTCCTGCATCCGCTTTCCTATCTCGTCAAGAAGGCGAACTTTTCCGCCGCGCGGAATTTCTTCGCCAACTACACGCTGCTTGAGCACGTCGTCTTCTCCAGCGCCGAGTTTGCCGGGACGTCCAAGGCGTCGTGCTTTCCCGTCCTCGTCGCGCTCTACCGCCGGACGCCGGGGCGGGGGCTCACGCACGACGCCGTCCGCGCGATTCGCTTCCGCACCGTCGCGGGCGAGTCGTTCTCCGTGGACGGCTTCGACTACGTGACGGACGAGATCGACAAGTATCCGGGCGAGAAACGCTTCACGCCGGAGATCCTGTTCTACACGATGCGCGACGTCAACGCCCTGCGCCGGAGCCGGACGTTCATCCGCGAGCGCATCGCGAACGCCGTCGACGTCGATCCGGGGAAGCTGGCGTATTACTGCTACGTCGACTGCTTCAAGCGGTATGCGGACGCGCCCTACTATCTCGGCAACTTCAACGTGCCGTTCATCCGCGACGAGTTCGCGTCCGTCTCGAACGACGTCGTCGCGCTCGCGAAAGCGGCGCATCCCGAGATTTTCGGCGCGTGCGAGAAGCCGAGTGCCGACGCCGAGGTGCGCGTCCGCGCTTATATCCGTCGCAGTTTGAAGGGGAAGGTGAAAATGGAAAGGAGCGGTTGACATGACAACGGCCATACTCATCATTGCGGGGATCGGGCTTGTGTCCGCCGTCGTGCTGGCGGTCGCGGACAGGTATCTTTCCGTCCAGGAGGACCCGCGCATCGGGCTGGTGACGGCGGCGCTGCCGGGCGCGAACTGCGGCGGCTGCGGCTTCGCCGGCTGCGACGGCTACGCCCGCGCGCTCGTCGCGGGCACGGCGCCGAACGGCGCGTGCGCGGCGGGCGGCGAGCCGTGCGCGGCGGCCGTCGCGAAGATCCTCGGCGTCGCGGCGACGAAGACGGAGAGGCGCGTCGCGCTCGTCAAGTGCTGCGGGACGCGCTCCGAGACGATCCGCGTCGGCGACTACAACGGCGTCTGCGACTGCGGCGTCGCGGCGGCGACGGCGGGCGGCGACAAGGGCTGCGCCTACGGCTGCCTCGGCTACGGGGCGTGCGCGAACGCCTGTCCGCAGCACGCGATCTCGGTCGTGGACGGACTCGCCAAGGTCGAGAAGCGGCTCTGCATCGGCTGCGGCAAGTGCGTCGCGGCGTGTCCGAGGAAGCTCATCGAGCTCGTGCCGGCGTCCGCGACGATCCACGTCCTCTGCAACAACCCGGAGAAGGGCCCGGCCGTCCGCAAGGTGTGCGGCGTCGGGTGCATGGGCTGCCGCCTCTGCGAGAGGAACTCCGGCGGCAAGGAGGCGAACCACTTCGTCTTCCAGGGCTTCCTCGCGAAGGTCAACTACGAGAACCCGCCGACGGACGAGCAGGTCGCCGCGAAATGCCCCGCGAAGTGCATGAGCGTGGATAGGTTCTAGGTTTTAGGTTCTAGGTTCTAGGTTTTAGGTTTTAG
Source organism: Alistipes onderdonkii (assembly GCA_963630185.1). Classification (GTDB taxonomy): domain Bacteria; phylum Verrucomicrobiota; class Kiritimatiellia; order RFP12; family UBA1067; genus UBA1067. The sequence continues at coordinate 1,985 of CAVGMG010000098.1, read as the reverse complement.
GTTTTAGGTTTTAGGTTCTAGGTTTTAGGTTTTAGGGGATTAGGTTTTAGGTAGATGGAGATAAGAGATTTCAGAGATTTGGTTGTCTGGCAGAAGGCGATGGCTTTCGCGGAACACGTCTATGCGGAATTGTCCAGGTTCCCGCACGAAGAGCGCTTTTGCCTGTGTGACCAGCTCCGCCGGGCGACGGTCTCGATTCCGTCAAATATTGCCGAAGGTCGTGGGCGCGATTCGGCGAAAGACTTTGCTCATTTCCTGCATTTGGCAAAAGGATCGTTGAACGAGGTGGTCACTCAATTGGAATTGGCGCGGCGACTTGGCTATTCGTTGAACTGTGCCGAACTTAACGTCGAGGCCGAAGAAATCGGGAAGATGCTTTCGGTGTTGATTCGTCGTCTCCGCCTCCAATCCAAAACCTGAAACCTAAAACCTTCTTCTGCTAAAACCTGAAACCTAAAACCTAAAACCTATAATCTTCTTCTGCTGAAACCTGAAACCTAAAACCTAAAACCTATAATCTTCTTCTGCTAAAACCTGAAACCTAAAACCTAAAACCTAATTAATTATGATCTTAAAACACCGAGATATAGCAGTTCTACGGTTCGAGTGGGTCGAGCCGGAGGGCGTCCGCATCGTCTCGGTGAACGAGGCGGCGACGCGCTTCCTGCCGCTCGACCTGCATGGCGAGGCGACGGACGAGGGACTCTGGCGGTGGCTCCGCCACCGCATCGTGCCGAAGCACCGCAACTACATCCAGGAGATGCTGCTGAAGCTGGGAATCTCCTACGGCGTGAAGTCCATCATCGAGGTCTCGAAGGGGCTTTCCCTCAACGACGTGCATTGGGTCTGCGACAACGCCTCGAAGGCCCGCTGGCGCACCGTCAATCTCTACGAAAACCCGTTCTCGAAGGCTATGGCCGTCTTGGCGTTTACGGGAAACGGAAAAAACGGGCTGAAGGCCAAGACGCCGCCGGAGACGTCGCCGGAGTTCTCGACGAATGGCATGCTCGCGAAATGCTGGCGACGGACGGATGAGGGCATCGTGCTCTACAAGTCCGGCAGCGAGCATTTCGCGAACGCGGGCTTCGAGCCGTATTCCGAATACTACGCAGCGCAGATTGCCGAGGCCTTGGGCTACGCGCACGTTTCCTACGGTCTTGAGAAGTTCAAGGGGCGTCTCTGCTCGACCTGTCCGCTCTTCACGAGCGAGAAGGTCGGCTTCATTCCGGCCGGGCGGCTTCTCTCAACGGCGGAGGCTCTGGCCGACCCCCGCTTCGCGGAGATCTTCTTCTTCGACGCCCTGATCTTCAACACAGACCGGCATCTCGGGAACTTCGGCTATCTTATCGACAACGACACGAACGAAATCGTCGGCGCGGCGCCGATTTTTGACAACGGCTATGGCCTGTTCTCGCTGGCCCTGGATCGCCCGAGGGACGTCCGCAACCACGAATGGGACGACTTGCGCAAGTATGCCCGCAAGATCGGGCCGAGTCTCTATCTGCCTTGGCTGGCGTTTCCGGGTGGCGTGACGCCGGCGATGAAAGCCGCCGCCATGAAGCTCAAAGGATTCCGTTTCAAGCGCCATCCCGTCTATAACCTCTCCACTTCAAGGCTGCAGAAACTGGAGGATTTTCTCCAAAATAGGGCCTCTAAAATTGTTGAATTTGGTGAAGAAGCCGACAGTTTTCTTGAAATAAGCGAAAAAAATGGCGCATATGGGGCAGTAAACGAAGAGCAAGATGGCGCATACCCGGTCGAGCAGGGGATCTTGCAGAATGTCGAGGCCGACCCCTATATCTCGCAAGAGGAGCTTGCGCAATTGATGGGCGTTTCGCGGCGGACGATTCAGCGGAAGATTTCAGACTTGAAGCGGTCTGGGCAACTTGTGCGAAAGGGCGCCGGACAGGTAAAATGCTGGAAGGTCAATCATGAAAACCGTTAAGAGCACGTTCAGGTTCAAGGGGGGCGTTCACCCCGACTAC
>CAVGMG010000097.1:0-5698 GCA_963630185.1 Alistipes onderdonkii | reverse complement strand
GGCACGAACTACTGCGTCGGCGACTTCGTCCGCCGCATGCGTCCGCAGCCGGCCGCCCAGTGAGAAAACGGGTTTCAAGGGCCTCGGATATGGTATAATAGCCGCATTTGGAGGTCCTATGAAAAAGCTCGTTGCCGCTTGTGCCGCCGTCCTGCTGGGGGCGTCCGCCTTCGCCAAGGAGGCGCGTCTCGTCCCCGAACGGAATCCGTCCGCCCGCGAGGGCTACATGTCGCAGTGGACGCCGCTGGCCCTCACGCTCGTCGGCCCCGTCGGGCTTCCGTGGGGGTCGTGGTGCGTCAAGGGGCTTCAGGTCGGCGTCTGGAATGACGTCGAGGCGTTTTCCGGCTTGCAGATCGGCGTCGTCAACGTCGCCGACCGCGCCTATGGCCTGCAGATCGGGCTCGTCAACGTCATCGCCGCCGACGACATCCCGTTCCTGCCCGTCGTCAACTGGAGCTTCTGACATCACGGAGCGTTTGCCATGAACAAAATCCTTATAATCTTGTGCGCCGCCCTTGTCGCGGGATGCGCCGAAACGCGCGGCACGCGCGTCTCCATCGACACGGACTCGGGCGAAGCGTCCGTCCTCGAAAACTCCTACCGCCTCTCGAACCGCGTCAAGGTGCGCAAGGTCGTCTACGGCGAGGCCTCCGACGGCATCCGCAAGGCGACGGTGACGCTCGAGTCCGTCACGAAGCGCCGCCAGCGTTTGCAGGCGCGGATGGTCTGGGCGGACGCGGAGGGCGCCGAGATCGACGCGGACGCGAAGCCGTATCGCGCGCTCGTCCTCGACGGCAACGACGTCTGCACCTTTACGGGCGTCGCGCCGAATCCGCGCGCCGTCAAGGCACGGCTCCAGATCCGCGAAGTCGAGACCGTCGAATGAAAGGAACGTCCGCATGAAAACGAAAATCCTGTCGCTCGCGTTCGCCGCCCTCGCCCTTGCCGGCCTTGCGGCGGACAACAAGAAGATCGCCGTCTTCGTCCAGAACAAGAGCGGTATCCCCGCCCTTGACGCGCAGCTCGGCAACGTCCGCGAGCGCATCGTCGCCGCGTTCGCCGAGGTGGACGGCTTTCAGGTCGTCGACGCCTCTCTCGCCGCCGAGGCGTTTCTCGCGTCGCCGAACGTCGCCAAGGCCGTCGGCTGCGACTACGCGGCGGTCGCGACGATTCTCCGCGCCGGGACGACGAAGCGCAACCTGAACGGGCGGCTCAACACCGTCTTCTCGCTGCGCATGGCCTTCAAGGTCATGGACGCGAACGGCGTGTCCGTCGACGGCATGCCGACGTGGGCGGAGACGCTGCCCGTCCTGGACGCCGATCCGCAGTCCATGGAATATTACGACATCCTCCTCGACCGCTGGGAGGCGGACATGACGGGCGCCGTGGCGGCGAAGGCGCCGTCGTGGCGCGCGCCGTCGGCGACGGACTCGGCACTCGTCACGTTCCACGTGCAGACGTCGATCGACCGCACGGTCTCGGAGCTTGAGTCGCAGACGAAGGGGGCGTCGGGCGAACAGCTCCAGGAGCTCCGCAAAGTCGTCGGCGGCGCGTCCGTCGAACTGGACGGCGTCGTCGTCGGCTCGGCGCCGGGCGATTTCCGCGCGACGAAGGGCCTGCACAAGATTCGCGTCGTGCGCCCCTGGATGACGCCCTACGAAGCGACGGTCAACATTGAGGAGGGGACGAGCCTCGATCTCGCTTTGGAGATGTCCGACGAGGGCGTCCGCAAATGGGGGACGGTCGAGGCGCTCCGCGCCGACCTCGCCCGCCGCTATGCGCAGGCCGCCGCCGAACGTCAGGTGAAGGTCAACATCGACACGTCGAAGTGGCGCGACATCGGCGGGACGCTTCCGACCATCAAGGTTGAGAGGCCGTGACGGTTCGGCGGGTTCTTGCTCTTCTCGCCCTGGCGGCGTGCGCGGGCTGCGTCTCGGTTGACGAGGACGCCCTCCGCGCCCGCGAGGCGTTGCTGGCGGGCGACCCGGCGGCGGCGTGCGCGTGGGGCGAGAGCCTGGCGACGAACTCCGTCTATTCGAAGAGCCTCGGGTGCGTGGAGGCGGGGCGCACGGCCGCCCTTGCGGGCGACAGCGAGAGGGCGGCGCGGTGGTTTCGGGCGGCCATGGATTCGGCCGTCGACCGCAAGGAGGCGACGCCGACCATCAAGCTGGGCGACGTGGGCAACGCGCTTCTCGCCTCGACGGTGACGGACGACCGCACGCGCACGTATTGCCTCTCGCCCTACGAGATCAACCTCGCTTTCGAATACGGGATTCTGGCGGAGCTCGGCTGCGGCCGCACTGAGGACGCGCTCGTCGACGCGCGGCTTTCCGTCTACATCCAGGACGCGCTCGCCGAGACCTACGGCGCGGATCTGAAGACGTCGGGCGGCGACGAGAAGGCCGCCGAGGCGGGCGCGCAGGTCTACGCCGCGCAGTCCGCCGCGCTTCAGGAGATGATGGCCTCCACGCGCAACTCGTGGGAGAACCCCGTCCTCTGGTGGCTTTCGGGGGCGCTTTTCGAGTCGAACGGCGAGACGGAGATGGCGTGGCAGTCGTATCGCAAGGCGGCGGCCTGCCGCCCCGAGAACCCCGTCTTCGCGGCGGACGCCCGCCGTGCGGAGTCGGGCGTCTCGACGCCCCGGAACGGACTCTCGAAGCTTCTCGTGATCTACGAGGAGGGGCTTGTCCCGCAGCGGCAGTCCCTCAAGATCCCCGTGCCGGTCTACACGGCGATGTCCATCGACATCCCCATGTATGCGGAGACGTCGCCCTACGTGCCGAGCCTCGTCACGGTGTCGGCGTCGTCCAACGCCGTCGCGGCCTCTTCCGCCCTCGACGTCCGGGCGCTGGCGGCGCGCGACCTCGACGAGCAGCTCCCCGGCGTCATCGTCCGCAACATCACGCGCGCGGCCGTGCAGGCGACGGCGCAGGCCGCCGTGAACGCCGCCGGCAACGAATACGCGCAGCTCGCCGTCCTCGCCGTCAACGCCGTCGCCTCGGCCGTGCGCCGCGCCGACACGCGCAGCTGGGCGACGCTCCCGGACGGGCAGCAGGTCTTTTCCGACGGCGCGATGACGCCCGGCGAACACGCGGTCGGCGTCTTCGCGAACGGCCGCCTGACGACGGTTCCCGTCACGCTCCGCCCGGGCGAGACGACGCTCGTCTGGATGGCGGACTGCGGCGGCCTCGTCCGCGTCGCCACGATGTCACTGAAAGAAACGAAAGGAAAGCAGACATGAAAATTCTGAAGGTTTCCGCTTTTGTCGCCGTCGCCGCCCTGGCGGCCGGATGCGCCACGACGGTGGCGCGCGAGACGCAGCTCGACATGAAGGCGAAGACGGCCGCCCTTGAGCCGCAGGACGTCCGCCGCACCGTCGAGAAGATGGTCGACTCCATGCTCGCCGACCAGGACTTCATCGCGGAGGTCGGCGGCAGGCGCCCCGTCCTCGACGTCGCGCAGTTCCAGAACCGCTCGACGATGCACCTGGACATGGCGTCCGTCACCGACTCGATCCGCACGAAGCTCCTCCGCTCGCGCAAGTTCCGCTTCCTCGACCGCACGACGGCGGCCGACGACCTCCAGTTCATGAACGACCAGGCGCTCCAGGGCCTGACCGACCCGGCGAAGGCCGTCCGCGCCGGGCGGCAGAGCGCGGCGCAGATGTATCTCTACGGGGCGCTCACGGAGATGCGCAGCCAGACGAACGGCGTCACCGACCGCTACTTCAAGTTCACGCTGAACCTGAAGGATCTCTCCTCCGGCGAGCTCGTCTGGTCCGACGAGCAGGAGATCCGCAAGGAGCAGACGAACCGCCTTTTGGGTTTGTAGGAAGTTTTTGGTATAATGGAAGGACTTTGACGTCATCAGAAGGAAGGAGTCGTGTCATCATGAAGGATCTGTTTATCGTCGGCGCGGGCGGGTTCGGCCGCGAGGCCGTCTGGACGGTCGAGCGCATCAACGCCTTTTCGCAGCAGCCCCTGTGGCGCGTCATCGGGTTCGCGGATGACGACGCCGCGAAGGCGACGGGCAACTTCGAGGGGTATCCCCTTCTGGGCACGCCCGAGAAGGCCTCGAAGGACAACCCCGGCGCGTCCGTCTTCATCGCGATCGGCGACAACGCCATCCGCCGCGCCCTGTATGCGCGTCTGCGCGGCCACGACTTCCCCGCGCTGATCGACCCGTCCGCGCAGGTCGCGCCGACGACGGAGTTCCGCCACGGCACGTATGTGGCGTGCGAGGCGGTCGTCTCCGTCGGCACGGCGATCGGCAAGTTCGCCATCATCAACGCCCGCGCGGGCGTGGGGCACGACTCGGTCGTGGGCGACTTCGCCAACGTCGCGCCCGGCGTCTCGCTCTCGGGGCATACGGTCTTGGGCGCGGACGTCTTCATGGGGACGAACAGCTGCACCGCGCCCGGCATGCACGTGGGCGACGGGGCGACGGTCGCCTGCGGCACGCCCGTCCTGAAAGACGTCGCGCCCCACGCGACGCTCAGCCCCTTCGGCCTTTTGAAGAACTCATGATCCTCTTCAGGAACAGCGCGTTTCACCTGTGCGACCTCTTCGGGGTCCCGATCGACCTGGACATCTCGTTCGCGGTCATCCTGCTCCTCTTCTGCTTCGACGCGCCCCTGGGCTACGGCCTCGCGTTCGCGCTGATTCTCGCCCTCTCCATCGTCCTGCACGAGCTCGGGCACTCGCTGACGGCGCGCGCCTTCGGCTACAGGACGAGCCGCATCACGCTGTCGCTGCTCGGCGGCTGCGCGTCGCTCGTCGCCCTGCCGCGCAAGGCGTGGCAGGAGTTCCTGACGGCCGTGGCAGGGCCTCTCGTCTCGCTGGCGCTGGGCGCGGTGGCGTTTGGCCTTTTGGCGACCGGCCTCGTCGAAAGCGTCTGGCTTTTCAACATCCTCACCTATGCGTTTTGGCTCAACGTCACGCTCGCGCTCTTCAACCTCCTGCCCGCGCTTCCGATGGACGGCGGGCGCATCTTCCGCTCGGGGATGTGCCTCTTCCTTCCGCGCCTGAAGGCGACGTATCTGGCGATGGTCGTCGGGCGCGTGGTCGCCGTCCTGCTCGTGGCCCTGCCGCTCGTCGGCATCCGCCACATCGGGCCGATCCCCATCGGCGGCTACTTCTTCATCCGCGTGCTGATCGCGTGGATGATCTGGACGGAAGGGCGACGGGAGTATCTCCTCGAAAAGGCGACCTCCCGGTTCGTGTCGTGGACGCAGGACGACTTCCAGGCCCGCGTGTCCCCCCCGCCCTACGAGGACTGAGGGGAGAAGGTTTTAGGTTTCAGGTTTCAGGTTTTAGCGGACAGCGGATTTGGCTATAACCTAAAACCTTCCAAGCAACCTTTCCACTTTTCCACCATTCCACTCTTCAACTTTCTTAACGCAAAGCCGCAAAGAGCGCAAAGGTCGCAAAGTTTTCAGACAGGATTCACAGGATTTCTTTTTAGCCACGAATGGACACGAATCTTCACAAATCTGATTCGTGCGAATTCGTGAAGATTCGTGGCTGAAACCTAAAACCTAACACCTAAAACCTCTTCGGCTAAAACCTAATACCTAAAACCTAAAATATGGTATAATTCCCCTTGTTCTGCGGCGCGGGGCCTGAAAGGGTCGGCGAGCCGCAAGAGCCTATAGGTCGGGAACTGACGCGGGCGTCAACGCCGCGCTCCACCCCGCGAC
>CAVGMG010000096.1:0-5723 GCA_963630185.1 Alistipes onderdonkii | reverse complement strand
CGCCTTCCGCCACGCGACCGCCGTCGGGCTGCGACTTGCAACGCAAAGCCCTCTCTTATGGTATAATACGTGCCATGAAACGCACTCAATTAGAAGACGAGATCCGGGCGGTCATCCTCTCGTGTGTCGACGTGGACGGCCTGACGGCTTCGGATCTCCCGTCGCAGGCGGGGCTTTTTACGGAGGAGGTGGGGCTGGACTCCATCGACGCGCTTGAAATCGGCGCGGCGCTCCGCAAGAAGTACCAGGTCAAGTTCAAGGCGCAGTCCTCCGAGAATCGCGAGCATTTTCGGTCCGTTGCGTCCTTGGCCGATTTCATTGCCGCCCAGACGGGCCAGACGTTGGAGGACTGAACGATGACGGAAGACGAAATTTTCAACAAGATCGCCGAGACCCTCGCCGCCGACTTCGAATGCGACCGCGCGAAGCTCGTGCCCGAGGCGCGCCTCTTCGAGGATCTCGACCTCGACTCCATCGACGCCGTCGACCTCATCGTGCGCATCCAGCAGGAGACGGGCATCAAGGTCAAGGCGGAGGACTTCAAGTCCATCCGCACGCTGGGCGACGTGGCGCACGTGATCGCGACCCTCGTCGCCAAGGGCTGAGCCGGGAGGGCGTCGGGTGCGTCGCGGGGTCGTTCTGAAGGCGTGTGCGCGGGGGCTTCTGGCGGTTCTTCTCGTCTGGCTCGTCTACTTCCTGAAGGGCAGCGTCTGGTTCCGCCTCTACCCCGCCGTCGTCGTCGGCATCGCCCTCGCCCTCTTCGCCCGCTCGCTTGCGCGAACGCCTCTCATCGAGGTCTTCGCCGTGCGCATGGGCGACCGTCTTGACGAGCGGGGGCGTCTCGTCTGCCGCCAGCTGACGCGCCTCTGGACGGGCTTTCTCGCGGTTCACCTCCTCGTCACCTGCGCGACGGTCTTCATGCCGCTCAACGTCTGGGCCCTCTACAACGGGGCGGTCTCCTACGTCCTTCTCGGGGCGCTCTTCGCGTTCTCCTGGACGCGCCGCCCGAAGGGGGCGCGATGACGGAGGTCGTCTTTGCGTCGTCGGGCTCGACGGGCGTGCCGAAGCGCATCGTCCGCACGGAGGCGTCTCTCCAGGAGGACGCGCGCGCGATCTGCGCGTTCTTCCGCGACGTCTGGGCTGCGTCGCCGCCCGTCGTCTCGTCCGTCCGCCCCGAGCACATGTATGGTGCGCTCTGGCGCGTCCGCGCCCCGCGCCTCGCCGGGAGCGTCGTGGACGACAGCCTCGTCTTCTCGGTCGAGGAGCTTCTCGCGCTTCGGCGGAAACTCGGCGCGTTCCTTTTCGTGACGACGCCGTCCTTCCTCGAAAAGGCGCTTCTCCATCCCGACTTCGACCGCCTGAAGGGGGCGTTCACGGGCATTGTCACGTCCGGCAGCCTCCTCCGCGACGAGACGTCACGCGCAATCCTCTCGCGGACGGGCGTGTCGCCTCTCGAAATCTACGGCTCGACGGAGTCGGGCACGGTGGCGTTTCGCATCCGCTCGCAGGGGGAGGCGTGGACACTCGTCGACCGCGTGTCGGCGCAGGCGCGCGAGGATGGGCGGCTGGAAGTCGTCTCGCCTTTCGCGTGCGGCGGACGGTGGACGATGGACGACCTCGTCGAGTTCGTGGGGGCGCGGCAGTTCCTTCTGAAAGGCCGTGCCGACCGATGCGTCAAGATCCTGGAGACGTTCTGCTCCCTGCCGGCGGTCGAAGACGCGCTCCGAGAGAACGAGGCCGTCGGCGACGTCCGCGTCGAGCCGTTCGAGTCGGGCGGCGTCGTCCGCCTCGGGGCGCTGCTCGTGCCGTCGAAATCGGGAGTGGCGCGTCTTGCCGAGGTGGGCGCCGACAAGGTCGTCCACGACGTGCGGGCGTCTCTCCTGAAGAGGATGTCGCCGTCCGTCTGCCCGCGCCGGATGCGCTTCGTCCGCGAGCTTCCCGTCAACGCGCAGGGCAAGACGACGCGCCGCGCCGTGCAGGACGCGCTATCCCTCTGGTGCCGCGAGCCCGTCGTGTGCGCGTGGCAGGCGCATGGCGAACAGGTGACGGCGTCGCTCGTCTTCCCCGCCGACATGGAGTGCTTTCAAGGCCATTTCCCCGGCTTCCCCGTCCTGCCGGGCGTCGCGCAGCTCTACTTCCTTCGCCATTTTGCGCGGCAGGTCTTCCCCGACTTCCCGGACGCGCCCACGTATCGGCGGCTCAAGTTCCAGAAGGTCATCCTTCCCTTCGTGCCGGTGGCTTTCGAGCTCGTCCGCCAGGGGCCGGGACGCTTCTCGTTCTCGTTTTCCAACCCGCATGGTGTCTCGTCAAGCGGACTCGTCGAAAGGAGCTAAATGGTTCGTCTCTTTCTTGCCGCCGGGCTTCTTTTCGCCGCGTCCGCTTTTGGAGCCGAGACGCCGCCTCTCGACGCGGCGACGTCGGCCTTCCAGCGCGCCCTCCGCCGCTCGGCGTCGTGGACGATGACGCGGCGACTTCCCTCTTCGCAACGGCTTCTCGTCTCGTCGGGCGACGTCACGTGCGCCGTCGGCAGCGGCATCGTCTGGCGCGTGACGGCGCCGTTCGCCTCGTCCGTGACGATGACGACGAACGCGATGGTCTTCGTGACGGACGAGGGCGTGCGCGAAAGGCCGCTTTCGGAGCTTCCCTTCTACGGCGAGATCCGCGCCCGCACCGACGCCTTCGCCGCCGGGTCTCGCGAGGCGTTCGACGACCTCTTCGCCGTGGAGGCGCAGGGCGGCGAGGCGGGGGCGTGGTCGCTCGCGCTGACGCCGAGGATCGCGGCGATGACGCGGCTCTTTTCGGAGATCGTCGTCTCGGGGCGCGAGCTTCCCCTCCGGGCGACGCTTCGCTCGTCCGACGGCGCGGAGACGGTGATCGACTTCAAGGACGCCGGCGATGCGCGTTAGCCTCCGGCGTCTTTCGCTCTTCGGCATTCCGCTTCTTCTGGCGGCGTCGCTCGCCGCGACGGTGCGCGTTGCGCCGCCCGAACTGGAGGCGTCGCTCTTCGACTTGATGGGACGCGCGAAAGAGAAAATCCCCCTCTTCGTGCGCGAGGGGGCCTCCTCGAAGATTACCGTTCTCGTCTGTGCGCCCGATGCCGCAACGGCGCTCTCGGCGGCCGAGACGCTGGGCGAAAAGCCGTCTCTCGGCGCAGACGTCTCGGGCGCGCTCGACTTCGTCCGATCGTACCGAAGCGGACTCGTCTCTCCCGATTTGCAGAAACTTCTCGCGTCGCCCCAAGGCCGCGAGACGGTCTTCCGCCGCGCCGTGCGCCGCCTCTACTCGTCGCCCGTGCCGCCGCTTCTCGGCTTCGAGGACGATCCCTTCTTCCTGACGGACTCGTTTCTCGTCTCGCTTTCGACGAGGCGCGGCGACGGCGTCCAGACGGTCGGCGGCTTTCCGCTCCTCTCGACGAACGGCCTTTTCTGCGCGGCCGCCGTGCGCATCCTCCCGGAGGATGTCCGCGAAAGCCTTGACGGAACGCTTCAGGCGGTTGCCGCGCTTCGCGAGGAGGCGCAGGCGCTCGAAGGGAAGGGCGTGCGCGTCTTGCTGGCGGGTCCGCCCGTCCATACGGCGCTCTCGGCGGAGAGGAGCAAGTCCGAGATTTCCGTTTTGAGCTGGTTCTCGGTTCTCTTCATCGCCTTTCTCTCGCTCGTCGTCTTTCGGTCGTGGCGGTATCTCCCCTTGCTCGCCCTGTCGCTCGGCGTGTCGGCCCTGTCGGGTGCGCTGGCGCTCGCGGTCGCGTTCCCGAAGATCCACATTCTCGCCTGCGTCATGGGAACGACCGTCCTCGGTCTCGTCATCGACTACTCGTTTCACTGGCTGCTCGCGGAAGAGAACGAGAAGCCGCGTGTCCGCAAGAGCCTTCTCGTCTCGTTCCTGACGACGGAGATCAGCCTCGTGCCGCTGATGCTCTCGGGCGTCCTTCTCCTCGTGCAGCTGGCGCTCTTCCTCGCCGTCGGGCTTCTGGCCGCGTTTCTTTACGTCCTTCTGTGCTATCCCGCGAAAGCCGCCCTGGCGGCGAACGTGCCGGCGGCGCGTCTCTCGCTTTCGCCCGGCCGCCGCGCCCTCGTGCGCGTCGTCGCCCTCTCGCTCGTGTGCGCGGCGATGGCGGGGCTTTTCCGCACGCGCATCAGGACGGATCTGACCGCGCTCTACCGCCCGAGCGCCGCGCTCCTTGAGGCCGAAAAACTCGCCGCCGCGTTTCAGCCGCACGTCGCCTTCCCGTCGCTGGCGGAGCGTCGCGCCGTCGCCGAAAACGTGCAGCGTCTCTACGCGGAGCATGGCGCGGCTCTGGCAAAAACCCTGTCCGTCTCCGCGCTGACGATGCCGCCGCTTCCGACGGAGGAGATTCCCGACCCGAAAGGCCTCATGGAGCAGATCTTCGCCGCATGGACGTCGTCGGCGTTGAAAAGCCTCGGCCTCTCGCTGGGGCTGCTCTTCCTCGTCCTTCTCCTCTTCTGCCGGTCGCGGGCGGTGCGGCTTCTCCTGCCGTCGTGTCTCGCGCTTCTCGTCCTCGCGGGCCTTTTGGGGTGGCGCGGCGAGAGCGTCAACTTCTTCCATCTGCTGGCCGCCTTTCTCCTCCTGGGCATGGGCATCGACTACGCCGTCTTCTTGCAGTCGTCCGCCGCGTCGTCCATGCGCTCGGCGCTCTGTGCGCTTCTGACGAGCATGGCGGGGTTCGGCGCGTTGGCGTTCGTGTCGTTTCCCGTCATCGCGTCGTTCGGCCTCGTTTTGGGGATTGGCCTTCCGCTCGTCTTCGTCCTTGCGCTTCTCTTGCGGCCGCCGACAGACGCGAAGGCCGCGCCGCCCTCGGTCGAAAAGGCCGCAAGCCCCCTGGGCCTCGAAGTCCTCTACCTCCTCTATCGCGTCTTCGGCCTCCGCGCCCTCCATCTTCTGGCGGCGGGCGTGGGCGTCCTGGCGTGGACGTTTTCGCGGTCGGTGCGCACGGCGTCGGGCGATGTCCGGAAGGTGCTCTTCTTCACGCGCTCGCTCGCCGACAAGCTCGTCGTCATGGCGCGGGGGCCGTCGCTGCCGACGCTCCGCGTCGAGCCGTCGCCGGACGCGGAGGCCTTTCTGAAGGACGTCCAAACGGGGGTCGGGGTCTTCGTCCTCTCCTCGCACGTGGGAACGGTCGAAGTCCTGTCGTCGCTGGGGGAGACGACGCGCACGTTCCACGCCTGGATGGACTTCTCGCGCACGCAGGTCTTCACGCGGTTCTATCTGCGCCACGCCGCGCGGTCGCACGTCGTCTTCCATCCGGTCGCGTCCTTCGGGCTTGAGACGTTCTTCGACGCCTGCGCCTTTCTCGACGCGGGGGACGCCCTGCTGATGGCGGGCGACCGAGGAGGGGGCGTCTTCCGCTTCGCGAGCCTTCTAAACCACCCCGTCTACTTCGTGGCGTGCCTGGCGGAGAAGGGGATCTCCTACCGCGTCGTCGTCCGCGCCCTGCCGCAGGAAGAAAGCGCAATGCGCCGCGCCTACGAGGAGACGCTCGCCTCCCTCCGCCGCACCCATCCCTTTCAGGACTTCTCTTTCAGTCAGGATTGACTCGAAGCCACTCGCCCCGGCGAAGCGACGGTTTTCAACGCAAAGTCCGCAAAGGGTTTGACGCAAAGGGCGCGAAGTTTTTAGACAGGATTGACAGGATTGTCGAGAGGGCGGCAACTTTTTAACACAGAGGCGCAAAGGCACAGAGAGTTGAAGGGTGGAAATGTGGAAAG
>CAVGMG010000095.1:0-5824 GCA_963630185.1 Alistipes onderdonkii | reverse complement strand
GCGTATGTGTCATCGGATGTCGAGAAGGAATCTAATACAAACTTCAAATGGACGCTTTATGTCAAAGAGGGTAATAGGTTATTTGCCCGATCCGAAAAGCCGCAGTCGTTCCAGTTTGACGATATCGAGATTCTCGGTATTGATTCGGAGATTCATGCGTCCCAAGATGCATTTTTTATGATAGATCGAATTGGAATCCCATCATATGTTATGCCCATTGTAGTTGAAAATGGCAAGTCGGAATTGTGGAGTTATGCAAAGCATAAAGGCGTGGTGCAGTCTTTTCGACAGAAAAGTGGCATGGGGAATGCAGATTTCTCAAGCTGCATTGATGCCGGGACAATGGGAGTGTCAAAGGGAATCGCGAGTTTGAGAGACATCTTTTTGATGCACTCTATGCTGGTGTCTGCAAAACGTCTACATTGCGAGACAATCGCTGTGCCCCAAAAGGAACACCATGAATGAGCATACAACTGAAAACGGCAACTTTCGCCAGAGAGAAGCGAGGGGGTGCCTCTTGCCATAAATGGCTTGATGGTCGCGCACAACCATCCGTCAGGCGACCCCAAGCCCAGCAGGGCAGGCCGAAAGTTTACCGAGCGGCTTGCCGCGCTCGCCAGGATTGCGGAGATACGCCTCCTCGACCACCTCGTCCTCGGAGAGGGGAAGTATGTGTCAATTTCCCACTCGTCTCCTACGTCGTTTAGGCGCAGGAGACGAGGAACATGTAGAGGACGGTGCCGGAGAGGATGCTCACGAGGGGGTTCCCCTTCCAGGCCTGGAGCGCGACGGTGAGGACGCCGGCCGCAAGCGGCCACGCCCAGTCGGTCGCCAGGTCGAAGCCGTCCGCCCGGTAGAGCCCGTAGTAGGAATAGGCGATAAGCCCCGCGATGATGACGGGGGAGATAAACGCGCCGAGACGCTCGACGGCCGGCGGCAGGGCGCGGTCTTTCCCCGCGAAGAGGACGAAGGGCAGGGCGCGGAGCGCGAAGGTGACGAGCGCGGCGACGGCGATCGCGCCGGCGAAGGAGACGAGGCGTTCAGTCATGGCGGCGTTTCAAGAAGCCTTTCACCTGATCCGTGAAGATGACGAGAAAGAGGGCCGCCATCGCGAACTCGATGCCCTTCGAGGGGATCGGAAGCTCTGCGCCGGCAATGGCGCCCGCGACCGATCCGACGACCCAGTAGGACGTGTTGAGCGCATGGTTCCAGAGGCAGTAGCGGAGGTTCTTGCGCGGGTCCTTGAACTTGCAGGCGACGTCCAGCGCGTACATCTCGTCGGCGAGCGAATGGACGAGAAACCACTTCTGGAGGAGCGGGACGCCGCGCCACCGCGTCAGGAGCGAGAAGCCGTAGAAGGCGTAGCGGAAGTTGATGCCGAGCGTGAGCAGCGCGACGCCCCAGAGCGACGTGCCCGCAACGAGCGCCGGCACGATCGCGAAGCTCATCGTGCCCGAGATGACGAGCGCGGCGAGAAAGAACGACCAGACCGGGGCGCACGGGGCGTTCGTCTGCACGGCGAAGAGGACGCCGGCGGCAAAGCCCATCGTGAGATAGCCCATCAGGACGGGCAGCGACGCGACGAGCGCACGGCGGAAGATCGCGCGGCGCTCGCGGGCCGGAAGGGCGGCTTCAGGCATGGCGGGCGATTAGCAATTTCTCGACGCGCGCGGCGTCCTCCGGCGTGTCCACGCCGACGCCCTCGTCGTCCGTCCGCACGACGGCGATCTTCGCGCCCATCCAGAGCGCGCGCAGCTGTTCGAGCTTCTCCGTCCTCTCCAGTTCGCACGGCCTCTCGGCGATGTATTTCTTCAAAAACGCGCCGCGATAGGCGTAGATGCCGAGGTGGCGGACGTAGAGGGAGGTCGGCGCGGCAAAGGTCGGCGCATCGTCGCGAGCGCAGGGGATCGGGGCGCGCGAGAAGTAGAGGGCCCCGTCGTCGCGGTCGAGGACGACCTTCACGACCGTCTTCGCCGCGAAGTCCGCCGCGTTCAGGATCGGCGTGACGGCGGTCGCCATCGACCAGCGCGGGTCGTCCTTCAGCTTCGCCGCGAGCTGTTCGACGAGCGTCGGGTCGATGAGCGGCTCGTCGCCCTGGACGTTGACGAGGATGTCGTCGTCCGCAAAGTCGTGTCCGAGGAAGTTCCGCGCCGCGCAGGCGATGCGGTCGGTGCCGCTCGGCAGGTCGCTCGGCGTCATGACGGCAACGCCGCCGCACTGCTCGACGGCGGCGACGATGCGCTCGTCGTCCGTCGCGACCAGCACTTCGTCGAGACCCTTCGCCCGCTTCACCGCCTCGACGACCCACGCGACGAGAGGCTTGCCCGCGAGAAGGGCGAGCGGCTTTCCGGGAAACCGGCTCGACCCGAACCGGCTTGGAATGATTCCGTATGTCTTCATACGGGATATTATACCATATCGGGCAACCTCGCCAGGCTACCGACGCTTGAGCGCGAGCGCGGCAAGGCCCAGGAGAAGC
The DNA here is from genome assembly GCA_963630185.1 of Alistipes onderdonkii. Taxonomy (GTDB): domain Bacteria; phylum Verrucomicrobiota; class Kiritimatiellia; order RFP12; family UBA1067; genus UBA1067. The sequence goes on along the minus strand of CAVGMG010000095.1, from coordinate 3,345 downwards.
ATCACGCCGCTCGTCGGCGAGATGTGGTATAATTGAAGCAAGCGAAAGGAGCTGCGAACATGAGTTGGTTTCTCGGAGGGATCGTCTTTCTCGTCATCGGGTATTTCACGTATGGCCGCGTCGTCGAACGGGTCCTCGGGCCGGACGACCGCCCGACGCCGGCGATCGCGAACCCGGACGGCGTGGACTACGTGCCGCTGCCGAAGTGGAAGAACATGCTCATCCAGCTCCTGAACATCGCGGGCATCGGGCCTGTCATCGGCGTCATCGCGGGCGTCAAGTTCGGCAAGGTCGCCCTGCTGATCATCCCCGTCGGCTGCGTCTTCATGGGGGCCGTGCACGACTTCGTGAGCGGCATGATCTCGATCCGCATGAACGGGGCGAACCTGCCGAAGATCATCCGGACGCATCTGGGGCGGGGCTACGCGGCGGTCTTCTCGTGGCTGATGATCGGCCTCCTCGTCCTGATGGTGGCCGTCTTCATCAACGTCCCGGCGCGGCTCATCGACACGACGCTCTTCCCCGAGATCCCGTTCTTCTGGTGGATGGTGGGGCTCATCTTCGTCTACTACGTCGTCGCCACGCTGTTCCCCGTGGACAAGATCATCGGGGCGATCTACCCGTTCTTCGGCGCGGTGCTCGTCGTCGGCTCGGTCGCCATGTGCGTCGCGCTCGTCTGGTACGGTCTGCGCGACCCCTCGATTCTCGACGAGGGCGCGGCGTTTCTGAAGTACCGCGCCGAGGTGTTCGACGCGGGCGGGCGCAGCCCCCTCTTCCCGCTCCTCTTCGTGACGATCGCCTGCGGCATCATCAGCGGCTTCCACGCGACGCAGAGCCCGATCGTGGCGCGGACGATCCGCAGCGAGCGCGAGGCGCGGCTCACCTACTACGGCATGATGGTCGCCGAGGGCGTGATCGCCATGATCTGGGCGGCGGCGGCGCTCGCGATGTACAATCACGACCCCGCCACCCTCGCGCGTCCCCCGGCGGACGTCCTCGCGAACGTGACGACGTGGATGCTCGGCCCGTGGATGGGCGGCGTGACGGTCTTCGCGATCGTCGTGCTGGCGATCACGAGCGGCGACACGGGGCTTCGGAGCGCGCGGCTGAGCCTGGCGGAGATGCTGGGCGTCGCGCAGGCGAAGATGGCGCCGCGCGTCCTCGTCTGCCTGCCGCTCGTCGCGCTCGTCGCCGTCTGCCTGTGGTGGAGCAACCTGAGCGCGGACTCGTTCGCGCACGTCTGGAACTACTTCGCGTGGGGCAACCAGGTCATGTCGGCGACGACGCTGATGGCCTGCACGGTCTGGCTTCTGCGCGGCGGGCGCACGTGGTCCGCGCTGATGACGCTCGTGCCGGGGATGTTCATGACGAGCGTCGTCACGACGTTCATCCTCTGGACGTCGGCGGACAAGGGCCAGCCTCTCGGCCCGATCCCGCACGGCCTTCCGCTCGGCGTCTCGGTCGTGCTTTCCGTCCTCGCCGCCCTCGCCTTCGCGGCGTTCGCCGTCCGCCGCGGCCGCCGACTTCAAGAAGCCTGAAAAGGGCGCGGAGATCTGGCGCAAGGAGTGACGATTCCTTTTCGCCGACCCGTTAGGTGTTGCCATCTCCGTCTGATGTGGCACAACAGGTCACAATTGACCCAACAGGTTTCATTTTGATATAATGTGCGACACAGAGACAAGGAAAGGGGATTTTGAACATGCCAACGACGCTGAATGTCAACGAGGCGAAGGCCAATTTCTCCGGCATGCTGTCCGAGGTCGAGACGCAATTCATCTCCTTCACGATCTTGAAATACGGCCATCCGATTGCGCGAGTCGTGCCGATCGAGCCCGTGCGCGAGATTCGTCCCCTGCGCGGCTACGGACGGCAGATTGCCGTCGAGGGGGACTTGTTCGCTGACGATTCCGCCCTTTGGGAGAACGCCTGATGAAACTCCTGCTCGACACCTGTGCGCTCATCTGGCTGGGCATGGGAGGGGGCTCGCTGAGCGGCGATGCGCGTCGGAGGATCTCCGCCGCCGCGCAGCTGTGCTATTCGTCGATCTCCGTCTGGGAGATCGCGCGGCTGATGGCGGAGGGGAAGCTGCGCATCCCGGTCGCGGCAGACGCCTTCATGTCCGACCTCGTCGAGGCGTATGGCCTCACCTCGCTACCGCCGACGGATGCGGTCATGCTTCGCGCGGCGCAGCTGCCGAACCACCACCGCGACCCTGCGGACCGGATCATCATCGCGACCGCGCTCGCCCATGACCTTCCGGTCGTGACGGGAGACCAGAAGCTCTCCCAATACGGAATCCGGACGATCGCCTGACTTCGCGACTGAAACGCTTGTCGCTCTGACGGCCATGATCGCCAAGTCGCGTCCGTCCGAGGACGGGTCTCTCGACGCTTGACCTGCCGAGCGAAGCGGAATGGGAATACGCGGCGCGGGCAGGCGTGACGACGACGTGGCTTTGCGGCGACAGCGAGACGGGACTCGACGACTATGCCTGGTATTCGGCGAACAGCGACGGCTCGACGCACGAGGTCGGGACGCGGCAGGCAAATGCGTGGGGGCTTTACGACGTCCACGGCAATGTGTGGGAATGGTGTCTGAATCGCTGGTTGCTCGGCGGCTCGTATTGGTTCGATGCCTCGTATTGCGCCTTTGCCTACCGGGGAAACTTCGGAAGTCTGTCCGCTGGCAACTCCATGGACGGGTTCCGCTTGGCTTGCCGTCCCGAATCGAAATGAGGTGATGAAAGCGTGAGCGTCAGGTGGCAGACGGAACGGAACGTATCAGTTCCAGCGGGTGTCGTCGAGCGCGATGAGCATGCGTCCGTGGCGGATCGAGAGGACATGCACCTCGTCGCCGACCACTTCGTAGACGATGCGGTAGGGTTTGCAGATGAGCTGTCGAAGCCGTTCGGGGTTCGGCGGAACGTCGTGAAAACATTCAAGCGGAATGGCAGGACAGGAAAGAGGAAAGTCGGCAAGCCCGCTTGCGCCCTTGCGCAGTCTATCCTCCCAGCGAAGCCCGTCGTCAGGAGAAGCCTCTCTGGCAATGTCGAGAACGATTCCGTTGAGAAGGCCTTCGGCGTGCGGCGACCAGACGACGATCATACGGCAATCCTTTCGGACTTCATGGACGTCAGCTTTTCATGGAGCCGGTCGAAGACGACATCGTTCGGGATGCCCTTGCCTTCCTCGAATTCGCGGCGGGAGAGGGCGATGTCCGACTCCAGCGCGGCGATGTCGTCGGCGGTTGTGCGGGACGGAGCCTGGATGGCGAAGGGGATGCGCCTTTCGCGCGAAATCGTCACCATGCAGACGTTGAGGACGGCCGAGGCGGTAAGCCCCACAT
>CAVGMG010000094.1:0-5951 GCA_963630185.1 Alistipes onderdonkii | reverse complement strand
CGCGCCAGCGTCGCGTAGGCCGAGACGAGCTCGACGAGCGAGACCTCGACGTTGCCGATCGCCATGCCGAGGCCGAAGGAGGCGTCCGAGCCGCCCAGATGCGCGAACCCGAGCTCGCGCAGCGTCGCCCCGAACTCGCTGACGCCGACTTTCCGGAGCATCTGCACGAACGGGACGTTCAGCGAGAGGACGAGCGCGTCACGCACCGTCACTGCGCCCCGGTGCGTCGCGTCGAAGTTCGCCGGACGGTAGCCGCGATACGCCTGCGGCACGTCAGCGACGCGCTCCTCCGGCGTGGCGAGCCCCCGGTCGAACGCCCGGGCGACGAGGAACGGCTTGAGCGTCGAGCCCGCCGGACGCGGCGCGGCGGCGACGTTCACCTGTCCGCCCGCCGCGCCGAAGTAGTCGCCGCTGCAGGCGAGCGCCTTCACCGCGCCCGTCCGGGCGTGGACGACGACGGCCGCGACGGAATAGCCGCCCTTCGCCGCCGCCTGTCCGACCGCGTTCTCCGCGAGACGCTGGATGTCCGCGTTGAGCGTCGTCGCGACGTCGCCGCTCGTGCGCGGCGCATCGCGTCCGTCCGAGAGGCGGCGCACGACCCAGTCGCAGAAGTGCGGCGCCTTGAAGGGGCGCGGGGCGCGGCGGACGACGGGGAAGACCGTGCGGGCCGCCGCGCTCTGCTCCGGCGTGATCGTCCCGAGCGTCACCATCCTGTCCAGCACGTAGTCGCGGCGGCGGAGCGCCCGCTCGTAGCCCCGGTCGGGACGGAAGCGCGACGGGGCCTGCACCATCCCCGCGAGCAGCGCCGCCTCGCCGAGGCCGAGATCCTTCGCGCCCTTCCCGAACCAGCCCTGCGCCGCCGCCTCGATGCCGACGAGGTTCGAGCCGTAGGGCGTGCGGTTCAGGTATTGCGAGAGGATCCAGAGCTTGTCCCGCTGCCGCTCCATCTTGAAGGCGAGGATCGCCTCCTTCCACTTCCACCAGAGCGTCTTCGGATGGGGGCGGATGAGGCGGACGGTCTGCATCGAGATGGTCGACGCCCCCGAGATGCGGCGGCGGTAGAAGACGTTCTGCGCCGCCGCCCGCAGGATCGAGAGCGGACGCACGCCGCGATGCGTCCAGAACGTCCCGTCCTCCACGGCGACGACGGCCTTCACGATCCAGTCGTCAGGGCTCGCCTCGTAGCCGGGGCGGCAGTCGACGTCGCCTGGGCCGAGCGTGACGCGCAGCGCGTTCCCCGCGTCATCGCGCAGGACGACGCCGCCCGGATAGACGTCCGACCCCTCGGGCGACCAGTCAGTGGTGAACCACGACGCGGCCAGGGGCAAGGCCAGCGCGGAGCTGAGGATTATACATCCCCTCCACGCGCGTGCCCGGCAGGACGAACGCGCCCGCCGAAACCACCCGGACCGGATACGAGACCCGTGCGACATCGCCCGCCTCCAGCGTGAACCTCTTCGAAAAGACCAGCATGCGGTCGTCCCGCGCGTCCGTGCGCATCACCCAGTCCTCGACGAGACGCGCCCCGTTCGCGTCGCACGCCGGGACAGCCTGCTCCAGGCCGCCCAGCACCGGCTCGAAGCCGCCGGCGAAGAGGTCTTCGACGACGAGGTCGTTGACGACGCGGCTGACGGCGGAGGTGACGGAAAGCTCCACGTAGAGGAGCTCTCCGCAGGCGAGGTTCGCGAGATCGGCCGCCTGCCCTTCCGGCGTCAGGAAGCGGCGCGACAGGAAAAGCCCCGACGACTCGGCCTTGACGTCCTCCACCTTCGGCAGCGTGAGCTTCCGCCACGAGACGAACGACTCGCCCTTCTTCGGCGGATTCGCCTGGTAGAAGGCGCCGACGGCGAGCAGCGCGTGGGCGTTCTCCTCGGTCGTCCCCCAGCTGAGCCTGCTGCGGTCGCGTGCGGCGTTCAGCCACGCGAGAAGCGGCAGGATCTGCGCATCCTTCGGGTCCGCGGCGACACGCGCCATCAGCTGGAACGCGGCCTCCTTGACGGACTGCGGCTCGTAGGCGTCGGCGAGCAGCGTCCGCGCCCGCGCGACGTCGCGGATCTCGGCGAACGCCAAGGCGAGCCGTGCGCGGGAGAGGGCGGAGAGCGTCGCTCGCTTGTCATAGAGGCTGAAGAGCCGGTCGCGGTCGGGCGACCCCGAAAGCGTCCGCACGAGCGACGCATAAGTCGCCTCGTCGAGGTCTTTCGCGCACGACCACTTGTCCAGGAACGTGACGACCCGCTTCCGCGCCGCCGCGTCCAGCGCGACGCCGGACTTCTCCGCCGCGAACAGGAGATGCGCCGCGTAGAGGGAGACCTCCCGGTTCCACGGCGCATAGTCGCAGTCCGGCCACATCGTGAAGTCGTTCTCGCGGATCATCGACTCCACGCGCCGGACGCCGCGCTCCACCGCGTCCGCCGCGTTCGAGACGACGCCGTTCAGGACGCCGCCCGCCGCGACGAGCGGAAAGACGCGCGAGCACGTCTGCTCCAGGCAGCCGTGGCGGTATTCGGCGAGCCACCGCAGGGCCGACTCGTATTCGCCGAGCGGCGAGTCGAACGTGCGCTTTGAGAACTTCACGAACGCGGACGTCTCGCAGGTCGGCGCCTCGCCCGACCGGGAGACGCCCGCCTCCTCGCGCCACGCGACGGCGGGACGCACGGGGAGGTCGATCGCCTGCTCCTGCGGAGCGCCGACGCCGTGCGCACGGTAGACGAGACGCATCTCGCCCGGCTCTTGCCTCGCCCGGACGCGCGCGACGACGTTCGTCGCCGCGTCCTTCGCGAGACGCGCCGTGCCGGCGACGACGCGCGCGCCGTCCGCCAGGATCTCGTAGTCGACGGCCGCCGCCGCGCCGCTCCGGTTGTGGAGCGGAAGCGTCACCTCGAATGTGTCATTCGGCGCGGCGAAGCGCGGCGCGTCCGGCATCATGACGACCTTTGGCGCGACCTTCGCCTGCACGGACGCGGCGCCCGTCGCCGTCGCCGAGTGGGCGACGGCCGTCACGCGCACCTCGCCGACGAACGGCGGCAGGCGGAACGTCGCCCGCCACAGGCCGTCCGCGCCGCGCACCGCCCGCTGCTGGAGGGCGAGCGGCTTGAAGCGGCGCGTCCCGACGGGGCTGACGCGCCCCAGCATCTCCGCCCCGAAGCCGCCGCCCGTCTTGACGCCGCTCGCCTTGAGCGCCGCGCCGTCCACGGGCAGGATCTTGCCGTAGATGTCGTAGAGCGGATGCCAAGCATCGCGCACTTCCGCGAACGCCGCGACGGGGTCGGGCGTCGGCTCGCCCGTGAGGAGGTTGATGCCCTCGTCCACGACCGTCACCCACACGTCCGCCGCCTGCGGGGCCTCGACTGTCGCCTCGACGGACTTCGCCTCCGCGACGCGCGCCTCGACGCGGACGGGGATCTCGAACTCCTCCGGCATCACCTTCACGGTGATCTGCCCGTGCGCCCGCGCCGCGAGATGCTTCGCGTTCTCCGTCACGCTCTGCACGACCGAGACGTAGACGTCGAGATTCGGCGCGTCCTCCTTTCCGACGGGACGGAGCGTCACCTCGCTCGTCGCGTTCGTGAGCGCGAGAATCTGCGTGTAGCGTTCGCGGTCGCGCTGGACGGAGAGCATCGCGTAGCCCGCGAACGGCGACTTCACGACGAGGCGCGGCGTCTCGCCGACGCGGTAGGCGGCCTTGTCGGCGCGGAGCGTCACCTCCGTCGGATTCGAGAGCGGGGCGCGGACGGCCTCGTCGCCCCAGTCGCTCAGGTAGAACGCACGGGAATACGAAACGTCCGTCGCGGGGTCGGTCACGGTGATCACGTAGTCGCCGCACGCGGAGACCGGGAGGCTGACGGACGTGTCCGCGTCCGTCTTCGTCTCGACCGACCAGTCGTCCGTCGCCCGCGAGCGGATGCGCTCGCAGCTCCACGTGTTGACGCCGTCCTCGTTCCGGCGGTAGGAGTAGTAGGAATCGACGCGCTCAAGGCTGACGAAAAGCGTCTTCGGCTCGGCGACGCGCGTGCCGTCCGGGCGGACGCACGCGAGCGACAGGCGCGGCGTGCCGCGTTCGGGCTTTCGCACCCAGCCCGGCAGCGTCGAGCCGATGTAGTAGGGGTAGTAGTGGAGGAGCGCCGACGCCCGCGCCGTCGCCGGACGGCCGCCGTCCTCGAACACCGTCCCCTGCGCCGTGGCGCGGACCATCGCCTTGGGAAGCCCCGAGTCCTTCCAGAGCGGCGCGTCGAACGCCTGCCGCCCGTCCGCGTCGAGGACGCGCGCGCCGACGCGGCGAAAGCTCGGCTTGAGCCCCCGGCTTTCGCTCCCGAACCGGTAGCCCTTCCAGGCCGCCGGCGCGAACGGCACGTCCTCGAAGACGACGGCCCCTTCACAGCGAAGCGAGGACGCCGCGCCGCCGAAGAGATGCTCCGCCGAGACAAAGAACGAGAAGTCCGCCGGGCCGACGTCCTCCTTCGCGGCGACCTTGACGCGAACCTGCGGCGGCGCGAACTCCTCGACCTTGATTTCGCGCTCGGCGAGAAGGACTTCCGCCTTGCCTTTCGGGCCCGGCAGCGTCGCACGGAGGAGCCACTTTCCGCTCGGCTGGTCTGCCGGCACGGCGAAGGTGTCGTCGTCAATCGCGCCCATCGCGTCCGAGACGACCGTCTTCTTCGCGAAGACGTCGCCCTTCGGGCTGACGAGCGCGAGGTTGACGGGGAACGGCTTCGGCGCCTTCATCTCGCCCGTCCGCAAAAGGAGGTGGAAGAGGATGCGCTCGTCGTGCCGGTAGATGCCGCGCTCCGTCCACGCGAACCCCGTGCAGGCGTCCTTCGCGAGATACTCGTCGCGCGCGCCGTCCGGGTAGGTCTCGTCGACCTCCATGCGGTCGGTGAGGGCCATGAACGTGCTGTCGTCGCCGGACGGCGACGTGACCACGACGGCGAAGGGCTCGCCCTTCTGGACGCGCGCCGGGACGCACCAGCCGTCCGCGTCGGCGGTCCCGCGCAGGACTTCCACGTTCGCGGCGGAGAACACGCGCACCTTCGCGCCCGGCACGGGACGGCCCGTCGTCAGCGACGTCACCCACACGCCGAGGCGGCCTTCGCTCGCGCGGACGGAAAGCCCGAGGTCGGAGACGCAGACCAGGCGATACGTCGGCGCGTTGCACAGCTTCTTGTCGCAGTAATAATGATACCGTGCCATGCAGAACTGATTCGTCCCGCCGCCGACGGCGACGAGGAAGACGCCGTTGCTCGGCCCGCCGTCCTCCACGCTGACGGAGGCCTGCCAAGTCTCCTTGCGGTTGCGCACGTTCCGGCAGGCGTGAAGGCTCTCCGTCGCCTCGCCGGCCAGTTCCGCCGTGTCTTGCGAATCGCCGTCGCCGCCGTAATATCGTTCATACATGTCCTCTTCGCGCGCCAGGAGCTGGACGACGTTCGCCGGCTCGACGCGGCGGACTTCCAGGCGGACGGTGTCGAGGTTCACGCTCTCGATCGCCAGCGTCCGGCCGCCGCACGGCGGCAAGTAGCGCCCGTTGTGGGCGAAAGCGGCGGACGGACGCAGGTCGCGTCGCTGGAACTCGTAGGCGAAGTCCTCCGCCAGGGCGACGTCCGCCAAGGTCGACTTGCCGTAGAGCGGCAGCCCCTTGCGCAGGCGAAGCGTGACGTTCGTGCCGTTCGCGAAGTCGCCCGTGACGACCAGCTTCGGCTCGTAGACGCCGCGGCTCTCGTTGTAGTCCGCCTTGTAGGAGATTCCCGCGAGGCCCTCGTTCATCGGGCCGACGCTCACGTAGGAACGGATGCCGTCCATGTCCGGGCGCTCCGACAGCGTGACTTCCAGCGTCGTGTCCCCGTCGTATGCGACGGACACGACCTGCATCTGCGCCTTCTCCGCCGCGTTCGTCCGCGTCGTCACCTCCACGGAGGCGTCGCGCACCGTCGGCGGCTTCTGTTTTGGCGCGGCATCCG
>CAVGMG010000093.1:0-5964 GCA_963630185.1 Alistipes onderdonkii | reverse complement strand
GGGGCATTATGAATATCGTCATTCTACTGGGTGCGCCAGGCTCTGGCAAGGGCACGATCGCGAGCCGCCTTGCGGCGGAGGACGCGTCGCTGCGCCATGTCTCGTCGGGCGACCTTCTGCGGGGCGCCGTCGCCAAGGGCACGGACGCGGGTCGTGAGGCGAAGGCCTACATGGAGAAGGGGGCGCTCGTCCCCGATGCGCTCATCGCGCAGATGATCAAGGACGTCATCGCCGAGACGACGGGCGACGTCACGATGCTCCTCGACGGCTTCCCGCGCAACGTCGCGCAGGCGAAGATCCTGGAGGAGACGGCCGCGCCGATCCGCTCCGTCGTCCTCGTGGACGTGCCGGACGAGATCATCGCCGACCGCATCGCCGGCCGCCGCACGTGCCCGAAGTGCAAGGCGGGCTATCACGTCAAGGCCCTGCCGCCGAAGGTCGAGGGCGTCTGCGACGTCTGCGGCGAGGCTCTCGTCATCCGCAAGGACGACAACCCCGAGACGGTGAGCGACCGCCTGAAGGTCTACCACCGCGAGACCGAGCCGCTCATCGCGTTCTACCGCGAGAAGGGGCTTCTTCGGACGATCGACGGCAACCAGGGCCCCGCGAAGAACGCCGAGGCCTTCCGTCGCGCGATGTAGCCGATGAAGGTCGACGTCAAGTCGAAGGCCGAGATCGCCCGGATGCGCGAGGCGTGCCGGATGAGCGCGGAGATCCGCGACATCTGCGCCGCCGCCGTGGCGCCGGGCGTCTCGACGGCCGAGATCGACGACTGCGTGGTCGCGTATTGCGCGAAGCACCACGTCAAGGCGAGCTTTTTTAAGTACGAAGGCTTCCCCGGCCATCTCTGCGTCTCGATCAACGACGAGGTCATCCACGGCATCCCCTCGCGCCACCGCCTCATCATGCCGGGCGACCTCGTGAAGACCGACGTCGGCATCTGCACGCAGGGCTTCAACGGCGACACGTCGCGCACGGTCATGGTGTCCGTGACCGACCCCGAGGTCGTCCGCCTCGTCGAGACGACGAAGGCCTGCCTCAAGGCGGGCATCGCCGCGTGCGGGCCGGGCGTCCACTTGGGCGACGTCGGCTACGCGATCCAGTCCGTCGCGGAGGCGGCGGGCTTCGGCGTCGTGCGCGACTGGATCGGCCACGGCGTCGGGCGCACGGTGCACGAAGACCCGGAGGTGCCGAACTACGGCAAGCCCGGCACGAAGCTCGTGCTTCGGCCCGGCATGACGATCGCCATCGAGCCGATGATCACGATGACGAAGAAGGGCGAGAAGACGGACGTGCTGGAGAACGACTGGACGGTCGTCACGCGCGACCGCTGCCTCGCCGCGCATTTCGAGCACACCGTCGCCATCACGGACGACGGCTGCGAAGTCCTGACTTTGCCGGCGGATTATCCCTGAAACCCTCCAGGCCCGAAGGCGCCGCGGTCGAATGGCGACTGATTGCCTGAAGGGTGGATCTTCCGCCGGCTTTTTCCTTTCCGATTCAAGGCCTCGAAAATTTTCCCTTGCGCGGGCGAAATGTTTGATATAATAAACAATACTTATGTTGACATCGCTTATTTCGCTCGCCCTTTCCCTCGGCATCGGCGCGGCGGCGTGGCTCTACGCCGATTTCGCCTGGGGCTGGTGCGTCGTTGACGCGGTTCTCGCGTTCGCCGTCTGCCAGGCCGTCGCCGCCTTCTTCATCCAGAAGCGCGTCAAGCGCGTCATGGACGGCGTCCAGGCCATTCTCGTGGACGGGCAGAAGCGCCTCCAGGCGAAGACGCGCCAGTGGCAGTTCCGCCCGCCCGGCTCCGTCCAGGCGGCGCAGCGCGAGATGGCCGCCGACACGCGCGTCTTCGTCATGCAGGCCCTCGCCGAGACGGAGAAGCTCCGCGCCTACCGCCTCTGGGTGCCGCTCATGGAGCGCCAGGTCGCCACGGCGCAGTTCCAGCTCCGCTGGATGATCAAGGACTTCGCCGCCGTCGACCGCCTCATGAAGAAGGCCCTCTTCGTCGACCCCACGATGTCCGCCATGAAGATGGCCCGCCTGTTCATGCGCGACGCCGACGAGCGCGAGATCCGCAAGGTCTACGACAAGGCCGTGCGGCGCGTCAAATACAACGGCAACGTGCTTCTGGCCGCCACCATGAGCTGGATCGAGGTGCGCCGCAACCTCGTGGACGAGGCCTTCAAGACGCTGACGGAGGCCCTGAAGAAGAGCGACGACGCGACGCTCAAGCGCAATCACGAGGTTCTCATGAACAACCGCGTGGGGCATTTCTCGAATTCGGGCCTCGGCGACGCCTGGTACGCGCTCCTGCTCGAAGAGCCGAAAGTCCATGCGGCGCGGCCGCGCGGCGTCTACCGCTGACGGCTCCGGCCGCCGCTTGAGGGCCATGTCCGCCGTCCGCTCCTTTCTGTCGCGCATCCGGTCGCAGGGCGTCCGCCGCCCCGGCGACGTGACGACGTCCTTCATGGGGCGGAGCTGGTCGTTCGAGGCGTTCGACGTGGCGGACGACACCTTCGTCTTCGAGCGCGGCGTCTCCCGTCGCCTCGCGGACAAGCCGAGCGTCCTCATCGTCGAGAAGCGGTATCTGCGGGCCCGTGCGCACGGCCGCGTCCTGACGATGACGAGCGGCAACCACGCCGTCGCGGCCTTCCCCCTCCTGGACGGCCGCTTCTGGCGCCTCTCGAAGCTGGAGAGCGCACGGCGGAGCGAGGTCATGGCGAACCACGTCCTCTGCGCGAACGTCGTCAACGGCACGATCGAGATCTCCCAGCGCGACGTCTCGACGGCCGACCTCGTGCGCCACGACGACTGGCTCCTGCACGTCGCGGGCTTCTCGCTCGCGGACGTCGTCATGGGCGAGCGCAACGAGATGACGCTGGAGCACTACCGCAAGCAGGGCCAGGAGTGGCGCGTGAAGCCGCTCGCGTGGACGGAGGCGGAGATGCGCACGGCCTTGGCCGCGTCGCGCAAGCGCATGATGTCGTCGATCTCGTATTACCACTCGGCGCGGGGCGTCCACCTCCTGACCTACCCGGAGTTCGTCCGCTTCGCGTCTCTCGCGGACGGACAGCAGGAGGCGTTCCGCCAGGGCCTCCGCGAGCTCGTGGGCGTCGTCGAGGGGAACGCGACGAGCTTCACGCGCCTCGTCAAGTATCGCGGCCACCACGAGATCGAGTTCTTCGGGCTCAAGCGCGGCGTCGCGCTGGAGACGCTCGTCCCGAAGCTGGAGCGCCTGGCCGGCGACCTTGCGCGGGGCGCGCTCGACGCGCCGGGCGCGTCGTCGCGCATGGCGGAGATCGTCGCGCTCTACCGCTCGCTCCTGACGCGGGCGGAGTTCGCCGACGAGTCGTCGCGCGCGTTCGTCGAGACGCTCTACATGTACGTGACGGGCGAAGTCTACGCGGTGCGCGGCGAGGGGTCGACGCCGGCGTTCGACGACCGGCGCACGGCGCTGCCGGGCGCGGCGTTCGTCGAGGGGCGGATCTCGCTCCATCCGGGAGCGGACGCGCGGACGGAGATCCTGCTCTCGAACCTCCGCGCGATGCTCTCGAAGGGCGAAGTCGTCGAATACGCGAACGTCTACGAGCTGCGCGAGGACGCGGCGAAGGCCGTGGGGCGCGGGCGCACGCGCGAAGTCGTCTACAAGACGAACTTCCGGCCGATCGAGGCGGGGCTGATCGAGAAGGGGCTTTCGTCGTCGCGCAAGGGCTACGGGGACTACATGCTTGCGCGGATCGGCGCGTTGCGGGCGCTGGGGCTGACGCTGAGCTCCTACTACAGGATTTTGCGCCGCCGGCCGCACGCCCTGCGGGCCGCCGACTTCTACATCCGCACGCGGTGCGAGGGCGAGCCGATGGCGTCGATCCCGGAGTCGTATTTCCGCCGCGCCGACGGCCTGCCGGGCGAAGAGCCGGAGGTCGTCTTCTCGCTCGTCTCGCTCATGGGGGACGCGGCCGCGCAGAACATGGCGATGAAGAAGTTCGACCCCGCGAGCGTCTCGCCCCTCTACGGCGTGGGCAAGGAGATCTACGAGTTCGAATACGACCTCCTGCGCGAGATGGTCGTCCCCAAGCGCGTGGCGACGTGCTCCATCCGGGGGAGCCTCGGGTGGCCGACGCTCGACTTCACCGACGAGAACCTCCATGCGCTCGCGGCCTTCTACATGACGCATTACGCGCACGCGCTCAAGGCGTTCTCGCAGAAGCACACCGTGCCGATGAGCGACCTCGCGGAACGCTTCATGAACGGCTTCGAGTTCAGGACGCACGCCATGGCGTGGCAGCTCTCCGTCCGCCGCGACCAGTTCGAGAGCTTCCGCCCGCCCGTCCCGCCCTCCTACGACTTCGACAGGAAGTGGCGCTTCCTCCTCTGGTCGCTGGAGCGCCAGGAGCGGCGGCTGCCCATCCTCCGCAAGGTCTTCTTCGAGAAGGTGCGCGTCGAGGAGTCCGGCGCGTCGGGTCACGCCCCTTTCAGTCAACAAGGAACACTCACATGAAAACAAACGTGAAAACCATGAAGCTCTTTCTCCTGCCGCTCTCGCTGGCGGCTGTCCTGTCGGGGTGCTGCCCCCTCTGCGCCCCGCGCTCGGCGGACGCGGCCGCGTGCCTCGCCGCCGCCGCGCCGTCCTCGGCCGTCGTCGACCGCTCGCGCATCGGCGTGTGCAGCTGGAGCTGGCGCGAGCCCATGGAGGGCGTCGCCGCCGAGATGAAGAAGGCGGACGTGAAGGGCATCCACCTCGCGCTCGGGCCGTTCATCGCGCCCGACAGACGCCACGGCGCGGCGGAGGGGCAGAAGGCCCTCCAGTTCGTCAAGGACAAGATCGCGTCGGGCGAGTGGGTCCTCATGGCGACGATGATCGGCACGGTGGGCGAAGACTACTCGACGCTTGAGACGATCCGCAAGACGGGCGGCATCGTGCCGGACGCGAACTGGAAGCGGAACCAGGAGATCGTCACGGCGGGCGCGAAGCTCACGCAGGAGCTCGGCTGCCGCTTCATGTCCACGCACGCGGGCTTCCTCGACGAGAGCGACCCCGTCGCCTTCGCGACATACGTCGCGCGCGTCACGTGGATGCGCGACGAGTGCCGCAAATACGGCGTCACGCTCCTTCTGGAGTCGGGGCAGGAGACGGCCGAAGACCTCGCCCTCTTCATGGCGAAGGTCCCGGGGGTCGGCATCAACTTCGACCCGGCGAACATGATCCTCTACGCGAAAGGCGAGCCGCTGAAGGCGCTCCGCACGCTCATCCCGTGGATCCGCCAGGTGCATATCAAGGACGCCGTCGTCACCAAGACGCCCGGCACGTGGGGCGACGAGGTCGTCTGGGGCGAGGGCCAGGTCGGCGGCAAGGCCTTCCTGGCGGAGCTCGCGCGTCTCGGCTACAAGGGGAACTACGTCATCGAGCGCGAGGGCGGCTCCTCCCGCGCCCGCGACATCGCCATCGCCGTCGAGGCCCTCGTCAAATGAGCCAGGTCAAGGCCATCGTCCTGGGCGCGGGCTATCGCGGACGCGCCTATGCGGAGTATGCCAAGGTCCACCCCGACCAGCTGGAGATCGTCGGCGTCGCCGACCCCGTGCAGGCCGAGGTCATCCCCGCGAAGAAGTACTGGAAAGACTGGCGCGACTGCCTTGCAGAGCGTCCCGAGGCGGACGTCGTCATGGTCACGATGCCCGACGCGCTCCACCACGACCCGGCGATCATGGCCCTGGAGGCGGGCTACCACCTCCTCCTGGAGAAGCCCATCTCGCCGACCGAGGCGCAGTGCCGCGAGGTCATCGCGTGCGCCCTGAAGAACAGGCGGCTCGTCATCGTCGGGCACATCCTGCGCTACACGGCCTACTTCGCCCACATCAAGGCCCTCATCGACTCGGGCGAGCTCGGCGAGGTCGTCTCGATCGCGCACCAGGAGTCCGCCGGGTTCTGGAAGGTCGCGCACTCCTACGTGCGCGGCAACT
>CAVGMG010000092.1:0-6016 GCA_963630185.1 Alistipes onderdonkii | reverse complement strand
CCTCGCTCGTCTCGCTCTACTTCATCCCGTGCCTCTGCTGCCTGAAGCGCGACCGTCGCCTGTGACTTTTCCACCTTTCCACTCTTCCACTTTTCCACCTTGGGCCTCAGGGCAGTTGACTTCCGACGCGCGATTGCGTATCATATTCCTTTATGCAGAATGAAAGACGAACATTGGCCGTCGGCTGGTTTGACAACCTGCCGTTCGCGGAGACGTGCGAGGCGTATCTCCCGCGCATCCGCGAGGTGTTCTTCGCATGGCCCGGCGTGACGGCGAGCCGGCCGTCCGATCCGTGGACGCCCGAACGCCGCGCGCGGATCGTGAGCGACCTCACGTGGGCGCGGGAGCATGGCCTCGAGCTCGACACGATCTTCAACGCCAACTGCTACGGCGACATCGCCATGTCGGAGGAGCTCGCCGACCACGTGAGCGAGAAGTTCGCCGAGATGGACGCCTGCGGCCTCTTCCCCGAGCATCTGACGACGACGTCGCCGTTCATCGCCACCGTCGTCCGCCAGCGCTTCCCCTCCGTCAAGATACGCCTCAGCGTGAACACGGACATCACGACGGAAAACGCCCTCGGCTACATGACGGAGCTTTTCGACTCCTTCTACATCGGCCTCTCCGAGCATCGCCGCCTCGACGCCGTCAAGCGGATGAGCGCGTGGGCCGAGGCGCACGGCAAGACGGCGTGCCTCTACGCCAACTCCGGCTGCCTCCGCAACTGCCCCTTCCACCAGTTCCACAACAACCTGCACGGCCACAACCGCATGCGCCAGTCGGCGGCCGGCGCGACGTTCGGCTTCTCCGTCTTCCGCTGCCGCACGAACTACGAGCGGGGCCGCTACGAGGACTTCCTCCGGGGTCTCTGGATCCGCCCCGAAGACCTGCCGCTCTACGAGCCTTTCGTCGGCGTCGTCAAGCTGGCGACGCGGCGGCATCCGCACCCGGAGAAGATCATCAAGGCCTACGCGACCTGTTCGTATCACGGCGACCTTGCCGAGCTGACGGATCCGTTCTTCCGCTTCCCGAGTGCCGTGGACAACGACGCGCTGGGGGCGAGCCCCCTCTGGCCGCTCGTCCGCGACTGCGAGGACGCGAACCATTGCCGTGCCTGCGGCCGCTGCGCCGAGCTCCTCACGGCCGTCTCGAAAGAGCGGCGCGAGGAGGGCGAAAGCGTGGCCTCGGCGTTTCAGGGGTTTTTCAAAGGATAGAGATGGCGACGACGCTTAAATTCATGAAGGTGACGGGCTCTTGGCGCGACGTGGCGGACGCCGCCCGCACGACGATCCGCCAGGACGAGGGCACGGGCGAGCCGAGCGCGCGCTGGAAGAAGCGCATCCTCCTCGCGGAACATTCGCCCATCCGCAAGCTCTGCTTCAACTGGAAGTGGGTCGACCTGCCGTATTGGGTCTCGGTGCATCTCGTGCGCCACAAGTTCGGCATCGAGCATTTCGTCTCGACGCAGCGCAGCGACAGGACGGGCGTCCCGCGCGAGGCGCAGCGCCAGGACGCGCCCGTCATGCACGAGTGCTTCGCGAACGCGCAGGCCGTCCTCTTCATCTCGCGCCGCCGGCTGTGCGGGCAGGCCAGCCCCGAGACGCGCGCGGCGTGGCAGCTCGTCGTCGACGCCATTCGCGAGAAGGAGCCGGAGCTCGCCTCGTGCTGCGTCCCCGAGTGCGTCTATCGCGGCTTCTGCCCCGAATTCAAGCCGTGCGGCTTCTGCGGTTCGGAGGCGTTCCGCAAGGCCCTCGCCGACTACCGCGCCGTTCCCCCTCCAAAGAAAGCCTGACATGAAGCTCCCCTTCGAACTTGAACACCCGCTCGTCGTCTTCGACCTGGAGACGACGGGGCTCTTCCCCCGGCGCGACCGCATCGTCGAGATCGCCGCCGTCAAAATCAACCCCGACTCGTCGGAGGAGACTCTTGAGCATCTCGTCAACCCGACGATCCCGATCCCCCCCGAGACGACGGCCGTTCACGGCATCTCGGACGACGACGTCAAATCGTGCCCGACGTTCGCCGACCTCGCCGACGAGATCTACGCCTTCTTCGAGGGGTGCGACGTCGGCGGCTTCAACTCCGACCGCTACGACATCCCCTGCCTGGAGGAGGAGTTCTTCCGCGTCGGCAAGAACTTCGCGGCGGCCATCGGCAAGCGCATCGACGTCCAGCGCCTCTACCACCGCATGGAGCCCCGCGACCTCTCGACCGCGCTCTCGTTCTACTGCGGCCGCTCCCACGACGGGGCGCACGGCGCCTTGGCGGACGCGCGCGCGACGTGCGACGTCCTCGCCGCCATCCTGGAGAAGGCCCGCCGCGCCCCGGCCGGCGACCGCTATGCGGAGATCGCGGGCAAGAACATGGACGCCCTCGACGCCTACCTCGTCCCGCAGGATCCGTCGAACGCCGACCGCAACGGCATGCTGAAGTGGCGCGACGGCGTCCTCTACGTGAACTTCGGCAAGAAGAAGGGCGTGCCGCTGAAGGAGATCATGCTCAACGAGCCCAACTTCCTGAAGTGGATCCTGAAAGGCAACTTCGACACCGACGTGAAGGCCATCGCGCAAGACGCCCTGAACGGACGCCTTCCCCGCCCGCCCCGGAAGAGGAAGACGCCGTGATCGGCAAGCTTCTCGTCGTCGCGGGGTCCGGCGTCTATCCCGAGCTTCTCGTGCGCGGGGCGAAGCGGGCGGGCGTGCCGTGCGTGGACGTCGTCGCGCTGCGCGGCTCGACGTCGCGCGCGACGGTTCGCGCCGCCGACCATGTCAAGTGGATTCGCCTGAACGAGATCTCCGCGACCATCCGCTGGGCGGGGGCGCAGGGGTACGACGGGGCGATTCTCGCCGGGCAGGTCAACCCCCTCTCGCTCTTTCGCGGCGGGTTCGACGACGAGATCAAGGCGGCTCTCCGGGCGCTTCCCGTCAAGAGCGCCCACACGATCTTCAAGCGGCTCATCGACCTCTTCGCCGCGTCGGGCGTGAAGATCCTGCCCGCCTCGCTCTTCATGGAGGACTGCCTGCCGGGCGAAGGGCCCTTGACGGCGCGGTCCCTTACCGACGCCGAACGCGCCGACATGGCCCACGCGCAGGACGTCGCGCACGACATGGGGCTTCACGACGTGGGGCAGACGGTCATGGTCAAGGCGGGCATGGTGCTGGCCGTCGAGGCGTTCGAGGGCACGAACGCCGCCATCCGTCGCGGCGGGCGGCTCGGCGGGCGCGGCGCCGTCCTCTTCAAGGCCGCGCGCGAAGGCCACGACATGCGCTTCGACATCCCCGTCGTCGGCCTCAAGACGCTCAAGCTCATGAAGCGGCTCGGCGTGACGGCGTTGGGCTTCCAGGCGCGGCGGATGATCCTCCTCGACCGCGAAGAGGCCGTCCGCTACGCAGACAAGCACGGCCTCGCCCTCGTGGGGCTTCCGACAGACCTCCCGGCGGCGCCGACCCGGCCATGAAAGTCCTCCTGTTAGCGGGCGAAGAGTCGGGCGTTCTCTACGCCAAGGGCGTGGCGACGCGCCTCAAGGCCCTCGATGCGTCCGTCGAGATCCGCACGTATCAGGACTACGGCTTCCAGACGCACGACCTCGCCGTCATGGGCTTCGTCGCGGTCTTGCGGAAGCTCTTCTACTTCCTCAAGGTCAGCCGGACGATGAAGCGCGCGATCGACACGTGGCGTCCCGACGTCGTCTGCACGATCGACTATCCGGGGCTCAACCTCAAGCTCGCCGCCTACGCCAAGCGGCGCGGCGTGAAGGCCGTGCACGTCGTCTGCCCGCAGGTGTGGGCGTGGCACGCGGGGCGCATCCCGAAGATCGAGCGCGCGCTGGACAGGCTCTTCTGCTTCTTCCCGTTCGAGCCCGCCCTCTTCTCGAAGGGCTTTGCCGCGTTCGTCGGCCACCCGCTCGCCTTCGCCTTCTCGAAAACGCGCCCCGCCCGCGCGAACGCGAAGCCCCTCGTCGCCATCCTGCCCGGCAGCCGCGAAGGGGAGATCGCGCGGCATCTGCCCCTCCTCCTCCAGGCCGTCGAGAACTTGGCGGCGGACGTCGTCGTCCCGGCCGTCCACGACCGCGCCCTCGCGCAGATCACGTCGCTTCTGTCGCACGCGCCGTCGTCAAACGTGCGCGTGCAGTCGGGCGGCGCGCGCGAGCTTCTCCTGCACGCGGACTGCGCCGTCGTCGCCAGCGGCACGGCGACGCTGGAGGCCGCGCTCGCGTCCTGTCCGACAGTCCTCGTGTATCGCGTGAGCCCATTGCTTGCCTGGTTCGCGCGGCGCGTCATCAAGGGCGTCCACTTTGTCGGGCTCGTGAACATCGTCTGGGAGAAGGCGCACCCCGAAGAGGCCGCGCACGGGGCGACGCCGCCCATGCCGGAGCTTCTTCAGGAGGACTTCACGCCCGCGCGCGTCAAGGCGCTTCTCGCGGCGTGGCTGGCGAGTCCGTCGGCGCGTGAGGCGGCGTCGCGCCGCCTGGCCGAGGCGTGTGCGCCGCTTGCCGTCGCGGACGACCCGCTCGCCCGCGTGGCGGACGAGATCTTCCGCCTTGTCCGGGGGGCGGCGACGTGACGCGCACGATCCTCCTTGTCGAGGACGAGCGCACCTTGGCGCTGACGCTCCGTGCGACGCTGGGGGAGGCGGGCTACGAGGTGCGCGTCGCGCCGGACGGCTTTGCGGCGCTCGCCGCGCTCGACGAAATGACGCCGGATCTCGTCCTTCTCGACATCATGATGCCGGGGATCGAAGGGCGCGAGGTCTGCCGCCGGATGCGCGAGAGGGGCGTGCGCGTCCCCATCGTCTTCCTGACGGCTCTCGACACGCCGGAGGACGAGCTCAAGGCCCTGGCGAGCGGCGGAGACAGCTACATCGTCAAGACGGTGCCCGACGACGTCCTTCTGGCGCGTCTGGCGGCGCTCTTGCGTCTGCGCGAGGACGAGGCCGCCTCCGAGGGCGACTTCGACTTCGGCCCGTGGCGCGTCGCGAGCGAGAAGCTTGCGATGACCTCTCCGTCGGAGGGGATGCAGCCCCTGACGGAGCGCGAAGTCGCGTTTCTGCGGCTTCTCTCGCGGAACGAGGGCGTCGTCTTCTCGCGGGACGCGATTCTCTCGAAGCTCTGGGGGCTTGAGACGGACATCTCGGACAACGCGCTTTCGACGTTCGTCTACGTCCTCCGCAAGAAGCTTCGGAAGGCGGCCTCGTGCCTCGTGAGCGTGCGCCATTCCGGCTACGCCTACCGAAAGCCCTCTCGGTAGGCGGCGACTTATGCGAGGCAAAGACAGGAGGAGAAGGACATGGTCAGACTGACTCTGGCGGCGGCGGCTCTCATGGCCGCCCTCACGGCGAGCGCCTACACGGCGAAGTGCCACATCGACATCCCCGGCCAGAAGCCCGTCATCGTCGTCGGCGAGGTGACGGAGCACCCCGATGGCATCGTCGTCATCCGCACGGCCTACAAGACGTACCGCACGCACATGGCCCGCGTCGTCATCGTCCTCGAACAGACCAGCGGCACGTGAGAAACCGGCCGCCGCGTCAAATCACCGAACAAAGTTGCGTCAAATCACCGAACGGAATTGCGTCAAATCACCGAACGGAATCGCGTCAAATCACC
The DNA here is from genome assembly GCA_963630185.1 of Alistipes onderdonkii. Taxonomy (GTDB): domain Bacteria; phylum Verrucomicrobiota; class Kiritimatiellia; order RFP12; family UBA1067; genus UBA1067. Next base: position 411 of record CAVGMG010000092.1, on the reverse strand, counting down.
GAAAGGCATCCACGTCCGTGTCCGCGACAAGCCGGCATGGCGGACGATTGCGCACGGAGGCGGGAGAATATGGTATAATGCGGAAAACTGATCTTTGACATCGGCGGGCGCGGCACTCCGCGCCGGCCACCGGCCCAAAGCGAATTCTCAAAAAATAGGGAAGCGAGGTCTGACCTTCGTTCTCGAATTTATGAGAATTTGCGGAGGGCAAAACCTTTGACGACGGGCGGCTGATGCGCCCTGGTGAAAAGGAGTCGCGGAAACACGTCCGATGCCCGCGACAGCGTACGCAATCTTGCGTATTTGGCTTTAGTTGAAAACGACCAACTTTCATATCAGAAGCCGGATATGTGAGATGCGCTACGTGGGTACTCCACGTGGCGTGTCTTCTATTCGTATTTCTGATAAGGC
>CAVGMG010000091.1:0-6099 GCA_963630185.1 Alistipes onderdonkii | reverse complement strand
CGGGCGCGATATGATACAATTCGCGGCGTTTTTGAGGAAACGAAGATGAACGCGAACGACATCCGGACGATTTCCCTTCTTGGGATTCTTGACCTTGCGCTTATTCCGCGCGGGGCTCGCCTCTGATCGTCGTTTTCGAAACTCACGAAACGCACAGGAAAAGGCGGCCCCGTTCAGACGAGCGGGGCCGTTTTCAATTGAAGGGAAAAAGATGGAAGACAAGATTCGGATATTCGACACGACGCTCCGGGACGGCGAGCAGGCCCCCGGCTACTCGATGAACATCGAGGAGAAGGTCCGCATGGCGCGGCAGCTCGAGGCCCTCGGCGTGGACGTCCTGGAGGCCGGCTTCGCCATCGCCTCCCCCGGCGACTTCGCGTCCGTCAAGGCGATCTCCGAGGCCGTCAGCGCGGTGACGGTCGCCTCCCTCTCCCGCGCCCTCGTCAAGGACATCGACGCGGCCTACGAGGCGGTCAGGGGCGCGAAGCGTCCGCGCATCCACACCTTCCTCGCGACGAGCGACCTGCACCTCGAATACAAGCTGAAGATGACGCGCGAGCAGGCCCTGAAGCGCGCCGTGGACGCGGTGAAATACGCCCGCAACCTCTGCGACGACGTGGAGTTCTCGCTGGAGGACGCCTCGCGCACCGACAAGGACTTCATGTGCCGCGTCGTCGAGGCGGTGATCGACGCGGGCGCGACGACGGTGAACCTGCCCGACACGGTGGGCTACGCGACGCCGGCGGAGATCGCGGCGATGGTCGAGAACGTGATGACGCGCGTGCCGAACATTGACAGGGCGGTCGTCTCGATGCACTGCCACGACGACCTCGGCCTCGCCGTCGCGAACTCGCTCGCCGGCGTCGCGGCGGGCGCGCGGCAGGTCGAGGGCTGCATCTGCGGCATCGGAGAAAGGGCCGGCAACGCCGCGATCGAGGAGGTCGTCATGAACCTCCGCACGCGGCGCGACGTCTACGGCGTCGGCTACAACGTCCGCACCGAGGAGATCGCGAAGACCGCCCAGCTGCTGCAGACGATCACGGGCGTCAAGATCGCGCCGAACAAGGCCATCGTCGGCGCGAACGCCTTCGCGCACGAGAGCGGCATCCACCAGCACGGCGTGATGGCGAACGCGAAGACCTACGAGATCATGACGCCGGAGAGCGTGGGGCTCAAGAAGACCGCGCTCGTCCTCGGCAAGCACTCCGGCCAGCACGCCTTCTCGCAGCGGCTCGCCGAGCTCGGCTACGCGCTGGAGAAGTCCGTCGAGGACCGCCTCTTCGCCGACTTCAAGGCGCTCGCCGACCGCAAGAAGGCGATCGAGGACCGCGACCTCGTCGCGCTCGTCGAGGCGGCCGTCGGACACGCCCGGCGCACGGACGACTGGACGCTCGTCAACTACGTCGTCTCGAGCGGCAACCGCATGTACTCGACGGCGTGCGTCACGCTGGCGCGCGGCGGGGAGACCGCGACCGAGACGGCCTACGGCACGGGCCCCGTGTTCGCGTCCGTCAGGGCCATCGAGAAGATCGTCGCCCATCCGTTCAAGCTGCTCGACTACCGGATCAACGCCGTGACCGAGTCGCGCGACGCGCTCGGCGAGGTCAACGTGAAGATCGCGGACGACGCGGGGGCCTACCGCGGCAAGGGCGTCTCGACGGACGTCATCGAGAGCTCGATCCTCGCGACCCTGGACGCGGTGAACGGCATGCTCGTCGGCCAGAGCGAGCGGCTCGGCGCGGGCGCGGCCGCCATCGCCCAGCAGACCTACGCGGAGGAGGACATGCTCACCGGCGGCCACACCGACAAGTGAGGCGTACCACTTATTATAATATGTGGAGGAACTAGACACATGGCCATGACAATGACGCAGAAGATCCTCGCGGCGCACGCGGGGAAGAAGGAAGTCCACGCCGGCGAGCTGGTGATGGCAAGGCTCGACCTCGTGCTGGGCAACGACATCACGACGCCCGTCGCCGTCGGCGAGTTCCCGAAGTTCGGACGCGAGACGGTGTTCGACCGGACGAAGATCGCGCTCGTCCCCGACCACTTCACGCCGAACAAGGACATCAAGGCCGCCGCGCAGTGCGCCTGCATGCGCGCGTTCGCCAAGGCGCAGGGCATCGTGAACTACTTCGAGGTCGGCCACGACTGCGGCGTCGAGCACGCCCTCTTGCCGGAGAAGGGGCTCGTCACGGCGGGCGACCTCGTGATCGGCGCGGACAGCCACACCTGCACCTACGGGGCCCTCGGCGCGTTCTCCACGGGCGTCGGCTCGACGGACATGGCGGCCGGCATGGCGGCGGGCGAGACGTGGTTCAGGATCCCGTCCGCGATCAAGGTCGTGCTGACGGGCCAGCCCCGCCGCTTCGTCGGCGGCAAGGACTTGGTCCTCCACCTCATCGGCCTCATCGGCGTGGACGGCGCGCGCTACCAGTCGCTGGAGTTCACGGGCCCCGGCGTCGCCGCGCTCTCGATGGACGACCGCTTCACCGTCGCGAACATGGCCATCGAGGCCGGCGCGAAGAACGGCATCTTCCCCGTGGACGACCAGACCCGCGCCTACCTCGCCGCGCACGGCGCAAAAGAGCCGGTCGTCTACGCGGCCGACCCGGACGCGGAGTATGCGCGGACGGTCGAGATCGACCTTTCCGCGCTGAAGCCGACGGTCGCCTTCCCGCACCTGCCGTCCAACGTGCGGACGATCGACGCGGTCGGCGACGTCGCGATCGACCAGGTCGTCATCGGCTCGTGCACGAACGGCCGCATCAGCGACCTGCGCACGGCGGCGGAAGTCCTGAAAGGCCATGCCGTCGCGCCGGGCGTCCGCTGCATCGTCATCCCCGCGACGCAGAAAATCTACCTGCAGGCCGTGGAGGAGGGGCTCGTCGCCCAGTTCGTCCAGGCCGGCTGCGTCGTCTCCGCGCCGACGTGCGGCCCGTGCCTCGGCGGCTACATGGGCGTCCTCGCGAAGGGCGAGCGGTGCGTCTCGACGACGAACCGCAACTTCGTCGGACGCATGGGACACGTCGAGTCGGAAGTCTACCTCGCCTCGCCCGCCGTCGCGGCCGCCAGCGCCGTCGCGGGCAAGATCGCAGCACCGGAAGGAGTCTGAAAGATGAACGCACACGGAACATCATTCAAATACGGGGACAACGTCGACACCGACGTCATCATCCCCGCCCGCTACCTCAACACGCCCGACCCGAAGGAGCTCGCGGCGCACTGCATGGAGGACATCGACGCGGCCTTCGTGAAAAACGTCCGCCCCGGCGACGTCCTCGTCGCGGGACGCAACTTCGGCTGCGGCAGCTCGCGCGAGCACGCCCCGATCGCCATCAAGGCGAGCGGCGTCGCCTGCGTCATCGCCGCGAGCTTCGCGCGCATCTTCTACCGCAACGCGCTCAACGTCGCGCTGCCCATCCTCGAATGCCCGGAGGCCGCGTCCGCCATCGCCGCCGGCGACAGGGTGTCCGTCGATTTCGAGACGGGGCGCATCGTCGACGAGACGACGGGACGCGCCTTCACCGCCGAGCCGTTCCCGCCGTTCATGCGCGAGCTGATCGCCGCCGGCGGACTCGCCGCCTACCTGCGGCAGCGCGGCGCGGCAAAGGACGGGAAGGGCACGACGAACGAGAAGGGCGCGGCGAACGCGGAAGGGGAGGTGCGGTCATGAAGAAGACCATCGCCGTCATTCCCGGGGACGGCATCGGGCCCGAGATCGTCCGTGAGGCGCAGAAGGCGCTTGCCGCCGTCGCCTCGCGCTTCGGCCACGACTTCGAGATGAGCGTCTACCCCGTGGGCGGCGCCGCCTACGACCTCTGCGGCGACTGCCTGCCCGACGCGACGCTCGCCGCGTGCCGTGCGGCGGACGCGATCCTGCTCGGCGCGGTCGGGGGTCCCAAGTGGGACGCGCTGCCCGCCGAGAAGCGTCCCGAGCGCCGCGCCCTGCTCACGCTCCGCGCCGAGCTGGGGCTCTTCGGCAACCTGCGCCCCGCGAAGGTCTGGCCGGCCCTCCGTGAGGCGAGTCCGCTCAAGGCGGAGATCGTCGACGGCGGCATCGACGTCCTCGTCGTGCGCGAGCTCACGGGCGGCATCTACTTCGGGGCGCACGAGCGCGCCGCCGACGGAAAGTCCGCGAAGGACGAGATGCCCTATTCGGTCGCGGAGATCGAGCGCATCGCGCGTCTCGCCTTCGCGGCGGCGCGGAAGCGGAGCGGCCGCGTGACGAGCGTCGACAAGGCGAACGTGCTGGCGACGTCGCGGCTCTGGCGCGAGACGGTCACGGCCCTGCGCGAGCGCGAGTTCGCGGACGTCGCGCTCGACCACATGTACGTGGACAACGCCGCGATGCAGCTCGTGCGCGCGCCGGCGCACTTCGACGTGCTGCTCACGGAGAACATGTTCGGCGACATCCTCTCGGACGAGGCGTCGCAGATCACGGGCTCCATCGGCATGCTGCCCTCCGCGTCGCTCGGCGCGGGCGGCCACGGCCTCTACGAGCCGATCCACGGCTCCGCGCCGGACATCGCCGGGAAGGGCGTCGCGAATCCGCTTGCGACGATCCTCTCCGCCGCGCTGATGCTGCGCCACTCCTTCGGGCTTGCGGCGGAGGCGGACGCGGTGGAGGCGGCGGTCGCGGACGTCCTCGCGCGCGGCGTCCGGACGCCGGACATCGCCGCGCCGGGGGCGCCGTCCGTCTCGACGTCCGAGATGGGCGACGCCGTCGCGGCGGTCTTGGGGGCGAGATGAGCCGCGAGATGGCTTGAGAGGGGGCGAATGGCGTCGCGTCAGACGGCCCATTCGGCGAACGGAACGACGTCGATGACGTGTTCGCCGAACGTCAGGCGGTCGCGCTGGGCGTAGGTGACGATCGTGCCGGTCGGAAGCGAAAAGCGCGTCAGGGCCTGCAGAAGGCCGTCGATCTCGCGGTCCTTGTTCTCGTCCGTGAGCCTGATGCAGGCCTGCACGGCCTCCGTCACGGCGTGGCGCTCCCGGAGGATGAAGTCGCATTCGCCTCCGTCGTCGAAATAGCTGATGTCCTTCGTGCGGCGGCGGAGCGCGAGGTAGACCATGTTCTCGAACCGTGCGCCGTCGTTCGGCAGCCGGCGCGAGGAGACCGCGTATTCGAGCCCGGTGTCGATGCAGTAGACTTTCTTCGGGTTCAGCAGCCGGGATTTTTCCGAATCGCTGCAGATCGGGACGAAGAAGAAGAGGTAGGCCTTTTCGATCCATTCGCACCACTGGGTGATGGTCGAGGCGCTGGAGACGCCGAGCGGCGCTCGCATCCTGGAGGCCGTGAAGCGGCAGCCGACGTTCTCGACGAGATAGGCTGTGAGCTCACGGACGGCCGCCGTGTCGCGGATCTTGTTGTGGACGATGACGTCTCGATACACGATGTCGTCGAAGAGCTCCTGGAGGATGATCTCCTCGTTCGTCTGCAGATAGCGCGGGAAACCGCCGACGTGCGCATAGTCCACGACGCTTTCCTCGGACGGCGTCTTGCCGGTGAAGGCCAGGAACTCGGCATAGGAAAATGGGAAGAGCTCTTTCGAGATGTGCCGGCCGGTCAGTTTCGTGCCGAGTTCGCCCTCCAGAAGCGAGGCGTTCGAGCCGGAAATGCAGACGTGAAAGCCCTCGTCGAGCTTTTGCCGCACGTATTTCTCCCAGCCCGCGAACTGGTCGATTTCGTCGAAGAAGAGGCGTTTGGCGTCCGACTTCTCGATGAGGGCGTCCAGCCGGATCGTGTCGCGCATCTCGAACTGCGTCAGGAGCGGCGACTCGAAGTTGACGTAAAACCACGGCGCGTCCTGTGCGCGCATCCGCTGACGCATGACGGTGGACTTCCCGCAGCGGCGGACGCCGGTGATGTCCAGCGCATGCGAATCGAGAAGGACGTCGTTGACGGCGAGCGTGCGCGGCAGGCCGTCGAGCTTCTTCTGCTCAATCATGCGTTGCCGGGCGACAATTGCCGCGAGTTCGGATTCGAGAATCATCCAGTGCCACCTTTCTGTTTATTCCATTGCCATCCGCCTATTTAGGAAGGTGGCAATAGTCTATCATAAAAGGCAGGTCGTTTGCAACTGGAGATGATTGGGC
>CAVGMG010000090.1:0-6114 GCA_963630185.1 Alistipes onderdonkii | reverse complement strand
TCCGAGCGCGTCTGGTCGACGTAGCTGAGCTTCACCGTGTCGCCGACCGCGAACGTGCCGGAAAGCGGCTTCAACTGTCCCGTGATGAGCCTGAAGAGCGTCGTCTTGCCGGCCCCGTTCGCGCCGATCACGCCGACGATGCCGCCGCGCGGCAGGTCGAAGTTGAGGTCGTCGTAGAGGACGTTCCCGTCGAAGCCCATCTTCACGTGCTCGGCGCGGACGACCAGGTTGCCGAGCCGCGGGCCCGGCGGGATGCGGATCACGAGGTCGTCCTCGCGCGCGTTGACCTCCTGCTTCTGCAGCTCCTCGTAGCGCTCGACGCGCGCCTTCGCCTTCGCGTGGCGTCCCGACGGGTTCGTCTGGATCCACTTGAGCTCGTTCTCCAGCATCTTCTGGCGCGACTTCTCGACCTTCGCCTCGCGCTGGAGCATCGCCTCCTTCTGCTTGAGCCACTCCTCGTAGTTGCCCTTGTAGGGATAGCACACGCCGTGGTCGATCTCCAGGATCCAGTCCGTGACGTCCGAGAGGAAGTAGCGGTCGTGCGTGACGACGATGAGCGTCCCCTTGAAGTCCTTGAGGTAGGCCTCCAGGCGGAACGTCGTCTCCGCGTCGAGGTGGTTCGTCGGCTCGTCGAGGAGGAGGACGTCCGGGTTCGAGAGGAGGAGACGCGCAATCGCGACGCGCCGCCGCTCGCCGCCCGAGAGGACGCCGACCTTCTTCTCGCCCGCCGGGCAGCCGAGGTCGGCCATGCGCCGCGCCACGAGGCTTTCGAGGTTCCAGTAGTCGTTCGCGTCGATGATCGCCTGAAGCCGCTCCATCTCGGCGGCGGCCTTCGGGTCGTCGAGCTCGCAGCAGAGATCCTCGTAGCGCGTCACCATCGCCTGCGCGTCGGCGACGCCCTCCATGACCGTCTCCAGGACGGTCTTCGCGTCGTCGAGGACGGGCTCCTGCGGCAGGTAGCCGACCTTCGTGCCCTTCGCGACCTCGACCTTCCCCATGACCTCGGTGTCGAGGCCCGCGAGGATCTTGAGGAGCGACGACTTGCCCGCGCCGTTGCCGCCGATGACGCCGATGTGCGCCCCGTAGAAGAACGAGAGGTTGACGTCCTTCAGGATCGTCTTCGTGCCTTGCTGCTTCGTGACGTCGATGAGCGAGAACTGGTATTCGCCGGCCATGGGATGATCTCCTTGTTACTGGGCTTCGAGGGGGAACTGGGGCGTCCGTTCGAGGAACGCATGGAGCGCGTCGCGCCAGTCGGGCGTGCGATACCCCAGCAGGTTCAGGACGCTCTTCTTGAGCGCCGACTGGTGCGGACGAGGCGCGGGGCGCGGGAACTCCGCCGTCGTGCAGGGGACGAGGTCGCGCGTCAGGTGAAGCGACGCGAAAAGCTCCTTCGCAAGGTCGAACCACGAGCAGGCGTTCTCGCACGTGCCGTGGACGACGCCCGACACGTCGGGGCGCGTCAGCAGGAAGCGGATGACGTCGGACACGACGAGGGCGCTCGTCGGGTTGCCGAACTGGTCGTTGACGACGCGCAGCGGCTCGCCCTTCTGCGCCCCGAGCTTTGCCATCGTGTGGACGAAGGAGGGGCCGCCCGCGCCGTAGAGCCACGCGATGCGCAGGATGACGGAGTTCTCGGGGTAGACCATCTCGATCATCTGCTCGCCCGCCAGCTTGCTCGCGCCGTAGACCGTCTGCGGTCGCGGAATGTCCTGCTCGCCCCACGCCCACGGCGTCTGGGGGCTCTCGCCCGAGAAGACGTAGTCCGTCGAGAGCGCGATCAGCCGCGCGCCCGTCACCTTCGCCGCCAGGGCGGCGTTCCGCGAGCCTTCCTCGTTGACCTTGAACGCCAGGTCGCGCCGGGTCTCGCAGTCGTCCACCTTCGTCATGGCCGCGCAGTGCACGACGAGGTCGGGGCGAAAGGCCTGCGCCTTCTCCACGAAGGCCGTGTCGTCCGTCACGTCCCACTCGGGGAGGTCGGCGACGCAGACCTCGTCGTGGGCGAAGGCCTCGCGCCGGAGCGTCCGCGCGAGCATGCCGCGCCCGCCTGTCAGAAGGACTTTCACGACGCGAACCCCAGGACGTCCTGCATCGAGTAGAGGCCCGGCTTCTGGCGCGACGCCCAGCGCAGCGCCTGGAACGCGCCCGCCGCGAACGCCGCGCGGTCGTGCGCCTTGTGCGTCAGCTCGATCCGCTCCAGCTCGCCGAGGAACATGACGGTGTGGTCGCCCACGACGGAGCCGCCGCGAAGCGCGTGGATGGCGATCTCCCCCTGCGGACGCTCCCCCACTTCGCCGTGGCGGCCGAAGACGGCGCAGTCCGCGAGCGCGACGCCACGCGCCTTGGCGGCGGCGTCGGCCAGCAGGAGGGCCGTGCCGGAGGGCGCGTCCTTCTTGTGGCGGTGGTGCGTCTCCGTGATCTCGATGTCGTAGGACGCATCGAGGACCGACGCGGCCTTGCGCACGCACGCGGCGAGGAGGTTGACGCCGAGCGAGTAGTTCCCGCTCTGGACGACGGGAATCCTCTCGGCGGCCTTCTCGACGACGGCCTGCTCGTCCGCCGTGAGGCCGGTCGTGCCGATGACGTAGGCAAGCCCCTCGTCCGCCGCCTTTTCGACGAACCCCGGCACGCACGCATGGTAGGAGAAGTCGATGACGCCCTGCACGCCCGGCGCCCAGTCTCGCGCATAGCCCTCGACGCAGTCGACTTTCGAGACGACGTCGAAATCCGTCTTCTCCGAAAGCTCGATCAGTTTCCTTCCCATGCGGCCCGCCGCACCGATAATGGCAACTTTCATGTTTTCTCTCCTATAAGAACTTGTGGATGCGCGTCGCGGATCTTGACTTGCACGCGCGTGCCGAGAGGCGCGTCAGGGCCCTCGCCCCGATCCCAGACGACGAGGCGGTTGCCCGCGTCGCGCCCGACGAGACGCGACGCCTGCCGCTTCGAGACGCCCTCCAAGAGGACGTCGCGGACGGACCCGACGAGGGCGCGGTTTCGCGCAAGCCCTCGCGCGTCCTGCTCGGCGAGAAGCACCTGGTTGCGCCGCTCCTTCTCCGCCGTGGGGACGTCGTCCGCCAAGAGAGCGCTCCGCGTGCCGGGGCGCGGCGAATACTTGAAGACGAAGGCGTTGTCGAAGCCGGCCTCGTCCATCAGCGAGCGCGTCAAGTCGAAGTCCTTTTCGCTCTCGCCGGGGTAGCCGACGATCACGTCGGTCGTGACGGCGAACTCGGAATCCAGAGCGCGGAGCGAGGCGACGGCCTTGAGGTAGTCCGCGCGCGTGTAGCGACGGCCCATGTCGGCCAGGATGCGGTCGGACCCCGACTGGACGGGGAGATGCAGGTGGCGGCACACCTTCTCGCACGTCTCGTAGACGCGCAGAAGCTCGCGCGTGCAGCCCTTGGGGTGCGCCGACGTGAAGCGGATGCGCTCAAGGGCGGGGATCTCGTTCAGGGCGGCCAAAAGGCGCGGGAACGGCTCGTTGAAGCCGAAGGGGTTGGGCGCGTCGTCGTCCCAGACGCGGTTGCGGATGCCGTAGCGGAGGACGCTCTGCCCCAGGAGGCAGACCTCCTTGACGCCGCGCTCGGCGAGGCAGGCGACTTCCGCGATGACCTCCTTGGCAGGGCGCGAATACTCGTGGCCGCGCACCGTCGGGACGATGCAGTAGCTGCAGCGGTTGTCGCAGCCGAGAAGAACCGTCACGTAGCTCTGGAAGACGCCACTCGACGCGGACGGCGCGGCGTGCGCGTCAAGGCCGGCGGGAACGACGTCGTCGCCGACTTCGAGAAGACGCCGCTCGCCCTTCTTCACGCGCTCGACGAGATGGGGGATGAGGCCGAAGCAGCGGGGCCCGACGGCGAAGTGGAGCTTCGGCAGACGGTCGAAGACGCCCGCGCCCAGCCGCTGGACGGCGCAGCCCATCAGGCCGACGACCTTGCCCTCCGCGAGGAGGTTGCCCACCTTGCCGACGGCCTTCTCCTCCGCCTTCTGGCGGACGGTGCAGCTGTTGACGACGACGAGCTCCGCCGCGTCCTCCGACGGCGCCTTCGCGTGGCCGGCGGCCGTCAGAAGCGCCTCGACCGCCTCCGAGTCGCGGACGTTCATCTGGCAGCCGTAGGTATGGACGAAGAACGTCATTCCCACTCGATCGTCGCCGGGGGCTTCGAGGAGATGTCGTAGACGACGCGGTTGATGCCGCGCACCTCGTTGATGATGCGGTTCGACATCGTCGCGAGCGTCTCGTAGGGAAGGCGCGTCCAGTCCGCCGTCATCGCGTCGATGGAGTTGACCGAGCGGATCGCGCACGTGTATTCGTAGGTGCGCTGGTCGCCCATCACGCCGACGGACTTGACCGGGAGGAGGACGGCGAACGTCTGCCAGATCGTCTTGTAGTCGGGAAGCTTCTTCACCTCCTCCTGGACGCGAAGGTCGGCCTGCTGGAGAAGCTTCACCTTCTCCTCGGTCACTTCGCCGAGAATGCGGACGCCAAGGCCGGGGCCCGGGAACGGCTGGCGGTCGAGAAGCTCGTCCGCGAGGCCCATGACGCGGCCGACGGCGCGGACCTCGTCCTTGAAGAGGTCGCGGAGCGGCTCGACGAGCTCGAACTTGAGGTCGGGCGGGAGTCCGCCGACGTTGTGGTGGCTCTTGATCGTCTGCGACGGGCCCTTCACGGCGTGCGAGCTCTCGATGACGTCGGGGTAGATCGTGCCCTGCCCGAGGAAGCGGCAGTGCCTGAAGCGACGCGCCTCGTCCGCGAAGACGTCGATGAACGTCTTGCCGATCGCCTTGCGCTTCGCCTCCGGGTCGTCGACGCCCTTGAGCGCATCGTAGAACCGCTGCGCGGTGCGCGCGACGGTGAGGTCGAGCCCGAGCTTCGCGTGGAACATCTCCTCGACCTGCTCGGCTTCGCGGTAGCGCAGAAGGCCGTTGTCCACGAAGATGCAGTGGAGGCGAGGCCCGATGGCCTTGTGGAGGAGGACGGCCGCGACGGAGGAGTCGACGCCGCCCGAGAGGCCGAGGACGACCTCGTTCTCGCCGACTTGGGCTTTCAGCTTCTCCACCGTGTCCTCGATCCACGTCGTCAGCTGCCAGTCGGCGTTCGCGCGGCAGACGCCGAAGACGAAGTTCGAGAGGATCTGCGTGCCGTGCTCGGTGTGGACGACTTCCGGGTGGAACTGGATGCCGAAGAGCCGCCTCTTTTCGTCGCGGATCGCCGCATAGGGGCAGTTTGCGGAAGTCGCGCTCGTCTTGAAGCCGTCGGGGATCGACGCGACGCGGTCGCCGTGGCTCATCCAGACGACGAAGCGGTCGGGGAGTCCCTTGAAGAGTTCGTTGCCGGGCTCGACCGACATTTCCGTCTTGCCGTATTCGCGGCTTTCGCCGGGCTGGACTTCGCCGCCCAGCACGTGGCTCATGAGCTGCATCCCGTAGCAGACGCCGAGGACGGGGACGCCGAGAGAGAGGATGGCGGGATCGATGCCGGGCGCGCCCTTCTCGAAGACGCTGTTCGGCCCGCCGGAGAGGATGATGCCCTTCGGGTCGTAAGTCTTCGCCCGCTCGGCGGTGATGTCGAACGGAACGATTTCGGAATAGACGTGCAGCTCGCGGATGCGCCGCGCGATGAGCTGGGTATACTGCGATCCGTAGTCAAGAATGATGATTTTGTCCATGGTGGAATATTATACCATAAAGACCCGCCGCTTCGCCTCGGTTGCGAGGCGACTATTCTCCGGCGACCAGGCGACCCGTCTCCGAGAAGTGCGCAAAGGCGACGTCGCCGGCCTTCCAGTCCTTATAGCAGAGCCGTGGGGAACGTCCGCGATTGAGCTGCGCCTTGACGCTTTTCCAGCGGACTGTCTACATTCTGCTCGTCCAAATGTCAACCGCGAGATTGGATTTGTCCAAGAAGTCAATGCTGCACCATTCTCCACACCGAATTATAATAAGTGAGGAACCCTTCGTTGCCGCGCTCCTGTCCGAACTCGCGAATCGTACTTTTAGGCAAAACCGAGATTGTGCGCCCTATGCGCATGCAAGGGCGCAATATTGCTTCGGCAATAAAGCCTATGCGGCGCCGCCGTCGTCCTGCTCGTAATAATACGAGTAGTCGATGCC
>CAVGMG010000089.1:0-6146 GCA_963630185.1 Alistipes onderdonkii | reverse complement strand
GAACCCCCGGTACGGAGATTAGACCGTACGACGATTTAGCAAACCGCTGCCTTCAGCCACTCAGCCATCCCTCCAACATGCTTTCGCAGGTGCGTAGTATATCAAATCCGCTTCTCGCCGTCAACAAAGACGGCCACGGGCTTCCACGTGCGGGGGTTGATGACGACGAGATCCGCCACGTAGCCCTTCTCGACCTTGCCGAGGCTCTCGCCCCAGCCCTGCTCGATGGCCTGGTTCCAGGACGTCGTGCGCACGAGATCCTTCAGGGGGATTCCCGTCTCCTCGTGGACGTTCTTGAGCCCCATGCCCATCCAGAGCGTCGAGCCGGCGAGGTTGCCGCCCTTGACGAGCCGCGCTTCGCCGTTTTCGAGGCGCACGTCAAGCCCGCCCATCGTGAAGGAGTAGCCGTCCTTGCAGTGCGAGCAGCGCAGGGAGTCCGTGATCATCTGGACGTGCTCCAGGCTGCGGCGCGTGAAGACGAGCTTCAGCATGTCGGGGCAGAGGTGGATCTTGTCGCAGATGACCTCCGTGTTCAGGTCTTCGACGAGGAAGCCCGCGCCGACCATGCCGATCTCGCGGTGGTGGAGCGGCGTCATCTGGTTGCAGAAGTGCGTCATGTGGCGGAGGCCGTTCTTGTAGGCGCCCGTCAGGTCCTTGAACTTCGCGCCCGTGTGCCCGCAGCTGGGGACGATCCCCATCTTGAGCATCGCCTTCGCGAACGCGGCGCCCCCCTCCGCCTCGACGGCGTACGAGATCTGCCGGACGGGGAAGACCTTGTGGATCTCGCGGACTTCCGTCACGTCGGGCTTGCGGACGAACGCGGGGTTCTGCGCCCCGCAGCACTTCACGTTGATGAACGGCCCTTCGAGGTGGATGCCCGGCACCTTCGCGTAGGGCGAGCCCGCCTCGACGTAGCCGCGCGCGTTCTTCGCGCACGTCATCAGCTCCTCGTGCGAGACGGTGAGCGTCGTCGGCAGGAACGTCGTCACGCCCTCCTGGAGCTTGCCCTCGGCGAGATGGAAGATCGCCTGCGGGTCGGCGTCGCAGAAGTCGTAGGTGAGCGCGCCGTGCGTGTGGACGTCGATGAAGCCCGGCATCACGTAATTGCCCTTGACGTCGACGACCGTCGTGTTCCTGTCGGGCTTGACGGACTTCTTCCCCGTCCGGGAGACGGACTGGATCGTCTTGCCGTTGACGACGACCGTCGCGTCGGGCCAGTCGATGCCGGGGGAGATGACGTGTGCATGGACGATGACTGTTTTCATGGTGATCCTTTCTCGGATGGGGTTTGAGGTTCGGGGAAAAGGGAGTCGAGGATCTGCTCGGCCGGCGTGTAGGCCTTCTTCTTCGCGTTGCAGTCCGCGCAGCACGGGACGCAGTTGCCGCGCGTGGACGTGCCGCCCCGCGCCACGGGGACGACGTGGTCGAGCGTGAGCTCTTCGGGCGCGACGCGCCGGTGGCAGTAGTGGCACTCGCCCTTCGCGACCTGCGCCTTCCACCAGTCCGTCTTCTTGAGGGCGCGCGCCCGCTCGCGCTCGCGGCGGACGTGGACGGGGTCGGGGTCGAGGAGAAGGTAGTCCACGTCAGACCTCCAGACGCCCGCGAATCGCGCGGCGCAGCGTGAGCGGATCGGAATACGCGACGCCAGAGTCCGCCGGAAGCCCGAACGCGAGCCGCGTGACCTTGACGGGCACGTCGCGCAGAAGCTCCTGGATGTAGCTGGCCGTCGCGTCGCCGTCCATGTCCGTCGAGAGCGCGAGCATGACCTCCGTCACGCCCTCGCCGACGATGCGCGACTTGAGCGACGACAGGCGAAGCCTGTCGGGGCCCATGCGCCGCGCCGGGGAGAGCTTGCCGAAAAGCGCGTGATACCGCCCCCGGAAGACGCCGGACGCCTCCAGGGAGAGGATGTCGGACGGCTCTTCCACGACGCAGAGCAGCGTGCCCGTGCGCGTCTCGTCGAGGCAGAGGTCGCACGGGTCGCGCCCGACGGACGTGAAGGCGCCGCACCGCGAGCAGCACGTCATCTGGGAGGACGCCGCCGTCAGCGCCGCGACGAGGGGCTTGAGAAGCCGCTCCTTCTCGCGCAGAAGCTGGAGAGCCGCCCGCTGCGCCGACCGGCGCCCGAGGCCCGGAAGGTTCGAGAGGCACTTTTCAAGCTCGACGAGAGGCGCGAACATGACGCCTATTTGCCGAACAGGTTCGCCATGCCGCCGTTCTCGCGCATCTGGCGCATCATCATCTGCTGCATCTCGTCGCGCACGCGCTTCAGGGCGCCGTTGACGACATTGAGGAGCATCGTCTCGAAACGCGCCGGCTTGCCCTTGAGAACCTCGTCATACGCCTCCGGCGCGACGGCGATCTTCTCGATCGTCATGTCCCCGCGCGCGACGGCGGAGATGCCGCCGTTCTCGTATGTCGCCGTCAGCTTCTTGACCTCCGCTTCGAGCTTCTTGGCCTCCGCGCGCATCTGCATCGCCCCTTTGATCTGGTCGAACATGCCCATGTCTTTTTCCTCTTCTCTTTCTTCTTTAGTCTCTTCGGTTTATGCCAATTCATGCCCCGTGAGGTCGCGATACGCCTCCAGGTAGATCGTGCGCGTCTTGTCGAGGACGTCGTCCGGCAGGACGGGCCCCGGCGGCTCGCGGTTGAAGTGGATGGCGTCCAGGTAGTCGCGCACGAACTGCTTGTCGAGCGACGGCGGATTGCGTCCCACGACGTAGCTCTTCGCCGGCCAGAAGCGGCTGGAGTCGGGCGTCAGGACTTCGTCCGCCAGGATCAGCGAGCCGTCCGCGTCCTTTCCGAACTCGAACTTCGTGTCGGCGATGATGATGCCGCGCGTCCGCGCATAGTCGGCGGCCTTGGAATAGAGCGAGACCGTCGCCTCCTTGAGGCGCTTCGCGAGATCCGCGCCCACGAGCGACGCCGTCTCGGCCTCGTCGATGGGCTTGTCGTGCGTGCCGAGAGCCCCCTTCGTCGTCGGCGTGAAGAGGACTTCGTCCAGCTTGGAGGCGTTCTCGTAGCCGGCGCGGATCTTCTTGCCGTTGACGGTGCCGGACTTCTGGTATTCCGCCCAGCCCGACCCCGTCAGGTAGCCGCGCGCGATGCACTCGACCTCGACCATCTCGACCTTCTTGACGAGCATCGACCGCCCGCGCAAGTCCTCCCGGTAGGGCGCGAGCTCCTGCGGATAGTCGTCCACGTCGGCCGTGACGAGATGGTTCTTGACGTTCAGGAAGTCGAGCCAGAAGAGGGAGAGGCCGTTCAGGACGCGCCCCTTGTCGGGGATGCCGCAGGGGAGGATCACGTCATACGCGCTCAGGCGGTCGGTGACGACCATGAGGAGGCTGTCGCCGAGGTCGAAGATGTCGCGGACTTTGCCGCTCTTGTGCGGAAGATGCGGGATGTTGCATTCGAGCAACGCATGGTTCTTGTCGTATTTCATAGAAATGTCCTTGCGTCTATTATACCATATCCGTCAGGGCCTGAAATCGCGGACCGCCGCCCGGTCGTCGAAGGGATGCTTGACGCCCTGGATCTCCTGCGTCGTCTCGTGGCCCTTGCCGGCGATGACGACGACGTCCCCTTCCGCCGCCTCGCGCAGGGCGAAGCGAATCGCCGAGAGGCGGTCGACGTCCGTCTTGAGCGGAGGCTTCGTCATGCCCCCGACGATGGCGTCGATGATGCTTTCAGGATCTTCGCTTCGCGGATTGTCGCTCGTCACGAGGCAGCAGTCCGCGAGACGCGAGCAGACCTCGCCCATCAGGGGACGCTTGAACGGGTCGCGGTCGCCGCCCGCGCCGAAGACGACCCAGAGCCGCCCCTTGACGAGAGGCCGCACGGCGGACAGCACCTTCTCAAGGCCGTCGGGCGTATGGGCGAAGTCCACGAAGACGCGCGCGCGGACGGCCGCGTTCGGAATCTCCTCCAGCCGCCCCCAGCGCGGACGGAGCGTCGGAATCGTCCGCTCGACGACCTCCGGCGGAACGCCGGCCGCGCACGCGAGGGCGGCGGCCGTCAGCACGTTCGACTTGTTGTAGTCGCCCACGAGCGCGAGGCGCGTGAGGTCGAAGGCGGGACGCCGGATCGTGACGGGAATCGCGTTGACGGCGAAGCGCCCGACCGCGTCGAACATCTCGCGCCCCCCTTCGCCGTCCAGGCAGACGACGTAGGGCGGCAGCTCGCCGCGCCCCTGGTTCGGCGCGGCCTTGTGCGCGTCGGCGATTTTGCCCGCGAAGCTCGCCTTGACGCGGAAGTATTCCGCCATCGTCTTGTGGTAGTCGAGGTGGTCCTCCGAGATGTTCGTGAACGCCCCGCCGGCGAAGACGACGTCGCCCGTGCGGTTCTGGTGGAGCGCGTGCGACGAGACCTCCATGACGCAGTCCGTGCAGCCGTTCTTCTCCATCGCGGCGAGAATCTCGCGGAGCTGGGCGAGCGGCGGCGTCGTGTAGCCCGTCGAGAAGCGGCGCACGCCGTCAAAGACCTCGACCGTCGTCACGAAGCCGCACCGACGGCCCGGCGCGGCGTTCAGGAAGGCGGCGAAGACCCAGGCCGTGGTCGTCTTGCCGTTCGTCCCCGTGACACCCCAGACCCTCATGGCGCGCGCACGCCCGACCAGGCCGCGAAGCGCGAGGCGGCGAGAGCGCGATACCGAGGCCCCTTGCCGCCGTTGACGAACGGGTCGATGGAGATGCCGCCACGCGACGCGAACTTGCCGACGACCTCCAGGTATTTCGGGCTGAGAAGCTTCTTCAGGTCGTCGTAGATGACGTTCACGACGTCCTCGTGGAAGTCGCCGTGGTTGCGGAAGCCGAAGAGGTAGAGCTTCAGGGACTTCGACTCGACGAGGCACTTGTCCGGGATGTAGCGGATCGTCAAGGTCGCGAAGTCGGGCTGCCCCGTCTTGGGGCAGAGCGTCGTGAACTCGTTCGCCTGAAGCGACACCCAGTAGTCCCGCGCCGGATGGCGGTTCGCGAACGCCTCCAGGACGCGCGGGTCGTATGTCGCGGGGACGGGCGCCGTCCGTCCGAGCGTCTTCAGGCTCTCAAGGTCGTCGCGCATATTAGAAGCGGGCGTTGACGAGGATCATGCAGGGAAGCGGCGACGTCGCGGCGAGGTTGAAGACGCCGATCTGCACGCCCGTCAAGTCGTCGCAGGCGTTGAAGACGCCGACCTGGAGGCCGTAGACGTCCTCCGCCGTGTTGACGACGCCCACCTGCAGGCCCGCCATCTGCCCCTGCGTGAAGTTCAACGCGCCGACAGAAAAGCCCGTGCAGCGCTGCATGTTCACGTTGACCGCGCCGACCTGGAACCCGGTCAGGGAAAGGCCCGACCAGTTGACGAGGCCGACCTGTGCGCCCGTGGCCAGCGAAGCCGCGTCGTTGAGGACGCCCACCTGAAGACCCATGAGGTCGCCGTGGACGACGTTCGCGCCGCCGACCTGAAGGCCCGTCTCGTTGTCCGAGGTCACGTTTCCGAGGCCGACGTCAAGGCCGACGACCTCCGCGTGCCATCCGAAGAGGATGTCGAGGTTCAGCCCGTAGACGGAGGCGTCCTTCGCGGGGAACTGGGCGGGCGGGAAGAGGCTGATGCCGACGGGCGACCAGCGCGAGAGGGGCGACTCTTCGGCCTGGACGTTTTGAGAAAGCCCGGCCAGGGCGAGGACACACGCGAGCGAGAGTAGTTTTTTCATGGTTTTATCCTATTTTGTTTCTGAATCCGAAGGGCTCTCCGTCGGCTCGTCGGACGGCGTCTCGTCCGACGGCGGCAGCTCGTCGTCCGCGCCGCTGCCTTCGCACACCGACACCGAGACGAGACGCGCCCCCGGCGACAGGCGGACGAGCTTCACGCCCTGCGCCGAGCGGCCCTGGACGCGGAACGCCGAGACGGCGCTGCGCACCATCTGCTGGTCGCTCGTCATCGAGATGACGTTCTCGTCGTCGGAGACCGCGTGCGCCGCGACGACTTCGCCGTTGCGGTCCGCCCCCTTGATGCCGATCATGCCCTGACCGCCGCGCGCGTGGCGCGTGAAGTCCTTGAACTCGCACCGCTTGCCGAAGCCGTTCGCCGTCGCGATGAAGAGCGTCTTCTCGTCGTCCACGACGTCGAAGCTCACGACGCGGTCGCCCTCGCGCAGGCGGACGCCC
>CAVGMG010000088.1:0-6164 GCA_963630185.1 Alistipes onderdonkii | reverse complement strand
GCCACATCCAGCCGTTCGTCGAGGCCTGGCTACAGATGAAGGCGAAGTAGTCTGGAGTATCCAGGACTTGCATGATAGCAGTATCTCAAGATATACGTCGTAAAAAAGATAAGATGAAAGTAGGACGGCTTTTTGAGGATTGTTGCCTTTGCCTCTTTGCTTCGTTTGTGTGGACAAGTGTTGCAGAGCCGCAATGGAATGCACTGGACGAGAAGGTCAAATATGCGGCTAAAACTACGATCCCACAGGTCAGTATGTGCTGTCGCAAGAATGGCGACATTTTCAACCGAAAAGAGTGTCGGTTGGACAGATGTCGCGATTTGGATGAACTTGGAACGCAACTGCCCATAACAGACGAGGCGCAACGGCAGACAAAGGAATGGATTGCTGGACGATTCGCTCAATTGCCAGCGGCATATTGTTCTAATCCCAAGAAGATTTTGGTTGAGGACGAAACCTTGAAACGGCGTCAGGATTATATATTGAAGGTTGTGAATGCTTTACGTGACGTTGTGCAATATGCTTATGAACAGGCACTCCTTTATGAATTTGACGCGAGGCAATTCGAGCCGTTAGCGAAGTCGTATGCGGAATTGATGAAACTGAGAGCTTGGCGTGACCTTGGGTCTAGACAAGGAAGAAACGTTGAAAAAGCCGTAAATGTCCTAATTGGAAGAATCGAGGGGATGCATCTGCTAAATGTGTCGATTTATGATGGCTTATTGCTAAAAAAGATGGAGCAGCATCATGCTTTTCTTCAACGTTATCCGGCGATGGCGGTGATTGTTGAAGCGAAGATATCGCGGCGCGAGGCGCAAAGACAGGCAAGTCGAGTTCAGGTCGAAAAGCAGGCGCAAGAGTTGGAACAATGGCAGCGAGAGATGCGCGAAAAGGAAGTTCGTGAGGCTAATCGTCGAGGAGATAATGGAGAGGTCTCACGACAGGAGCAGTTTCGGAATGATGAAGTTTCTCAACGAGCCTTCAGGCAGGTTATGAAGGATGTGAAGAAAGGAAGAAGACGGCCGCTAACGGCAGAGGAGTTCAAACGAGTGTCAACTCCCGCAACGGCACCTTGTCGTTGATGGACAAGACAAAAGGAGACGAGATGCGTCTTGATGAACTGAAACATCTGATTGCGGATGGCGAAAATGATCGTTTCGAGTGCAAGGAAACGACAGGCCAACGTGCCGAGGCGTGCCGAACGTTATGCGCATTTCTGAATGGGGATGGGGGGACGGTTGTCTTCGGTGTGTCCCGCAAGGGTAGGTTGACGGGACAGTTGGTGAGCGACGAGACGAAAAGGGATCTTGCCCGTGCGTTCTGCGATTTTGAGCCGGGCATCGAGATTCCGACCGAGTATGTGGCCGTTGACGATTCGCATCAGGCCATTGTGTGCCGTGTGACGGGCGGGCCGCGAAAGCCGTATGCCTATGATGGGCGGCCCTATCGGCGTGTACAGTCGACGACGACAAAAATGTCGCAGGAGCAGTATGCTGCGCTCATTGCCAGTCGCGGCGGATTCCAAAGCAAGTGGGAACTGCAATGGGATGAAAATGTGTCTCTTGCGGACATTGACCTTGAAGAGGTGACTCGAACGGCGAAGATTGCCGTGGCGGAGGGGCGCCTCTCGCCAGAAGTGAATGTCAACGATCCGAAGGATCTTCTTCGTCGTTTTGGGTTGCTCAGGGGTGATTTGCCGCTCAATGGCGCGATGGCTTTGTTCGGCAGGGACTTTACGTTCTATCCACAGTGCATCCTGAAGATGGCGTGGTTCAAGGGGACGGACAAGACGGTCTTCCTTGACAACCGCCTGGTGGAAGGGAACGTCATCCGTCTCCAGAGCGAGGCGATGGCGTTCTGCTTCAAGCACCTCAACCTTTCCGGCGTGGTTCGTGGCCTGTATCGCGAGGAGCGTCTGGAAGTGCCGGTCGAGGCCTTGCGCGAAGCGATCGTCAACGCGCTGGCGCATCGTCTCTACGAAAGCGGCGGAGCCGTCTCGCTGGCCATCTACGACGACCGCGTCGAGATTTCGAACCCCGGCGGCTTCAGCCCGGACGCGGCCTCTCATGGCGTCTTCCCCGGCATGGCTTCGACGCCCCGGAATCCGACCATCGCCAAAGTCCTCTATCTGCGCAAGGCCATCGAGATGTGGGGGCGCGGCATCGGGCTTATCCTCAAGTCCTGTCAGGAGGCGCACCTCGCCGCGCCGAGGATCTATGAAGACCGGGGCTTCGTCTATGCCGTCTTCGCCCGTCCGACGGCACGGGAATGGGAGCATGAGGTCGGCACGGATGACGCCCATGCCAGTACGAATGGCACCCATGTTGGCACTAATGGCACCAATGTTGGCACCAATGGCACTAATGCTGGCACTAATGGCGCAAGCCCTGACGCGGATGCGGATGAGCGGCTGCTGGACTGCATCGGCAGACAGCCGCGCTTGAACCTGAATGAGCTGGCAGGGCTTATTGGCGTTTCGAGGCGCACGGTCGTGCGCATGGTTGACAGGCTGAAGAGGCAGGGGCGTCTCCGTCGCGTCGGGGGCACGCGCGGCCATTGGGAAGTCTGCCGTTGAGAAACATCCTTGGGAGGCGCCTATGATCGACAGACCTGAAAGCGGACGGGATTTCCGGCACGACGACGACCGGAACCTCTACGGACGCGCCACGGGGCTTGACCGGCGCGGCAGGTTCGCGTCGTTCGGCAAGGCCGTCTCCGCCGCCGCCGCCGACCTCGTGCGCGAGAAGAGCCCCTTCTTCGACGCGCTCGTCGACCGCTGGCCGCAGCTCTTCCCGAACTCCCGCATCCGCCCCGGCCGCTTCGAGGGCGGCATCGTCTTCCTCTACGTGCGAAGCGCCGCCGCGCTCTTCGCGGCGCGGCCGCAGCTTCGGGCCATCCGCGAGAAGCTTCGGACGCTCGACGGGGCGCCGCGGGATCTCGTCCTCCGGCTGGAGGCGCGCGCGACATGATCCTCTCGCTCCTTCTGGCCGCCGTCTTCTCGTGCCCCCTGGAGCGCGTGACCTCGACCGATCCCGCGCAGGCGCGTTCGGCCTACGACGCCCGCGTCGCCCAGCTTCTCTACGAGACGCCGCTGGCCATCGACTACGAGGCCCGTCCCTACCGCCTCGTCCCCGGCTACTGCGAGATGCCAACTCTTTCCGACGACGGGCGGACGTATCGCTTCCGCGTCCGTTCGGGCGAGGGGCGGTCGGCGACGAACGCCGTCCAGTCGCTCCAGCGCCTCCAGGACCCCACGTGCCCGAACGGCTGGATTCTCAAGGACGTCGAGTCGATGCGCGTCCTTTCGGGCGAGACGTTCGAGATCCGCCTTGCACGGCGCGTGGACTACTTCCCGTGGCTTCTCGCCTGCGCCGGCGCCGCCGTCGTGGGCCCGAACCTCGAAGGGACGGGGCCGTTCCGCCTCGTCAAGTGGCTCAAGAACCACGAGATGGTCTTCGAGCGGCGGCGGCGCGACGAGCATGCGGAGAAGGGCTTCGACGTCGTCCGCTATCTCGTGATCGACGACGCGACGACGCAGTGGCTCATGTTCCTGCGCGGCGAACTCGACCTTTTGGGGGAGCTTTCGCGCGACACGTGGGACATGATCGTGGACGAGACGGGCGCGCTCGATCCGCGCCTCAAGGCGCGCGGCATCGAGATGCACACGCTCTCCACGCTGGAGTCGGCGTATCTCGGCTTCAACATGAAAGACCCCGTCGTCGGCAAAAACAGGAAGCTCCGCCAGGCGCTGAACTGCGCCTTCGACTACCCGGCGTGGGAGGCCTTCTACAACCACCGCATCTCGCCCAGCACGGGGCCCCTGCCGCCCGGCGTGGCGGGGCGCGTCTCGGAGCCCCTGCCGTATCGCTTCGACCTCGACAAGGCGCGGCGTCTTCTCGCGGAGGCGGGCTACCCCGGCGGCATCGATCCCGCCACGGGGCGGCGTCTCGTCCTGACGCTCTCGATCGGCCGGCCGGATCAGGCGAGCCGCGAGCTGGGGGAGCTTCTCGCGTCCTTCTACGACCGCATCGGCGTCAAGCTGGAGCTTTCCTTCATGACGTGGGACGCCTACCTCTCGGCCATCAACGACGGGCGCGTGCAGCTCTTCTACCTCATCTGGGTCATGGACTATCCGCATGCGCAGAACATCCTCCAGCTCTTCTACGGGCCGAACCGCTCGCCCGGCGTCAACCACGCGAACTACGAGAACGCCGACTACGACGCGGCCTACGAGAAGGGCGACTACCGGGCGTGCCAGGAGATCCTGCGCGAAGACTGCCCGTGGATCTTCACGCACTACAGGCAGGACTGCAAGCTCACGGGGCCTCGCGTCGGGCATTTCATTCCGAGCGACTTCCCGTATGGCGCGGAGGAGTTCTTCGAAGCGAGGGAGGTGAAGGGAAAATGAAGACGCTTTATCTGGAGCGCTCCGTCTCGACGGGGCGAAACGGCGACTGGGTCCGGTCGCTCGACCTCGACCCGCCGCCCGAGCGCATCGTCGTGGGGCTGGGGCCGGGGAGCTTCGCGGGCGTCCGCGCCGCGCTCTCCTTCGCGATCGGCTACGCGATCGGCTCTCCGTGCGAAGTCCTGGGGCTTCCCTCGCCGTGTGCGCTCGCGGGCGACGGGGATCTCGCCGTCGTCGGCGACGCAAGGCAGGGGCTTCTCTGGGTCGCGCTCTTCAAGGGCTTTGAGGAGGCGCGCGAGATCTTCCAGGTCCGCAAGGACGCGCTCGTGGAATCGCTCCCGCCCGGCGTTCCCGTCACGACGCCCGACGCGGCGCGTCTCGACGAGTTCCTCCGCACGACGCTTCCTTCGCGCTACGCGGGCCCTCGCCTTCCGACGGCAGACGGGCTTCGGGCGTTCGCCGAGCGAAACCCGAAGGCGCTTCGGAAAGACCCGCGCCCCATCTACCTGAACCCGGCCGTCCGCACATGACGGGAATCGCCAAGCGCCTCGAAGCGTGGTTCGCCCGCGCCCAGCGTCCGATGCCGTGGCGCAAGAAGCCGCAACCTTATGCGTGCTGGGTCTCGGAGATCATGCTCCAGCAGACGACGTATGCGTCGATGCTTCCCTACTACAGGCGGTTCCTGAAGGCGTTTCCGACCGTGGAGGCGCTGGCGAAGGCCGGCGAGGAGGACGTCCTCAAGAAGTGGGAGGGGCTGGGCTACTATGCGCGGGCGCGGCATCTCCACGCGGCGGCGCGTCTTCTCGCCGCGCGCCGCCCCGTCCGCTGGCCGTCGTCGTCGGAGGCGTGGGCGCGACTGCCCGGCGTGGGGCCCTATACGGCGGCGGCTCTCGCGAGCGTCCTCTCGGGCGAGCGGACGCCCGTCGTGGACGGCAATGTCGTGCGCGTCTTCTCGCGCGTCTGGACGCTGGCGGACGACTTCCGCGACTTGGCCGCCCGCCGTCGGCTCCAGGCGCGTCTCCAAGGCGAGATCGACGCGGCGGAAAGCCCCGGCGACTTCAACCAGGCGATGATGGAGCTGGGGGCGCTCGTCTGCTCGCCGCGCAGCCCCGCGTGCGGCGCGTGCCCGCTGGCGGAGGTCTGCCGTGCGCACGAGAAGGGCGTCTGCGAGGACTTCCCCGTCCGCCGCGCGAACGCGCCGCGTCCCGTCCGCGCGAAGAAGGTCGTCCTCGTGCGCGACGAGAAGGGGCGCGTCCTCCTCGTGCGCCAGACGGGGGGCGGGCTTCTCAAGGGGCTCTGGGACCTCCCGACGGTGGAGGAGGGCCCTTCCCTCGTGCACGACTTCTCGCATTTCCGCCTCTCGCTCGCCTCCTGCCGGACGGTCGAGCGCGCGCTCGCCTTCAAGGACCCCGAAAAAGTCCCCCTGACGACGACGGCGCGGCGGCTTCTCGAATCCCCTTCGCGCCCGCCTAAAAAATGATATAATATTCAGAACAAACCACTAACATTAGGAGACTCGAAACTATGGTCTACTCGACTGAAGTTGAGCATCAGTGCCCGCTCATGAAGGGGTGCAACCACGGTCCCGCCCCCATTCCCGAAGAGGGGAAGTGGGTCCAGGCCAAGCAAATCAAGGACATCAGCGGCTACACGCACGGCGTCGGCTGGTGCGCCCCGCAGCAGGGCGCGTGCAAGCTCTCCCTCAACGTCAAGAACGGCGTGATCGAGGAGGCCCTCGTCGAGACGATCGGCTGCTCCG
>CAVGMG010000087.1:4424-6304 GCA_963630185.1 Alistipes onderdonkii | reverse complement strand
CTGAAACCTAAAACCTTCCCCCAACCTTTCCCACTCGCACCTTTCCACTCTTTCACCTTTCCACCTTTCCACTTTCCCACCCTTAAAAATGGCGTTCATGTTTTGGGGGCAATATGGTATAATAAACAAACCAGAAATTTCAAAAGGAGAGGCCATGGCCGATACGGAAGAATTAGTGAACCAGCTGAACGCCTGCGCGGAGAGCAAGGACTTTGACGGGGCGTTCAGGCTCGTTCGGGAGAACACGAAGGAGCTGTCCAAGAGGCTGCAGGGCGCGGGCGTCAGGGACGCATTGAAGAAGACGACAGGCGATCGTCTTCTTCTTTCTTTTCTGGACGGCCTCGCGTTCGACCGCGAGCCGCTGGACGTCTCGCTCATGAACCTCGAAAAGCTCATCGCGTTCGCCTCGAACATCCCCGGCGCGGCCGGGACGAAGGTCCTCAATCCGACCTGGGGCCTCGGGACGGTGAAGAAGATCGACTCGTTCTACAAGCGCATCACCGTCGACTTCCGCACGCGCAAGGGCCACCAGTTCACGTATGCGGCGGCGTGCGACATGCTCGTCGTGCCGCCGAAGGACCACATCCTCGTCGTGCGCGAGACGGCGCCGGAGGACTTCGAGAAGCTCCTCAAGGAGCAGCCGGGCGCGTTCCTGAAGGCGGTCATCCGCTCGAACGGCTCGTCCATGACGCTCGTCCGCCTGGAGGACTACTGCGTCCAGAACGGCTTCGTCAAGTCCGTCAACTGGAAGAAGTTCTGGGAGACGGCCCGCGCCGAGCTCAAGAAGGACCCGTGCGTCGCCGTCCCCGTCAAGAAGACCGAGCCCATCCAGATCAAGGCCGCGGCCGAGGACTACGG
Organism: Alistipes onderdonkii; assembly: GCA_963630185.1. Lineage (GTDB taxonomy): Bacteria > Verrucomicrobiota > Kiritimatiellia > RFP12 > UBA1067 > UBA1067. Next base: position 5,446 of record CAVGMG010000087.1, on the reverse strand, counting down.
CGACGTGTGGCTCACGACCTTCTGCGGCCTCACCGACCCGAAGCACATCCTCTCGGCCGTGCGCGAATACGAGGCGCAGGGCAAGATGAAGGCCGCCGACGAGGCGACGAAGGCGAAGGTCGGCGAGCGGCTCGCGTTCGCCGTCACGGCGGCGCGGAAGGTCGACGACGCCCTCTTCGCCCGCCTCGCCTGCCTCGTGACGCACCTCGGGTTCACGCGCCCCGACGCGGCCGGGATGCGCAGCTACCTGTGGGAGCGCCGCCGCTTCGTCAAGGCGGCCGCCGACCTGCCCGCCCGCGAAGTCGGCGAGATGATCCGCTTCCTCGCCGTGGACGAGGACGCGCGCGCGCTCCTCTACAAGGCCGTCGACGACCTCTGCTTCGCGGCGGTCGCGGAGATCGTCGCGCAGTTCGGCGCGCTGCCCGACTGCCGCAAGGCCCTCGCCGACCTCATGAAGCGCCCGAAGGCCCCGGCGACGCTCACGACCTTGATCGTCGGCAAATACGAGCAGTTCAAGGACTGGCAGGAGCTGCCCTCGCTCATGACGCTCCTGAGCCACGCGATCGCCCTGGGCGAAGGCCGCCAGAGCGGCGAGACCTTGCGGATGCAGAACCTCGTCCGCCGCCTCTTCGCCGACCGCGCGTGGCTGGAGAAGATGTTCGGCTGGCTTTCGCCGTCCGACCAGGTGCTCTTCTTCGAGCGCTTCCAGGCCTCGATCGCCTGGGAGGCGTCGACGCACCACACGACGGTCGTGCGCATGACGAAGATCGTCCCGTCGCTCGAAAGGCACCTCGTGAAGGTCGAGAAGAAGCGCGAGTACGCGCGGCAGACGTCCTTCCGGAGCTTCGCGCAGCGCAAGCTGGACTACCTCAAGCTCATCAACGAGGAGATGCCCGCGAACGTCAAGCGCATCGAGTTCGCCAAGAGCTACGGCGACCTCTCGGAGAACGCCGAATACCAGTACGCCAAGGACGAGCAGCGCGCGCTCATGCAGAAGCAGACGCTCATGCAGGCCGACCTGG
>CAVGMG010000087.1:0-3562 GCA_963630185.1 Alistipes onderdonkii | reverse complement strand
CGGCACCTACGGCGTCTGCACGGTCTGCGGGCAGCTGATCCGCAAGCCGCGCCTCTTGAACCAGCCGTTCGTCCTGACGTGCATGGAATGCCAGAACGACATGGAGCGGACGGCGCGGTGAGGGGGTTCCTCCTGGCCCTTGCCGCCTGCGCGAACCTCGTCCTCGCGGACGCCGTCACGAAGGAGCTGGCGGCCGGCTTCCTGAAGGGCGCGGCGCCGCTCGTCGTCGTGCCGAACGTCCTCTCGCTGGCGTATGTCGAGAACCGGGGGTGCGCGTGGGGGCTCTTCCAGGGGCAGGTCTGGCCGCTCGCGGCGTTCGGCATCCTCGCGTTCGCGCTTCTCCTCTGGAAGCGGCGCGCCGTCTTCCCGCCCACGCGCCTCGGACGGACGGCCGAGGTCTTCCTCTATTCGGGCATCGCGGGGAACGTGGTCGACCGCCTCTTCCGGGGCTACGTCATCGACTTCGTCGACGTCCACTGGGCCGACGCCTGGCATTTCCCCTGCTTCAACGTGGCCGACGCGCTCATCTCGTGCGCGGCCGCCTTCCTTGTCTTCGAGGAGCTTTGTCATCATGTTCGACGGAAACGCATTCGGAACGCTTGACCAGAAACTTCAGGCGGCCCTTCAGGATCTCCACTACGAAAAGCCGACGCCCATCCAGGAGCAGGCCATCGCGCCGCTCCTCAAGGGGCGCGACATGATCGGCATCGCGCAGACGGGGACGGGCAAGACGGCGGCGTTCATGCTGCCGATCCTCCACCACCTCCTGCGCGAGCGCCGGCCGCGCCGCGTCGGGCATCCGCGCGCGCTGATCCTCTCGCCCACGCGCGAGCTGGCGGCGCAGACGGCCGAGAACGTGCGCCTCTACTCGAAATACGCCGCGCTTCCCTTCGCGTGCGTCTTCGGCGGCGTGTCGCAGTTCGGCCAGGTCAAGGACATCAAGAAGGGCGCGGAGATCGTCGTCGCCTGCCCCGGCCGGCTGATGGACCTGATGAGCCAGGGGTTCCTCTACCTCGACCAGGTGGAGTGCTTCGTCCTCGACGAGGCCGACCGCATGCTGGACATGGGATTTTTCCCCGACGTCAAGCGCATCGTCTCGAAGCTCCCCGTCAAGCGGCAGGCCCTCTTCTTCTCCGCGACGATGAACGAGCAGATCTCGCGCCTCGCCGCCGACCTCGTCCACGACCCCGTCCAGGTCAACGTCTCCCCGAAGTCCCCGACCGTCGAGAAGATCGACCAGAAGGTCTTCTTCGTCGAGAAGGCGAACAAGGACGCCCTGCTCGTCCACCTCCTCCAGACGCATCCCGAATGGCGCAAGGTCATGGTCTTCACGAAGATGCGCCATGGGGCGGACCGCATCGTGAAGAAGCTGCTCCGCGCGGACGTCTCGTGCGCGGCCATCCACTCGGACAAGACGCAGAACCAGCGCATGCGCGCCCTCGACGGCTTCCGCAAGGGCCAGGTGCGCGTCCTCGTGGCGACGGACATCGCGAGCCGCGGCATCGACGTCCCCGCCATCGACTGCGTCGTCAACATGGAGCTGCCGCTGGAGACGGAGAACTACGTCCACCGCATCGGGCGCACGGCGCGCGCGGGCGGCTCGGGTCTCGCCCTCTCGTTCGTGACGCGCGACGAGCGGGGGCAGCTCAAGGCCGTCGAGCGGTTCATCAAGAAGACGATCCCGCTCGACTGCGACCATCCGTTCCACGCGGCGGAGGGCATGGGGCGCGAGACGCTCGCCTCGCACGAGAGCCTGCCGCCCGCCCCGTGGGTGCGCCCGGCCTCCGGCGAGAGGGGGAAGGGCCCGCACAAGGGCAAGGACAAGGGAAGGGGCCGCCGGACGCGCCGCTCGTTCAAGGGGCGCCGCCAGGTGGACTTCGGGCAGAGGCCGTCTCCCTGAAGCGGCGGAAAATGGTATAATCCTACCAAGGAGATTTTCGTATGGGCGGACTTTGCGGCGTTGTTTCTCGTGACGAGTGCGTGAGCGATCTTTTCTTCGGGACGGACTACCATTCGCACCTGGGGACGCATCGCGGCGGCCTCGCCGTCCTCGGCGCGTCGGGGGCGTTCCGCCGCTCCATCCACAACATCCAGAACGCCCCGTTCCGCTCCAAGTTCGAGCGCGACGTGACGCAGTTCTCGGGGCGCGTGGGCATCGGGTGCATCTCCGACACGGACCCCCAGCCGCTCGTCATGTGCTCGAAGCTGGGCACGTACGCGCTCGTGACGGTGGGGCTCATCAACAACCAGAAGGAGCTCATCGACGAGCTCTTCGAGGCCAACGGCGCCCAGCTCCAGTTCTCCACGACGTCGGGCATCCTCGGGCCCACCGAGATCGTCTCGGCGCTCATGTCGAAGAAGTCGTCGTTCGAGGAGGGGCTTCGATACGTGCATTCGCGCGTCAAGGGCTCGATGACGGTTCTCGTGGCGACGCAGGACGGCCGGCTCATCTGCTCCCGCGACTATTGGGGGCGCACGCCGCTTCTCGTCGGCAAGAGGGGCGGCGCCATGATGGCCGTCATGGAGTCCTGCGCCTTCGCGAACCTCGGCTACGAGCTCGTGCGCGAGCTCGACCCCGGCGAGATCGCGGAGATCACGGCGGACGGCGAGGTCAAGACGCTCGTGAAGGGCCACGGCCGGTGCGCCATCTGCTCGTTCCTCTGGGTCTACTACGGCTTCCCGGCCTCCAGCTACGAGGGGCGCAACGTCGAGATGGTGCGCTACCGCTGCGGCTCGGCTTTGGCGAAGCGCAACCCGGCCGACATCGACGCGGTCTGCGGCATCCCCGACTCGGGGACGTCGCACGCCCTCGGCTACTCGATCGAGGCGGGCGTCCGCTACTCGCGCCCCTTCGTCAAATACACGCCGACGTGGGCGCGGTCGTTCATGCCGCAGGACCAGCGCATGCGCGAGCACGTGGCCTCCATGAAGCTCATCCCCGTCGAGGGGCTCATCAAGGGCAAGCGCCTCGCCTTCTGCGACGACTCCATCGTCCGGGGGACGCAGCTCTCGAAGCAGGCCGCCAAGCTCTACGCGCTCGGCTGCCGCGAGATGCACGTGCGCATCGCCTGCCCGCCGCTCGTCTACCCCTGCCCGTTCCTGAACTTCTCGCGGTCGAAGTCCGTCTACGATTTGATCACGCGCCGCTACATCCGCGAGAAGGGCCCCGAGGACGAGGCGACGCTCGCCCGCTACACGGATCCCGACACGCCGGAATACGCCGGGATGGTCGACGCCATCCGCCGGAAGCTCAACCTGACGTCGCTCGCCTTCCAGCGCGTGGACGACCTCGTCAAGGCGATCGGCCTCGACCGCTCGCGCGTGTGCACCTACTGCTGGACGGGGCGCGACGTCTCGCAGGACGGGGGCTGCCCCTGCTGCTGTTCGTCCCCGGGAGGAGGCCGCTGAAAGATGGCGCGCGAAAGCTACGGCGACGAGAACATCAAGACGCTCGACCCGGTCACGCACATCCGGACGCGGCCGGGCATGTACGTGGGCGAGCCCGGCACGGGCGCGATGTACCACGACTGCATCTACATCCTGATGAAGGAGGTCATCGACA
>CAVGMG010000086.1:0-6354 GCA_963630185.1 Alistipes onderdonkii | reverse complement strand
ACGGGCATTTCGGAGAGGCGGCGGCGGATGCCGTCCGCCTGGGCCTTGGACGTGTGATAGCCGATCTCCAGCGACGCAAATCCGAGAGCGAGAGCCTCGTCGACGATCGCCTCGCCAGACGCGAGACGCCGCGCACACCAGTTCGTCGAAAGGGAGAACGGCACCATCGACTCAAGCCTCTTCGCGCAGGGCCTTCACGCACGCGATCTCCTCCTTGTAGCCCTGGAGGTCGCACGGCGTCTCAAGGTAGAAGGGAAGGTCGCGCAGCGACGGATGGTTGACGATCCGGCGGATCGCCTCAAGCCCGAGATGCCCCTTGCCGATCCGGGCATGGCGGTCTTTGTGGGAGGCAAGGGCGTTCATCGAGTCGTTCAGGTGGACGGCCTTGAGGCGCGAAAGGCCGATGACGCGGTCGAACTCTCGCAAGACGCCGTCGAGGTCGTGGACGACGTCGTAGCCCGCGTCGAAGACGTGGCACGTGTCGAGACAGACGCCGAGAAGGTTCTCCACTCTCAAAGCGTCTTCGACGTGCGCGATGACGTCGGCAATGTCGTCAAAAGTCCCGCCGATCTCGGAGCCCTTGCCCGACATCGTCTCCAGGAGAACCGTCGTCTTCCACGGCGCGGACGGGGCCTTCGAGAAGACGCGCACGAGCGCCTCGGCGACGAGTTCCTTGCCGCGCGAAAGCCCCTGCCCGACGTGGGAGCCCGGATGGAAGTTGTAGAGCGCGTGGGGAATCGCCTCCAGCCGCTTGAGGTCGTCGACGAAGATCGACTCGGCGAAAGATCGCGTCGAGGGCTTGTCCGAGGCCACGTTGAGCGTGTAGGAGGCGTGCGCCAGCACCGGCCCGACGCCGTGCGCGGCGGCGTAGTCCTTGAAGGCTTCGACGTCGCCCGGGTCGACGGGCTTCGCCGCGCCGCCGCGCGGGTTGCGCGTGAAGAACTGGAAGACGTTCGCGCCGATGGAGACGGCCGAGACGGCCATGGCGAGAAACCCGCCGCTCGACGAAAGGTGGCAGCCGATCTTCATGCGTCCAGCACCTTCACGGTCGGCCCTTCGCCGGAGAACGAGTCGAGGCCGCCCGACGCGAAGCCGTCCGACGACGCGACGCGACGCGCGATCTTCGGACGCTCGCCGAAGAGGCACGTGCCGAGGCGCACCCACGTCGCGCCCTCCTCGACGGCGACCTCGAAGTCGCCGCTCATGCCCATGGAAAGGCGCGGCAGGGAGACGCCGAACGTCTTCTCGCACGTGTCGCGCAGCGTGCGCAGCTTCCGGAAGAAGGGACGCGCGTCTTCGGGGTTCGTCGAGAACGGCGCCATCGCCATCAGCCCCTCGACGCGCAGGCGCGGACATTCGCCGAGCACGTGGCCGAGAAGAGGCTCAAGCCCCTCGACGGGAACGCCGCTCTTCGACGACTCGCCCGCCACGTTGACTTCGAGGAGGATGCGCGGCGAAAGGCCGAGCGCGTCGGAGACCTCCTGGAGGCGCGAAGCGAGCTTCACGGAGTCGACGCTCTCGATGACGTCGAAGATCTCCAGCGCGTGGCGCACCTTGTTCGTCTGCAAGTGGCCGATCAGGTGCCAGAAGCCGCCGGAGGGCGACGACTCCTTCTTCCACGCCGCCTCCTGGACTTTGTTCTCGCCGATGGCCGAAAGCCCGGCGTCCAGCGCCTCGCGCACGACGTCAGGCCCGTGCGTCTTCGTGACGGCGACGATCTCGACGTCGGCGGGGTTGCGCCCGGCGCGGACGCACGCCCTCTCGATGCGGCCTTGGATTTCGCTGAGGATGTCTTGGAAAGGTTTCATGTCTCTACCATGCCAGTGAAACGAAAATGTCCGTCAGGAGGTCCCGCGCCTTCTCGTCGCGCACGTCGGCGCTTTTCTGGAGAACGCGCTTCTTCGCGTCGAGGCGCGAGCCCGAGCCCAAAACGGCGACGAAGACGCGCCGCCCCTTCTCGGTCGCGCTTAAAACAATCGAGCTTCCCCCCGCGTCGATGTAGCCCGTCTTCAGACCGTCGACGCCGGGGAACTCGCGCCCCAGGAGGCGGTTGTGGTTCGCGACGCGCCGGACCAGCTTCTCGCCGTCCTTCGCCGCGTCGCGTTCGAGGCTCACGCGGTAGCCGTCCGCCGTCTTGAGAAGGTCGACGCTCTCGACCGACGTGAACGCGAAGACCTCCGGGCAGGCGAGAAGCGCGCGCGCGAGGCGCAGCTGGTCGCTCGCCGTCGAGACGTTGAAGCCGCGCCACGGATAGCGACGCGCCTTGCTGGGCGGAAGGCCGCTCGGGTTGAAATACGCCGTCCGCGTCATGCCGAGCGCCTTGGCGCGGCCGTTCATCCGCGCCACGAAAGCGTCGAGAGAGCCTTCGGCGTGGCACGCCAGGACGACGGCGGCGTCGTTCGCGCTCCCCACGAGAAGCGCGAAGAGGAGGTCGCGCACGCTCATCGCGTCCCCCTTCTTGAGCCCCACCCAGCTCGCCTCCGCGAACTGCACCTCGTCGCCCGCGACGACGCGCGTCGAAAGGGAATATCGCTTCGCGCGGACGTCCTCCAGGACGAGAAAGGCCGTCATCAGCTTGCTCACGCTCGCGATGTAGGCCGTCTGGTCGGGATGGTCGGCGAAGAAGACGTAGCCCGCCGCGTCGCAGGCCGCCGCGCTTCGGTAGGGAACCGCCGTCAGGGCGTCGGCCGCGAAGGCCGACGCGGCGAAGAGGGCGGCCCCGAGAGCCGAGAGGAGGCGCCGGCGCATCACCGAACCGTCGTCCGCGTGGCCTTCGAGAGGGCCTTCCAGAGCGCGGCGGCGTCGGGCGCCGTCAGGAGGGCCGTCTTGTTCGCCTCCTTCGTGAGAGACTGGACGAGGCCGGAGACGAGGCGGATGTAGAACGCCGAGACGGCCACGGGAATCGCCGAGAGGATGACGACGTTGACCTTGTTCTCGCCGTCCCAGTCGATGCCCTTCTTCGAGACGCCGAGGGCGAACGTGAGCGCCCCCCCTTCCACGCCGCGCACGTGCGGGAACGCGAGCCCCTCTCCCATGGCCGTCGAGAGGACGTTCTCGCGTTCGAGGGCCGACGTGACGAGGCTCTCGGAGTTCTTGATGAAGCCGTTCTCCTCCATCGCGCGCGCCAGGGCCTCGATGGCGCCGGCGCGGTCGACGTCGCCGAGGTCCGCCACCATCAGCTCCTCGGCGCTGAAGCGCGAGACGCCCGTGCGCGGCGTCTCCTCGCGCACGGCCTCCGTCACGTTGCGGGCCGCCTCCGGGTCGTCCGCGAAGAGGATGCGCCCGCAGCTCGAACAGGTCACGAGATGCCGCGCGAGGCACACCTGCTGGACTTGGGAGATCGGCACCTTCATGCCGCAGACGGCGCAGCCGTTGTTCGTCATGGCGGAGATGACGATGTGGCTCTTCTTGTAGAGCCGCTGGTAAATCGCCGCGACCTGGGGGTCCAGGTCCTTCTGGAGGGCCTGGATGGCCTCGTTGAGCTTGTCGAGACTGCGGCCGTCGCCGTTCTGGATGTGTTCGTCGCGCGTCAGGACGAGCTCCTGAAGCTGGCGCAGGGTGTTGAGTTGGCTTTTCATGAACTTTCTTTTTCGGTGTAAATGCGGATCCTGTCGAGCGTCTCCGCCGACAGGATGTGCTCCATGAGGCAGGCGTCCTTGTCGGCGTTCTTCTTCGAGACGCCCAGCTTGACGAGGAAGGTCTTGAGGAGGTGGTGGCGCGAGAGGACGCCCTTCGCCGCGCGCGCGCCCTTCGCGGTCAGCTCGATGGGCGCGTAGGGCTCCTGGACGACGAGCTCCAGCTTCTTGAGCTCGTGGATGGCCTTGACGACCGACGGCATCTTCACGCCGACGCGCCGCGCGATGTCGCGGACCTGCGCCTTCCGCCCCTCCAGGACGCACACGTAAATGGCTTCGAGGTAGTCTTCCAGGCTCTGCGTCATCGGGGGCGTCGCTTTCATCAGACTCCAAACGGGCTCGTCTTCTTCATGAGGTGCGCGAACTTGACCGTCTCCATCGAGTCCTCCAGGCTCAGGGGGAAGGGGGCCGCCGTGCGCACGGTGTCGTAGACGTGCTTCCAGAACGCGGACGGCCCGGACATCGTGTTGCGCGGCAGCGCGACCGTGACCGTCTTGAGGGGGATCGCCTCGTGCATGTCGCGGAACGGCGGCGTGCGGACGGAGGCGCGGCGGCGCGGCAGCTTGAAGGCCGGGTCGATGGTGACGAGCGTCCCCTCGTGCGCGTCGGGCTCGACCTTGAAGACGCCGCGGTCGCCCCGGATGACGAACGACGGCGAGCGGTCGCCCGCGAACGCGCCGCCCGAGAAGTGGACGTCGGCGGAGACCTGCTCGCGCGTCTTGAGGCAGATGCGGGCGTCGTCCTCCGCGTCGCCCATGGAGGCGACGCGCTTGAGCTCGCTCCACATCTGGACGGGCGGCAGGGGCAGGAGCTTCATGGCCTGGAGGATCAGGTCGCACATGGCGTAGTAGGCCGCGCCGCCGCCGAGGCGCTTGACGCACTGCCAGTCGTCGCGGCGGACGTAGTCCTCGCGCCGGATGACGATCTCGTGGATCGCGCCCAGGCGGGGGTCGGACATCATCATGCGGGCCAGCAGGAAGTCGGGCGCGAAGAAGCCGCGCTGGAGGACGAGGAGGCGGTTCATGGCCTTCAGGGCGGCGCCCTTGAGGATGAGCGCGTCCTCGTACGTCAAGGACATGGGCGTCTCCAGGAGCGTCCAGTAGCCGCGCTTGAGCGAGGCGAGCGCGTCGTGGACGTGGTTGACGGTCGGCGTCGCGATGTCCACGAGGTCGATGTCGTGCTCGTCGAGCATGTCGGAGAGGCGGCGGAACATCTTGCAGGACGGGAAGTCCCGCGCCACGAGGTCGCGCCGCTCGCGGAGGAGGTCGCACGCGCAGACGACCTGGAAGAGCGCCGGGTGCGCCTTGAAGACGGGGTAGTGCGTTTCGAACATGGCGCGTCCCAGTCCCAGGAGCGCGACACGTAGCGGCGGGCGTTGATAGCGGGCGGCACTCATTTTCGAACGATCTCCGTAATGGCTGAGAGGAATTCGGCGACATCGCGAAACTGGCGGTAGACGCTTGCGAAGCGGATGTAGGCCACCTCGTCCACGCGGTGGAGGCCGTCCATCACGTATTCGGCGATCTGCGCGGACGAGATCTCGTCGCCCTCGATCTTCGAGACGACCTCGTCGATCAGGAACTTGATCTGCTCGTTGGAGATGCTCCGCTTCCCGCACGCCTGGCGGATCGCCTTCTCGATCTTCTGCCGCGCGAACGTCTGGCGGCGGCCGTCGCGCTTGACGACCTGGACTTCGTCGCGGTCGACCTCCTCGTAGGTCGTGAAGCGGGCGCCGCACTTGAGGCATTCGCGCCGCCGCCGGATGGCCGCCCCGTCGCGCGCGGTGCGCGAGTCGAGGACGCGATCCTCGTCAGAGCCGCATTTGGGGCACTTCACTTAAGCCCTCCCCTTCCCGCATTGCGCGCAGTGGCGGCAGTCCAGGCGGACGGGGCTCGGGGCCGCGCGCCCCTGGCGCCGCGCCTGGAGCTCCTGCCAGCGGTTCATGAGCGCGAGGAGGAGCCCCAGCGTCACGAAGCCGCCCGCCGGCAGGATGGCGAGCGTGACGGGGCCGGGGTTGAGGCCCTTGAAGGCGAGCGGGCCCCAGACGGTCAGCGTCCCCGCGCCGACGATCTCGCGCACGGTCGCGATGAGCGAGAGCGAGAGCGTGAAGCCGATTCCGGAGCCGAGGCCGTCCGCGAGGGAGTCGAGGACGGGGTTCTTGCAGGCGAACGCCTCCGCGCGGCCGAGGATGATGCAGTTGACGACGATGAGGGGGATGAAGATGCCGAGCGAGGCCGAGAGCGAGGGGAGGTAGGCCTGCATGAGGAGGTCGATGGCCGTCACGAAGGCGGCGATGATGACGATGTAGCAGGGGATGTGGACGGCGTCGGGAATGAGGCGGCGGAGGGCCGAGACGAGGCCGTTGGACGCGACGAGGACGAACGTGGCCGCGAGGCCCATCCCCAGGGCGTTTTCGAGCGACGTCGTGACGGCGAGGGTCGGGCACAGGCCGAGGACAAGCCGGAAGGTCGGATTGTTCTTGAAGATGGCGTGCCAGAAGGAGTCAAATGTTTTCATTCCTATGGGTATTATAGCACGAAGGCACGAAACAAATCAATTCTCAAATTCGGCCGCCCCGCTCCCCGCCAAGACCCGCTCATCGGCTAAAGGCTAAGAACTTTTCCACCTTTCCACTCTTCCTCTTTTCCACTCTTCAACATTTGCGGAGATTCGTGTCAATTCGCGGATAACAACTTTTCCACCTTTCCACTCTTCCACT
>CAVGMG010000085.1:0-6437 GCA_963630185.1 Alistipes onderdonkii | reverse complement strand
ATCCTTTTCATAGACACATAGTTTAGCAAAAACGCCCCCCACTTTCAATTCTCTGGCGCGCCGCGCCAAAAGTGAAAAAGCGGGAGAATGGAAAAGTTGGGTGGAAGGTTTTAGGTATTAGGTTTTAGGTTTCAGCCACGAATCTTCACGAATTAGCACGAATCAGATTTGTGTAGATTCGTGTTCATTCGTGGCTAACAACTTTTCCACCTTTCCACTCTTCCACTTTTCCACTATTCCACTTTTCCACCCTTGCGGCTAAAACCTAAAACCTGAAACCTAAAACCTAAACCTCTCACCAGGCGAACGAGAAGGCGGCGTGCGCCATCAGGCCGTGTGCGCGTTCGCCGGGATAGACCTCGAAGTCGTCGTCGAAGAGGTTGACGACGGAAAGCGACAGCGAATAGCCGTCCCCGAACGCATACGCCGTTCCCGCGCGCGAGACGTTCCGGACGGACGACGAGCGGCGGACGGGGTTCTCCTTCCAGACCTCGACGCCCTGGCAATACGAGACCGACCACGCCGGCAGGAGACTGTAGGCGACCTCCAGCGAGCACGAGGAAACCGGATAGTCGAGCGCATACCGCGACGCCCAGGCGTTCGACTTCGTCTCCTTCAGCGTGACCGCAAGGCGCGGGACGACGGAAAGATCCTGCGTCGCCCGAAGACGCGCCTCCCCCGAAAGGCCGAACGAGGTCACCGGCTGCAGCGCCGTGGCCTGCCACGCCGACGAGGGCGACGAGCGGATCCAGTCCACGAGATCCTCGCTCCGCATGAGGAAAAGCCCCGCCCGCGCCGACGAGAGAAGGTCGTCCTTCCGCGCCGCCCGCCGCTCCGCGTCGAGGGAGAGCGTGCGCGTCTTCTGGAGCGGCAGGTCGATCGTCCCCTTCGAGTCGGGGCTGTCGTAGGTCAGCTCCGTGAAGCTCGGCATCTTCACGCCTTCCCGATACGAGAGCGAGAGGCGGTCCTGCGGCGTCACGTCATACGAGAAGGCGGCCGCCGGGAGGGCCCTGGCGCTCGCCACGCTGAAGAACTCGCCCGCCACGCCGACGGAAAGCTCCGCCGCGCCGACGCGCACGCCCGGGATGACGGCCACGCTCCCGTGGAAGCGGCGGAACGACTCCTCCTTCGTCTTGGGGTTCATCCCCGAATAGTTGTTGTGGTGCCGCGTCGAGTAGAGCTGCGCGTCGAAGTCGCCGCGCCCGTCCACGAAGAAGACGTCGCCGAAGAACGTGCGCTTCTCGCCGACGAGCGCGAAGGCGTCCGACTGGTGGGAGTTCTCGTAGAAGTCCGGGTTGTCGCGCTTGAGGTCGTAGACGTCCTTCGACTGCATCCAGAGGAAGGAGGCCTTCGCTTGCGTCTCCTGATCCTCCCCCCACCGGGCCGTGGACGAGAAGAGGATCGTCTCGTCCTCCTCGACGGCGTCGTATTTCTCGTTCGCGCCATACGCGCCGCGCGCGCCGAAGTCCCGCGTCATGTAGGAGAAGAACGAGTCGACGCTCCACGTGGACGCGCCGAACCCGAGCCGCCCGCCCGCCTGCCAGCGATCCATCGGGTTCGCGTCGTAGCCGTCGATCCTGTCCATCGAGGCCGCCTCGGCGAACGCGCCCGCCCAGAGGCTCCCGTCCTCGCCGACGGCCACGCTCTCCAAGGCGTTGACGCGCCCGAAGTAGAGCCCGTCAAGGCCCGCCCCGACGGTCAGCTCTCCTCCCGACGCGGGGAACGGCGCCATCTCAAGGGCGAGCGAGCCCGCCGGATGGCCGGAGCTCTGGCGGAAGAGGTCGAGACCCGTCAAGACGCGCGACGACGAAATCCAGCCGAAGGGAACGGGGAGGTCGGCGTTGAAATGCTCCGTCTGCGCGTTCCGCAGCGCGACGCCGTTGAGGAGAAGCCCCGCCTCGGAGAACGACGAGCCGTTCACGCTCAAGTCCGTCAGCGTGCCGCCCGGGCCCTGTTCGCGGACGGAGAGCTGGAAAAGCCGCTCCCGCCACGGCGCGTCCTGGATGTGGGAGATCCACGCCGTCTCGCGGTCGCCCCAGACGACCAGGGGGGAGAGCTCGTAGACGGCGTTCGTCCCGGCGCGGCACAGCGTCGCGCCGAAGACGAAAAGAGCGACGGACGCCCCTCGCCAACCCAACAGCCAAGAGCGCCCGCCGTCCATGGTCAGGCTCCTTATTCGGCCGCCGGCGTCTCGTCGAGCACCGTGATCTTGAAGGAGACCGAGACGCCATGCCCCAGGTCGATCGAGGGCTCGTAGACGCCGACCTCCTTCAGCGCCTCGTCCAGGTCGAGCTGGTGGCGTTCGAGCTTGACGCCGCGGTTCGCCTCGATCGCGCCCAGGATGTCGCTCACGCCGACGGACCCGTAGAGGTGCGTGCCGTCCGTCGTGTGCGCCGAGACGGTGATCTCGAGCTTTTCGAGCTTCTTGGCGAGCTCCAGCGCCGCCTTCTTCTCCTCCGCCGCGCGCGCCGCGCGCTCGGCTTCGAGCTTTTTCAGGCGGCGCTTCGCCGCTTCCGTCGCGACCGCCGCGAGACCCTTCGTGAAGAGGTAGTTGCGGGCGTAGCCGGGCGCGACCTTGACGATCTCGCCCGCCTTGCCGAGCTTCTTCACGTTGTCCATCAGCATAACTTCGATGTGTGCCATTGTCGCCCCTCCGTTAGGCCATGAGACCCATGTTGCGGGCGCGCTTGACGCCCTGGCGGATCTGCCGCTGCTGCGCCGAGGTCACCCCCGTGATGCGCGCGGGCAGGATCTTGCCGTAGTCGGTGATGTAGTACTTAAGCGTCTCGACGTCGTTGACGTCGATCTGGTCGGTCTTCCCGAGCGGCGGACGCTTGCGCGCGGCGAACTCCTCGCCGGCCGAACTGTTGGATTTCTTGAAAGCCATCTTTTAAACTCCTTAAGGTTGTTTGTCTCACGTTAAAACGGAAGGTCGCTCTCGTCGCTCTCTTCGATGGGCGCGGGCGCGGCGGGGGCGTGGGCAGGGCCCTTCGCCTCCGACGGGGTCTCCTGCGAGACCAGCCGCTCGCCCTTCGGGAGAAACTTGATGGTGCTGGAGCGGACTTTGAGCTTCTGGTGCTTGACGCCGTCCTTCTCCCACGTATCCATCTGAAGGCGCCCCTCGACGAGAATCGGAGAGCCCTTCACCAGATACTGCCCGCACAGCTCGGCAAGGCGGTCCCATGCGTCCACGTCGACGAACACGGGAACCTCCTGCACCTGGCCGCTGCGGTCGCGCCGCCGCTCGTTGACGGCCATGGAGAGCCGGGCGACCTTCATGCCGCTCGACCCGGCCGTGCGAACGTCGGGATCGCGCGTCAGGTTGCCCATCAGAATCACCCTGTTGAAAGAAGCCATTTAAGCGCCTCCCTCCGCCTTCTCAGGCATCCTGCTCCTGCTGCGCCGTCTTGGCCGCCAGGGCCGCCGCCGCCATCGCTTCGCGCTTCGCGGCCTTCTCGGCGCGCGCGGCGCGTTCGGAGGCGATCTTCTCCTCGCGACGCGCGTCGACGGCCAGGATCTGCACGCGGAAGACGTCCTCCACGAGGGCGTAGCGCTTGACGAGCTCGGCGACCTTGAGGGGGTCGAGCTCGAAGCGGACCTTCACGTAGACGCCGTTCTCGTGCTTGCCCATGGCGCGCGCGAACGTCCGGCGGCCGAGCGAGTCCTTGGCGAGGACCGCGCCGCCCAGGCGCGTCACTTCGGCCAGGGCCTTTTCGAGGTTCGCCTCCAGGACGTCGTCCTTGGCGACGCCCACGAAGATGTAGAGAGCATCGTAGGTCTTCATCACTTCTTCTCCTCCTTCTTGTCGGCCGAGGCCGCCTCGTCGTCCTTGCCCTTCTTGATGACTTCGGGCGCCTTCGCCGCCTCGCCGGCCGCCGCCGCGGCAGGCGTCGCCGCCGGGACGTCGTCCGGCGTCTTGACGACCGCCAGGGCGAACTCGCCGCGCGTGACGACCGTGTACTTCTCGCCCAGGTTCAGGTCGCGCACGAAGAGCGTCTGGTCGAGGTCGAGGTTCGACACGTCCACGTCGAACTTCTCGGGGATGTCCGACGGCAAAACGTCGATGTCGATCGTGCGGAGCGTCTGTTCGAGGACGCCGCCGCCGAGCTTCACGCCCTTCGCCTCGCCCACGAGGAAGAGCGGCACGGTGATGCGCACCTTCTCGGTCAGCGACACCTCGCTGAAGTCCACGTGAATGGGCGTCCCGCGCAGGACGTCGTTCTGCATCTCGCGCAGCAGCGCCGAGACGCTCCGCCCGCCCATGTCGAGCGTGACGAGGACTTGCTTGCCCGTGCGTCCGCGCATCGCCAGCATGAAGGCGTGTTCGGGCAGCTTGATGAGCTCCGTCCCCGCCTTGTTCATCTTCATCACCGACCCGGGGATCATCCCCGCCCGGCGCAGCCGCCGCACGGCCCCCGTCCCCTGTTCGGTACGTGGCTCGGCGCTGATCTTGATCTGATCCATTATTGGCCTCATTTCCTGTGCGGCAATACTCTCGCGCACGCGCGCTACACTCTTGCCGTGAAAAAGTCTGAAAAGTATACCAAAAAGCCCCGCGTCGCGTCAAGCCCTCACGGCACGGGGAAGGATGCCGCCAAGAGGGCCGCCTCGCGCTTCACGCGGGCGCGGACGACCTCGTTCGTGACGTCGTCGAGGACGTCGGCGATCCACGTGCCGATCTTGATCATCTCAGACTCCTTCATGCCGCGCGTCGTCGCCGACGCCGCGCCGATGCGGATGCCCGAGGTCCTGAACGGCGACTCCGTGTCGAACGGGATCGTGTTCTTGTTGACGATAAGTCCCGCCGCGTCGAGCGCGGCCGCCGCCTCCTTGCCGGTGATGCCCTTCGAGGCCTTCACGTCCACGAGGAAGAGGTGGTTGTCCGTGCCGCCCGAGACGATGCGGTAGCCGCGATCCTGAACCGTCTTGCAGAGGACTTGCGTGTTCGCGACGACCTGCCGCGCATAGGCCTTCTTCTCCTCGCCCATCCATTCGCGGAAGACGACGGCCTTCGCCGCGATGATGTTCTCCAGGGGGCCGCCCTGCATGCCGGGGAAGACCGCGCTGTCGAGCGCCTTCGCCCACTTCTCCTTGCAGAGGACGAGGCCGCCGCGAGGTCCGCCCAGGGTCTTGTGCGTCGTCGTCGTCACGAAGTCGGCGTAGGGGACGGGCGACGGGTGGACGCCGCCCGCGACGAGCCCCGCGATGTGCGCCATGTCGACCATCATGATGCAGCCGGCCTTGTCGCAGATCTCGCGGATGCGGGCGAAGTCGATCGTGCGCGGATAGGCCGAGGCCCCCGTGAGGAGGATCTTCGGCTTCACCTCCAGCGTCTGCCGCTCCAGCGCGTCGTAGTCGAGCCGCTCCGTCTCGCGGTCGACCGTGTAGGGGACGATATTGTAGAGTTTCCCGGAGAAATTGACGGGCGAGCCGTGCGAAAGGTGGCCGCCCTGGTCGAGCGAGAGCGACATGACCGTGTCGCCGGGCTTGATCGTCGCGAAGTAGACGGCCATGTTCGCCGAGCTGCCGCAGTGGGGCTGGACGTTCGCGTGCTCCGCCCCGAAGAGGGCGCACGCCCGCGTCCGCGCGAGCTCCTCGACCTCGTCGACGGGGACGCACCCCGAGTACCAGCGCTTGCCGGGGTAGCCCTCGGCGTATTTGTTCATGAGCACCGACCCCGCCGCCTCGCGGCACGCCCGCGACGACGTGTTCTCGGACGCGATGAGGTTGATCTCGCCGTCCTCCTGGAGGGTCTGCGCCTTGATGGCCGCGAAGACCTCGGGGTCGTCGCGCATGAGGCCCGACGCATCGGAAAGCCTGTTCGCGCGCTCCAGCTTCCAGCGGCGGCGCGCGTGACGCGCGTCCTCGTCCTGCGGCGTCGCGAGGAAGGCGAGGACGATCTTGAGCGCGTAGTCGGGCGAGACGACGTCCGCCCCGAGGCAGAGGACGTTCGCGCCGTTGTGCTGGCGCGAGAGCGTCGCCAGCTCCGTCGTGTCGCACAGGGCGGCGCGGACGTTCTGGAAGCGGTTCGCCGCCATGGACATGCCGATGCCCGTGCGGCAGATGAGGACGCCCGCGTCGGCCTCCTGCGAGGCGACGGCCTCCGCCACGCGGCAGGCGAAGTCGGGATAATCGCAGCTCGTCCGATCCGCGGGCCCCAGATCCAGGACCTGATGGTCGAGAGAGCCGGAAAGCGCGCGCACGAGCGCGGCCTTCAGCGGAAACCCGCCGTGATCGGACGCCATTGCGATTTTCATGGGGCCGCCCTTACTTGGAGGTCAGGGCCGCGACGCCGGGAAGCGTCTTGCCTTCGAGGAATTCGAGGGAGGCGCCGCCGCCCGTCGAGACGTGGCTCATCTCGGCCGCCTTGCCGGACTTCTTGACCGCCGAGACGGAGTCGCCGCCGCCGATGATCGAGACGCCGCCGTTGGCCTTGA
>CAVGMG010000084.1:0-6677 GCA_963630185.1 Alistipes onderdonkii | reverse complement strand
TAGGTTTCAGGTTTTAGCCACGAATCGCACGAATCAGATTGGTGGAGATTCGTGTCCATTCGTGGCTAAATAGAAATCCTGCGAATCCTGTCTGAAAACTTTGCGTCCTTTGCGCTCTTTGCGGCTTTGCGTTGAGAAAATCGCTAAAACCTGAAACCTAAAAGCTAAAACCTACGCCATCGCTAAAACCTAAAACCTATAACCTAAAACCTACGCCTCCGCTAAAACCTAAAACCTAAAAGCTAAAACCTACACCGTCGCTAAAACCTTAACTTTCGGGCAGGCGCGCGCGGAAGTCGGCGAGGGAGAGCGAGCGGAGGAGGAGGCTTTTCGTCTTGGACGTCGCGCCGCTCTTGATGACGACGGAGGACTTCGGCAGGCGAAAGGCCTTGGCGAGAAGCGCGACGAGCTCCTGGTTCGCCTTGCCCTCGACAGGCGCGCCCTTCAGGTAGACCTTGACCGCCTCGTCGCCCAGAAGAGGGCCGATTTCGCTCCGCGAGGCGCGAGGCTGGACGCGCACCCTCAAGAGGACGCCGTCCGAAGTCTCCGTCCAGGCCGTCATGCGAATGAAAGCGCGTCGTGCAGGGAGAGCTTGAAGGGAAGATGCAGCCCCAGAGGGCGCAGCATCCGGAAGACGCGCCCGCTGACGACCTTGATCTCGCCGGGGACGCGCCCCCGCGCAATCACGGACTTGAGGATCTGCCCCGGCACGGACTCCCAAAGCCCCTTCAGCGAGCCGTCCGGCGGAAGCGAGACGCGCCACGCGAAGGCCATGGACTTCGCGGCGGGGTCGAACGCCTTGAGCTCGTAGACGCTCCGGGGGCGCGGCTCCTTCGTCATGATCTCGGGGACGAGCCCGAAGTCCACGTGCAGGACGTCCTGCGCCACGAAGGGAAGATCCTGCGCCGCCTTCAGCTGCGCCTTGTCGAGGCAGATCTCCTCGGCGGGATGCGGAAACGACGGGATTTCGAGCGGGCGATCCTCCCAGACGCCCGGCGCCGTCTCGACGCGCCCGAAGACCGCCCTCTCGTCGGCGAAGCGCAGCGGAAGCGACGGGTCGGACTCCAGGCGCATCATGAACCCGTACGCCTCCCAGAGGAGACGCGCGAGAAAGCCGTCCTCGCGCTCGGAGATCTCGCGCGGCGCATAGCCCGTGTCGTAGCGGAAGACCTTGACCTCGCCCGAATGGAGGACGATCACCTCGAAATGCGGCAGCTCCGTCGGCGACGAGTAGAACCCGAACGAGGCGTCGGCGCGGAGGTGGACGAAGCTCTGGAGCGTCTGCCAGCCCTCCAGCAGGAGAAACCGCGCCTTGACGACCTTCTCGTCGCCCAGAAGCGTCAGGCAGAAGTAGGGGAGAACCGTGCCGTGCGGCCGAATCGCCCAGTTGCACGGAAGAAGCGTCTTCCAGAGGCCGAGCGCATCCATCTTCCGGGCGATCTCTTCACACGACACGTCCTTATTCCTCCTATCCGATCGACGACGACACCTTGAACACGGCCATCAAAATCGCGATCGCCACGAAGCCGACGACGCCGGCGATGGCCACGATCAGAATCGGCTCAAGCGCGTTCGTGAACGAGGCGATGTTCCGATCCATGTCCTTCTGGTACCGCCGGCCGACGTGTTCGAGCGCGGAGATCATGTCGCCCGCCTGCTCGCCGACGGCGAGCATGTCCGTCATCATCTTCGGGAAGACGCCGCTCGCCGCAAGCGGCCCCGAGATCGTCGTGCCGTCCGTCACGCGCTGCCGCGCCGTGGCCAGGGCGTCGCCGATGACGGCGTTGGAGCACGTCTTCTCGCAGATGCCCAGCGCCTGCAGGACGTTGACCCCGTTGGCGAGGAGCGTCTTCAAGGTGTAGGCGAGCGACGAATACGCCCCGGCCGCCACGATGCCCCGGATGAGCGGGGCCTTCAGCTTCCAGCCGTCCACCTTGCGGAGGCCGGCGGGCGTCTTCTTCCACCGGCGGAACCAGAGGGCGAAGAGGACGAGGCCGAGCGCCATGAGCCACCCGTAGCGGATGAGCCCGTCCGACAGCGCGATGAGAAGGCGCGTCGGCAGCGGCAGGGACGCGCCCATCGAGTCGAAGACCTTCTGGAACTGCGGAATGATCCAGACGAGCGCGCCGATGACGGCGACGACGCCGAAGCACAGGACGATGACGGGGTAGGCGAGCGCGCTCTTGATCTTGCCGCGCATGCTGTCGTCGCGCTCGTAGTGGTCGCCCAGCCGCCGCAGGACGTCGACCATCGCGCCCGAGGCCTCGCCGGCGCGGATCATGTTCGCGAACAGCGGCGGGAACGTCTTGGGGTGGTGGAGGCAGGCGTCCGAGAAGCTCTCGCCCCGCACGATCCTGTCGCAGAGGTCGCGGCAGACGTAGCGCTGCGCCGAGTCCTCCTCGCCCTGGTTCGCCAAGGCCTGCAGGGCCTGCCCCAAGGTCATCCCCGCGTCGAGCAGGTCGGCCAATTCCGACACGAAGAGGAGAACCTCCACGCGCTTCATGACCGTCTTTCTCTTCGCGCCGCCGATCTGGAGGCTCCAGATCGAGCCGGACGCCTTCGCCTTCGGCGGCGGCGCGGCGACGGACGCGCCGGCGGCGGGCGCGGACGTTCTCTTGCGAGCGTAGCCCATTACTTGACGACGCGCACGCGGAGGACGTCTTCGCACCCCGAGAGGGCGCGGACGACGTCCTCCGTGATCGGCGTGTCCGTGTCGAGAAGCGTGTAGGCCATCTCGCCGCGCGACTTGTTGGCGATCGCGTCGATGTTCACGCGGGCCGCGCCCAGGATCGACGTGAAAAGCCCCAGCTGGTTCGCGACGTTGCGGTGGCAGATCGAGAGACGCCCCGGCTTCACGGCGCGTCCCAGCGAGCAGTCGGGATAGTTGACGGCGTTCGCGATGTTCCCGTTTTCGAGGAAGTCGCGCATCTCCTTGACGGCCATGACGGCGCAGTTGTCCTCGGCCTCCTCGGTGGACGCGCCCAGGTGCGGCAGCACGATGCAGCCCTTGCGCCCCGCCACCGTCGCGTTGGGGAAGTCGGAGACGTAGCGGCGCACCTTGCCCGCGTCGAGCGCCTCCAGGAGATCCGCCTCCTTGACGAGGACGTCGCGCGCCGCGTTGACGAGGATCACGCCCGTCTTCATGAGGGAGAGCGCCTCGGCGTCGATCATGCCGCGCGTCGAGTCGAGCGCGGGGACGTGGAGCGTGATGATGTCGCACGCCTTGTAGAGGCTCTCCACGTTCTTGCACACGTGGACGCGCGACGAGAGGCGCAAGGCGGCCTCGACGGAGAGGTAGGGGTCGAAGCCGAAGACGTCGAGGCCCAGGTCGAGCGCGACGTTCGCGACCTTCTGGCCGATCGCGCCAAGGCCGATGACGCCGAGCGTCTTGCCCGCGATCTCCGAGCCCGCAAACGCCTTCTTCGCCTTCTCGGCGTGCGCGGCGACGTCCGGGTCGGCGGCGTTCGCCTTCACCCACTCGATGCCGCCGACGAGGTCGCGGCTCGCCAGGAGCATCGCCGCGACGACGAGCTCCTTGACGCTGTTGGCGTTCGCCCCCGGCGTGTTGAAGACGACGACGCCCTTCTTCGCGTACTCCGCGTGCGGGATGTTGTTCACGCCCGCGCCCGCCCGCGCGACGGCGAGCGTCTGGGGCCCGAGGGCGAGGTCGTGCATCTTCGCGCTTCGGACGAAGAGGGCCTGCGCCTCGTCCAGGGACTCCGTGCGCACGTATCTCTCGTCGAGCGCCTTCAGCCCGCATTCCGCAATCGGATTCAAACACGCATACGTATACTTCATGCTTCTGCCTTTCTTTCTTTTCTTCTTCGGTTTCAGTCTGCCGTCGCCGTCCGCGCCGCCGACGCGCGGAAGAAGACGCTCGTTCCGAGGTCTTCCTGCAAGAGCGTCCACGAGCGCGAGGCACCGGGGGCAATCTCCCCGGCCTTGCTCCACACGCCCGCGCTCAAGTCCTCGCACGTCTCAAGCGTCAGATACGCCTTGACGGGGTCGTCCGCGCCAAGGCCGAGCGTCACGTTCCCGCCGTCGAACTGCGGCGCGAGAAGCGAGAACGAATACGACTTCGCGGTCGTCGCGTCGTCGGAGTCGAACATGTAGTGGAGGTTGGCGGCTTCGTCATTCCGCGTGACGACGCCGTTGACCGTGACGGGGGCGAACGAGAGGAGGCCGTCCTTGTCGCAGGCGCGCGCGACAGACCAGATCTTCTGGTCGAGCGACGCATCCGACGGAAGGCCGCCGAACGTGGAGAACGCCCGCGTCGTATCGAGCGTGGCGTTGGGGTAGTAGACGTCAACGGCATAAACGCTCATTCCCATCAGCGAATTCCGTGATCGAACGTCGTCGCCGATGGCGATGGAGGGGGCGATCTTGGAGTCGGAAAACCGGACGCCGGTGGCGTTCACGATGAGGTTGCCGTCTTGATAGACCTGAACGCCGGGAGCCGCGGCCGACGTCACGCAGATCGTGTAGAGGTGCACCTGCGTCACGTCCTGAGGCGTCGAGCGGACGGCGCCGCTTCCGAGCGAGTTGTAGGTGTTGTTGAGATACCAGGTGACGTCAAAGAGATTCGTCTCGGCATTGTAGACGAGCTCGACGGGGATTTTGAAGCCTGTTTTGTCTTCCCGCCACCCGGCGACCGTGCCGCTTGTCCGAGGCAGCGACGCGAGAATCTGCAAGGTCATCGTCGAGGCGGTGGCCGACCCTGTGGAATACCAAAGCTCGTCATCGGCGAATGTCCAGTCGCCTCCCGAATAAGAGCTCGTCAAGTGATTCGTCATGGCGGACAGTCGATGGTCTTCGCTGGGCGAGACCCAGATTTCAAGCGTGCGCGTCTCGTAGGCGTCCATGGCAAAGTCGGCGAACTTCGTCGTCTCGTTGAAGTCCGTCCAGTCCAGGCTCGGCGTGGAGGAATTGCCGGACGTGTCCGACTTGTGCGTCGAGAACGACCCGATGCCCGCATCCGTCGCCTTGTCCGAATGGAAGTTGTTGAAGGCGAAGACGAGCTCCGCCGCGACGTTCGTGTAGGTGTCGGGCGAGGCGACGTTCCGCGACCGCGCGATCTGGAGGCAGCCCTTCAACGCCGAGGTCCCGAGCGTATCGTTCCAGCCGCACTTCCCCGAGAAGAGGTCGCGCGGACAGCCGCTCTGATCCGTCCCCGACCAGTCATACGGCGAAAACTCGATGACGCCCGTCTCGTCCGCGTTCGTCGCGACGAGATGCGTGGCGTAGACCTGGAGGTTCGTGACGAGGCTCTTGTAGTTCCCCGTGCGCACGGCGGGGAGGCCGCACCGGGCAAGCTTTCCGCCGAACGGCGTCGCGTCGAAGGACGCCCACGCGAACTGCGCGGGCTTGTCCGGCCTCTTCAGTTCAAGGTAGTAGCCCACGCGGTCGATCTTCCGGAAGTCGAGATCCGCCGTCACGAGGCCCTCCCCTTCCGCCGGCTCGTAGCCTTGCCAGTTGTCGTTCGTGCCGATGGAGATCGTCTTGTATTTGACCATCTTCTCGCGCAAGGCCGCCGGCACGTTCGCGGCCGCCCCCGTGCCGTAGACCTGGACGGCCTCGGCGGGAAGCGTCGTCGTCGCGTCGCCAATCGTCACGTCGGCGGAATAGGGGCCGCTCTCAAAAGAGGTCTCGACGGCGAAGAGGAAAGACCTGCCCTCGACCGTCGGATCGGAAAGCTCGACCGTCTCGCCGCCCGATGCCGGCACGAGGCGCACGGACGCCGTCTCGCCGCTTCCGATCTTCTTGTTGCAGAGGACGCGGACATAGCCCGCCCTCGCGTTGTCGACGGCGACGGGCGCGAGGTCGGCGGCGGCGATCTCGCCGATCGCGCGCCAGATGGCGTTCGTGAAGCCGCCCGCGACGAGAACGGAGCCCGTCTCGTTGGGGTGGATCACGTCGCTCTTGAAGTAGGCGCTCGTGAACGTCTCGTTGAAGACGTCCCGGTTGATGTCGAGGAACTCCACGTTCGCAAGGCCGAAGGGCGCGGCTTTTGCCTCGTTCTGCTGACGCAGATAAGTGTTGTAGCCCACGATGTAGTTGCGGCCGCCGCCCGCCGGCAGGATGCTCACGACGTAGATCTTCGAGCGGGGGCGAAGACGCGCGATCTTCTCGACCATCTCGCGCATCGTCTCGTAGACGAGGACGTATTCCGGCTCGATGGCTGTCGTGTTCTTGCCCGTGAAGCTCAAGTCGTTCACGCCGATCAGCACCGTGATGATGTCGGGATAGCCCGCAAGGGCCAGCGTGTTCTCGACGTTGAAGCCCGCCGCGCCATGCGTCCCGCCGTTGTCGTGGACGATGACGCCGCCATACTGGCCGGCGTGATAGGCCCAGCGGCACGTGGCGGGGTCTTCCACCGTTCCGCTGTGGCCCGTGCGGAAGCCGACCGTCCGGACGCGCTGGCCTGCCGCTTCGAGAGCCTTCCACACCTGGTAGCGGTAGCCGCCGCGCGTGCTCGCGTCGCCTTCACGTTCGTGGCCCATGAATTCCTCGCCCTCGGTGATGGAGTCGCCGATGGGAAGCCAGAGGAGCTCGTCCCCAAGCGGCTCGACGGCCTGCGCCGCCGACAGGGCGAACGCGCCTGCGGCCAGCGCGATGATCATCTTTCTCATGCGACTCCTTTTGCTAAGCGGTTTTACTGACATCCTATTATACCAAAA
>CAVGMG010000083.1:0-6726 GCA_963630185.1 Alistipes onderdonkii | reverse complement strand
ACGGCCTTCGCGACCGTCGCGCCCGCGACGACGCAGCCCGCGCCCTTCGCGTAGATCTCGCCCGTCGCGACCGCGTCGGGGTCGACGAGCGCCTCGCTCGTCGCGTCGCACCAGGCGTCGCGCGAGAGGACTTTCGCCGCGTCCGCCAAGTCCTCGTCAAGCGCAAGCCGCACCGCCTCTTGAGCGCGAGGCGAACACATCACGTCCTTCATCGTCGTCAGGCCCTTTTTTAGGCCGGCATCAGGAACTCCCAATGCCTCCAGAGCATGTAGACGAGAACGCCCGTCAGAGCCAGCGAGACGACCGCCGCGCCGAGGGCGACCTTCGCCCCCGTCGTCGAGACGGACTTCTTCGCCTGCGGGTCAGGCACGTCGAGACGCAGCCGGCTGGCGATCGCGGCACCGCCCGGGGTGGCGGGCGCGAGATCCGCCGGCGCTTTCATTGGCTTCTTGATAGTCATGGTTAAGATTATACCACGGGAAAATTTCCAAATCAAGCGACGAAAAGCCAGACCGTTTCCGCCCGAGGCGTTTGCCTTCTTGAAAAAAGGGCTTCTTTTCGGTATCATATTGGAAACCGTTATAAAGGAGACTTGAATCCATGACACTCGCATTCCTGCAGAACATCGGCCCGTGGCAGCTCGTCATCTGCCTCGTCGTCGCCTTCGTCCTCTTCGGCGGAGCCAAGAAGATCCCCGAGCTGGCGCGCTCCCTGGGCAAGGCCAAGAGCGAATTCAAGAAAGGCGTCGCCGAAGGCGAGCGGGAGGACGCGGACGACGAGAAGAAGGCGGACGCCTGAGGTCGCCGCCTGACCAATCTCATCCGAGAGCGGCTTCAAGAGCTTCCGTCGCGCCCCGGCTGCTATCTCATGCGAGATCGCCGGGGTCTCATCATCTATGTCGGCAAGGCCAAGAACCTCCGGCGCCGCGTCCAGTCCTACTTCCGCGCCGGCGCCAAGCACCCCCCGAAAGTCCGCGCCCTCGTCAACCTCGTCTACGACATCGACGTCCTGCTCGTCAAGAACGAGGCCGAGAGCCTTCTCACGGAGGCCTCGCTCATCAAGAGATACAAGCCGCGCTTCAACATCCTCATGCGCGACGACAAGCGGTATCTCGCCTTGTGCGCCGACCCCTCGGAGGCCTGGCCGCGCCTCACGCTCTGCCGTCTCGTCCGGGAGGACGGCTCGCTGACGTTCGGGCCCTTCCCCTCCGCCGGCGTCGTGCGGACGGCCAAGGACTTCTGCGAAAAGCGCTGGGGCCTCCGATCCTGCGCCGCCCCCTGCCCCGACGAGGAGACGCACCGCCACTGCCTCGCGAAGACCATCCGCCGCTGCGCCGCGCCGTGCCTCGGCAACGTCTCGCCCGAAGACTACCGCGCACGGTTCGACGAGGCGTGCGCGTTTCTCTCGGGCCACCGCCCCGCCGTCCTGGACGACGTCACGTCCGAGATGGAGGCCGCCGCCCAAAAAGGCGACTTCGAGAAGGCCGCCCGGTTGCGCGACACGCTCTTCGCCCTTCGCGACATGACGAAGGCCCACTTCGTCCGCAAGACGGAGCGACGCTCCCGCGAAGACGCCGCCCAGGGGCTTGACGAGCTTCAGGCGGCTCTCGCCCTGGAAAAGAGCCCGCGCCTCATCGAGTGCATCGACATCTCGAACCTCTTCGGCACGCACAACGTCGCCTCGCTCGTCGTCGCGCGTGACGGCCTGCCCGACGCCCGCGCCTACCTCCGGTTCAAGATCCAGTCCTTCAAAGGCGCCGACGATCCGCGCGCGATGGCCGAAGTCGTCACGCGCCGCTTCTCGCGCACGTCGTCCGTCAACCCGTTGCGCCCGAAGCCCGACCTCCTCATCTGCGACGGCGGCGTCACGCAGCTCCGCGCCGCGCGCGCCGCTCTCGCCGAGATCGGCGTCGCAGACGTTCCGACCATCGGCCTCGCCAAGCGACAGGAGGAGATCGTGCTGGACGACGGGCGGCCGAACGTCCTTTTGCCACGCGACTCGCAGGCTCTTCTCGTCGTCACGCGCCTCCGCGACGAGGCGCACCGCTTCGCCATCACCTACCACCGCGCCTTGCGCGAGCGCACGATCCGCGAGTCCGTCCTCGACGAGATCCCCGGCATCGGAGACGCCCGCAAGACGAAGCTCCTCAAGACGTTCAAGTCGCTTTCGGGGCTTGCGCAAGCCAGCGACGACGAGATCGCCCGCGTCGCCGGGATTCCGCTCGACTGCGCCCAGGCCGTCCGCCGGAAGGCGCGGTCATGCGCCGGCGAGGCATGAGAGGACTTTGAGCGCCTGCACCGTCTCGCCCACGTCGTGGACGCGGACGACGGAAGCCCCCTGAAGCGCCGCCCAGAGCGCAATCGCGAGATTCCCCGGAAGATCCTTCCCCAGAACCTTCTCGCCCGTCAGGCGCTTGACGATCCGCTTGCGGCTCGCGCCGACGAGGACGCGCCCCCTCTCCGCCAGCGGCGCGATGTCGCGCAAGAGCGCAAGGTCTTCCTCCCGCGTCGTCGAAAAGCCGATCATCGGGTCGAGGTAGAGGCGCGGCAGGAGGGCGTCTCGCCTCTCCGGGGGAATGAGCTTCAGGGGATCCGGGAGACGCGCCGGGAAGACGAGCTCGGCCGTCTCGAACTCGTCCAGAAGCGCGAGCATCGCGGGGACGGGCGCCTCGTAGACGCAGTTGACGATGGAGACGCCCCGTTCGAGCGCACGACGCGCCGTCTCGGGATGGTAGGTGTCAACGGAAATTCGGGCGCGGGAGGCCTTGAAGACGTCGTCTTCGAGAAGAGACGCCAGGACGCCTTCGAGGCGCGACCACTCCTCGTCCCACGAAAGCGGCGTCGCGCCGGGGCGCGTCGACTCGCCGCCGAGATCCACGATGTCCGCGCCCTCTTGAAGGACGTTGCGGATGCGGCGGTGCGCCTCTTCGGGCGTGAAGAACTTGCCGCCGTCCGAAAACGAATCGGGCGTCACGTTGACGATGCCCATGACCTGCGTCTTCATCTCGACGCCTCCTTTTTTACAGGTTCTCGAACGGATTGCACCGGAAGGTGCGCTCTTCGCGGCGAGGCCGCGGCGTTCCGCCGCCCGACGCGGACGACGACGCGCCCGCGAAGACGGGCTTCGACTTCGCCGAGAGCGAAATGCGCTTGCGCGCGACGTCCACGCCGATGACCGTCACGGAAAGGCGGTCGCCCGTCTTGACGACGGAGGAGGCGTCCGAGACATACGAGTCGGAAAGCTCCGAGACGTGGATGAGCCCGTCCTGGTGGACGCCGATGTCGACGAAGGCGCCGAACGCCGTCACGTTCGTGACGAGGCCTTCGAGCTTCATGCCCACCTTCACGTCCTCGATCTTCGTCACGTCGTCGCGGAACGCCACGCTCTCGAACGTCTCGCGCGGGTCGCGCCCCGGCTTGACGAGCTCGGAGACGATGTCCTTCAAAGTCATCTCGCCGATCTCGGGCGAGAGATACCGGCGGACGTCGATCTGGCGGACGGCCTTCTCGTGGCCGACGAGGTCGGCGACCGAGAGGCTCAGGTCCCGCGCCATCCTCTCGACGAGCGCATACCGCTCGGGATGGACGGCGGAGGCGTCCAGGGGATTCTTCGCGTCGCGGATGCGCAAGAAGCCCGCGCACTGCTCGAACGCCTGCGCCCCCAGCCCCTTGACCTTCTTCAAGTCCTCGCGGCTCGCGAACTTGCCGTTCGCGTCGCGCCAGGCGACGATGGCCTGCGCAAGCGTCTTGGTGAGGCCCGAGACGCGCTGCAGGAGCGGCGCCGACGCCGTGTTCAGCTCGACGCCGACGCCGTTGACGCAGCTCACGACCACCTCGTCGAGCTTCGCGGAGAGAAGCGTCTGCTGGACGTCGTGCTGATACTGCCCCACGCCGATCGCCTTGGGGTCGACCTTGACGAGTTCCGCCAAGGGGTCTTGCAGACGGCGGCCGATGGAGATGGCGCCCCGCACCGTCAGGTCGAGGTCGGGGAACTCCTCGCGGGCGATCTCGCTCGCCGAGTAGACGGACGCCCCCGCCTCCGACACGGACACGACGAGCGGCGTGGGAATCTCCGGGTGCTGCGCCTTGAGGCGGCGCAGCGTCTCGCGCACGAACGACTCCGTCTCGCGCCCCGCCGTGCCGTTGCCGACGGCAATCGCCTCGACGTGATACTTGGCGACAATGAGGGCAATCGCCTTGGCGCTCTCCTCCTTCTTGAGCTGCGGGAAGATGACGGTCTTGCCGAGATACTTGCCCGTCGCGTCGAGCATCGCCAGCTTGCACCCCGTGCGGATGCCGGGGTCGATCGCAAGGACGGCCTTCTCCCCCAGGGGGCTCGCGAGAAGGACGTGGCGCAGGTTCTCCGCGAAGACCTCGACGGCCGCGCGGTCGGCCTCGGCCTTCTTCTCGACCATCGCGTCGATCTCGCACGAAGGCGCGAGAAGACGCTTGTAGGCGTCGGCGAGCGCGAGACGCACCTGGACGCGGCTTTCGGCGGACGCGCCCGCCGTCCTTTTCGCGTCCAGGTTCTTTTCGAGACGCTCCAGAAGAGGCGCGGCGTCGAGCTCCAGGCGAAGCCAGAGGACTTTCTCGGCCTGCCCCCGGCGAAGCGCCAGATAGCGGTGGGAGGGAATCGTCGCCAGCGGCTCGGAGAAGTCGTAATACTGCTCGAACTTCGTCGGCTCGACGGGCTTGGGCGTCGCCACTTCGCTCTTCAGGAGGGCGTCCTTCGCGAAGGCCTGGCGGACGGCCCCGCGCACGTCGGCGTCGTCGGCGATGCGCTCGGCGAGAATGTCGCGGGCGAACGAAAGGTCGTCCTCCGTCGGCGCGGCGCCGTCGTTCCAGCCGTCCGCCGCGCCGCCGCGCCACGCCCCGCTCCAGATGGCGTCCGACAATGGCTCGTAGCCCTTCTCGCGCGCGATCTGCGCCCGCGTGCGGCGGCGCGGCTTGAAAGGCTGGTAGAGGTCTTCGAGGCGCGACTTGACGAGGCAGGCGGCGATCTTCGCCTTGAGGTCGTCGGTGAGCTTCCCCTGCTCGTCGATGGACTTCAGGACGACGCGCTTGCGCTCCTCAAGCTCCTGGTAATACTGGAGACGCTCCTGGATCTTGCCGATCTGGACTTCGTCGAGGTTGCCGTGCGCCTCCTTGCGGTAGCGCGCCATGAAAGGAATGGTCGCCCCCTGCGCCAGGAGCGACTCGACGGCCAGGACTTGCGGAACGAGGACGTGAACCTCGCTGGCGATCTGCCCCGCAATCGACATCATCTTGAGGTCAGGCGTTGTCCTTGTAGGTGACGACGCCCGTGCCCTTGCGGATGACGCCGATGACGGCGTGCGGCTGGCGGATGGCGCGGAGCGCGGCCTGGGCCTTCGGCAGGTCCCTCTTGGGGAGGATGACGACGAAGCCGATGCCCATGTTGAAGACGCGATACATCTCCTCGCGGTCGATCTTGCCCTGGTTCTGGATGAAGTTGAAGATCGTCGGCACCGTCCAGGACGCGCGGTCGATCTCCGCGTTGACCGCCTTGGGCAGGACGCGCGGAATGTTGTCGGGGAAGCCGCCGCCCGTGATGTGCGCCATGCCGTTGATCTTGACGCCCTTCGCCATCAGCGTCGTGACGGGCTTCAGGAAGCTGCGGTGAACAGCGAGAAGCGCATCGCCGAACGTCTGGTTCGTGCCGGGCACCTTGTCCTTGCAGCTGAGCTGGCAGACGTCGAAGATGATGCGCCGCGCCAGCGAGAAGCCGTTCGTCTGGAGCCCCCCCGACGGGAAGCCGAGGATGACGTCCCCGGCGCGGATGGACTTGCCCGTGATGAGCTTCGACTTCTGCACCGACCCGACGATCGTGCCGACGAGGTCGTATTCGCCCAAGGGGTAGAGCCCCGGCATCTCGGCCGTCTCGCCGCCCAGGAGAGCCATCTTGTTCTCCTTGCAGGCCTTGCAGAGGCCGTAGACGACGGACTTGAAGACGGCGGGGTCGATCTTGGCCGTGCCCACGTAGTCCATGAAGAAGAGAGGCGTCGCCCCCTGCACGAGGATGTCGTTGACGCAGTGGTTGACGATGTCCTGCCCGACCGTGTCGTGCTTGTTCATCATCGCGGCGATCTTCAGCTTCGTGCCGACGCCGTCCGTCGAGGCGACGAGAATCCGGTCGCTCCCGGCGGGGACCTTGTGAAGGCCGCCGAACGCGCCGATGCCGCCGATGACGCCGGGGGTCTTTGTCGCCGCGACCATGGCGCGGATGGCGCCGACGGCCGACATCTTCACGTCGATGTCGACGCCGGCCGCCGCGTAGGCTGATTTCTTCTTCTCGGACATGGGAAGGCTTGACTTAGAGCTTGTCGTTCGAGCCCAGGACGTTGACGATCTTGTGGATGTAGAGCTTCTTCATCTCCTCGCGCGCCGGCGTGAGATACTGGCGCGGGTCGAAGTGGTCGGGATGCTCCGCGAAGTGCTTGCGGATCGCCGCCGTCATCGCGAGACGCGAGTCGGAGTCGATGTTGATCTTGCAGACCGCGCTCTTCGCGGCCTCGCGCAGCTGCTCCTCCGGGATGCCCACCGCGTCGGGCAGCTTGCCGCCGTTCGCGTTGATGATGTCCACGTATTCCTGCGGGACGCTGGACGAGCCGTGCAGGACGATCGGGAAGCCGGGCAGCTTCTGCTCGACGGCCTTGAGGACGTCGAACGCGAGCGGCGGCGGGATGAGCTTGCCCGTCTTGGGGTCGCG
>CAVGMG010000082.1:0-6789 GCA_963630185.1 Alistipes onderdonkii | reverse complement strand
TTCCAGCCGGCGTGCACGGCCAGCGTCTCGGGATGTGTTTTCTGTTCGCTCATTGTTGTTCCTCCTTGTCTATTGTCTGCGTTTGCGCGTGTGCCGCGCGGGCCCTCGCCTCAGGCGAAGAGCCAGGTCGAAAGATAGCGCTCGCCCGTGTCGGGCAGCAGCGCGACGATTGTCTTGCCGGCGTATTCCGGCGTTTTCGCGAGCTCCAGGGCCGCGTAGAGCGCCGCGCCGGACGAGATGCCGACGAGCAGGCCCTCCTGCGCCGCCGCCGCGCGCGCCGTCCGCCCCGCGTCGTCCGCCGAGACCGGGATGACCTTCGTGATGATCGAGGTGTCCAGCACCTTCGGGACGAACCCGGCGCCGATGCCCTGGATCTTGTGGGGGCCCGCCTTGCCCTGCGAGAGGACGGGGCTCGTGTCCGGCTCGACGGCGTAGAGGGCGATGCTCGGCTTCTTCTCGCGGAGGAACGTGCCCGTGCCCGTGAGCGTGCCGCCCGTGCCGACGCCGGCGACGAAGGCGTCGACCTGCCCGTCCGTGTCCGCCCAGATCTCCGGGCCCGTCGTGACCTGGTGGTAGGCCGGGTTCGCCGGGTTCTCGAACTGCTGGAGGATGACGCCGCCGCGCGTCGCGGCGATCTCGTTCGCCTTGGCGATGGCGCCTTTCATGCCCTCGGATCCCGGCGTCAGGACGATCTCCGCGCCGTAGGCCGCCGCGAGCTTGCGCCGCTCGACGCTCATCGTCTCGGGCATCGTGAGGACGAGGTGGTAGCCCTTGACGGCCGAGACGAGCGCAAGGCCGACGCCCGTGTTGCCGCTCGTCGGCTCGACGAGCGTCGCGCCCGGCTTCAGGACGCCGCGCCTCTCGGCGTCCTCGACCATCGCGAGCGAGATGCGGTCCTTGACGCTTCCGCCGGGGTTGAAGAACTCGACCTTCGCGAGCACCCGCGCCCCGCCCTTGTTGAGCTTGTTCGAGATTTCGACGAGCGGCGTCTTGCCGATCTTCTCAAGGACTGTCTTGTAAATCTGCGACATGCTGAACTCCTTTCGGTTTTTTTGTTTTACTACCTCTGTGGTAGTGATTGCGCATAGTATAGCAATTTTCGGCCTCGCCTGTCAACCGTGTTTTTCGGAAAAACCTTCGCCCTTGACTTTGGGGGTCTTTTTTAGGATAATACCTCAAAGCGTCTGTCCCATGGTGTAGCGGCTGCACACGGGTTTTTGATACCCAGAGTTCTGGTTCGACTCCAGATGGGACAACCAGGGCAAACGAATGAAGAAATATCTTGCGATTGACATCGGCGCCTCCTCCGGGCGGCACATCCTCGGCCACGTCGAAAACGGGCGGATCGTCCTCGAAGAGGTCTACCGTTTCGACAACTCGCAGATCGTCTCGCACGGGCATCGCTGCTGGGACTTGGACTCCCTCGTCGCGTCGATCAAGAAGGGCATCGACGTCGCCCTGTCGAAGGGCCCCGTATCTTCCATCGGCATCGACACCTGGGGCGTCGACTTCGTCCTCCTCGACGCGAAGGGCGCGGTCGTCGGCGACGCGGTGGCCTATCGCGACGACCGGACGCAGGGCATGGACGCCGAGCTGGAGCGTCTGGGCGTCTCGTTCGACGAGCTCTATGCGCGGACGGGCATCCAGAAAGCCCCCTACAACACCATCTACCAGCTTCTCGCCCTCAAGAAGGAGCACCCGGAGCAGCTTGACGGAGCCGCCGCGCTCCTCATGATGCCCGAATACCTCACCTACGCGCTCACGGGGCGCATCGCCCACGAATACACGATTTCGTCGACGACCGCGCTTCTGGACGCCGAGGCGAAGGACTGGGACGCGCCGCTCCTGGAGAGGCTCGGCCTCAAGAAGAGCCTCTTCGGGCCGCTGGAGATGCCGGGCAAAGTCGTCGGCGCCTATCGCGGCGTGAACGTCGTCTTCCCCGCGCTCCACGACACGGCCTCGGCGTATCTGGCCGTCCCCGCGAAAGACGACAAGGCCGTCTACCTCTCCAGCGGGACGTGGTCGCTTCTCGGCGTCGAGCGGTCGTCGCCGATGACGACGAAGGCGGCGCAGGAGGCCAACTTCACGAACGAGGGCGGCGCGTGGGGGCGGTATCGCTTCCTCAAGAACATCATGGGGCTCTGGATGATCCAGTCCATCCGCCGCGAGCTCAACGGCGTCCAATACGTCGAAGGGCAGGCCTCGGACGAGACGGCTCGCGCCCTCGCGCACCTGACGGACTACCGCAAGGGCGCGTCGTATTCGTTCGCCGAGCTGGAATCGCTCGCTCGCGCGGAGGCGAACGTCCCCCTCCTTGTGGACGTCAACGATTCTCGCTTTTTGAGCCCGCGCTCCATGGTCGGCGAAGTCCTCTCGGCCCTCCGCGAAAAGGGCGGGCCCGAGGCTTTAAGCGTCGGCGCCCTCGTCCAGTGCGTCTACCGGTCGCTTGCCGACTGCTACCGTCGGGAGATCGAAAGCCTCTCGCGCCTGACGGGCGTCGACTACAAGGCCGTCCACATCGTCGGCGGCGGCTCGCGCGACGGCTACCTGAACGACCTGACGGCGGAGGCGACGGGAAAACAGGTCTTCGCCGGCCCGGCGGAGGCGACGGCCATCGGCAACCTCATCGTCCAGATGATCGCGGACGGCGTTTTCAAGGATCTCGCAGATGCACGCGCAGCCATCCCGTAGGCGAGAGTTCGTCCGCGTCGCCGCCTGCGTGCCGACGGTCGCGCCGTGCGACGTCAAGGGGAACGTCGCGTCCATCGCCTCGTGCCTCCGCTCGGCGCGGGCGAAGGGGGCGGAAGCAATCGTCTTCCCCGAGCTTTGCGTGACGGGCTACACGTGCGCCGACCTCTTCTACCAGGACGCCCTGCTGCGCACGGCGGAGGAGGCCCTTGCCTCGCTCGCCCCCCTGACGAAAGGCGCGCTCGTCGCCGTCGGCCTTCCCGTCCGCGTGGGCGTCGGCCTCTACAACGCGGCGGCCGTCCTCTTCGACGGGCGGCTCGTCGGCGTCGTCCCCAAGACGTTCCTCCCCAATTCGCACGAGTTCTACGAGGCGCGGTGGTTCGCGCGCGCGACCGACGCGCACGAGCGCGAGATTTCGCTCGCGGGCTTCTCCGCGCCGTTCGGAAACGACATCGTCTTCTCGCTCGGCGGCGGCGCGGTCGTCGGCGTCGAGCTGTGCGAAGACCTCTGGGCGCCCACGCCGCCCTCGACGCACCTGATGCTTTCCGGGGCGAACGTCATCCTCAACTTGAGCGCCTCCAACGAGCTCGTGGGCAAGGCGGACTACCGCAAATCGCTCGTCTTGGGGCAGTCGGCGCGAGGCCTTGCGGCGTATGTCTACGCGGGCGCGGGCGTGGGCGAGTCGACGACGGATCTCGTCTTCGGCGGGGCGACGCTCGTCGCCGAGAACGGGGCGTGCCTGGCCGAGGGCGAACGCTTCGGGCGCGGCGAGAGCGAATGCCTGGCCGACGTGGACGTCGGCTTCCTCAACTTCGAGCGGACGGGCGCGACGTCGTTCCGCGAGGCGGCCGCCTGCGATTCGGGCGAGGTGCGCGTTGTCGCGTGTCCGCTCCCTTCGCCGTCGGACGCGATCGTGCCACGCGACCTGATGCGGCGCGTCGACCCCCATCCGTTCGTCCCGGCGGAGACGGCCTCGTGCGAGGCGCGGTGCGAGGAGATTTTCGCGATTCAGGCGACGGGGCTTGCGACGCGCCTGGCGGCGCTCTCGTCGCGCACCGTCGTCGTGGGGCTTTCCGGCGGGCTCGACAGCGCGCTCGCGCTTCTCGTCTGCGTCGAGGCGTTCGAGCGTCTTCGCCTGCCCAAGGAGGGCATCCGCGTCTACACGCTCCCCGGCTTCGGCACGAGCGCGCGGACGCGCACGAACGCCGAACGGCTCTGCCAGGCGCTGGGGCTTGCTTTGGAGGTCTCGGACATCGCGCCCGTCGTGACGCAGCACCTCAAGGATCTCCGCCACGACATCGCCGTGACGGACGTCGTCTACGAGAACGCGCAGGCCCGCGCGCGCACCTACTTCCTGATGGACAAGGCCAACCAGGTCGGCGGCCTCGTCGTGGGGACGGGCGACCTCTCGGAGCTGGCCTTGGGGTGGTGCACGTTCAACGCCGACCACATGAGCATGTACGGCGTCAACGCGGGCGTGCCGAAGACTTTGGTCCGCCACCTTGTCGCGTGGTACGCCGCGCGTCACGCGCCGGCCGCCGCCGCGCTGGAGGACATTTTGGCGACGCCCGTCTCGCCCGAGCTCCTGCCGCTTGAGGCCGACGGCTCGATCGCGCAGAAGACGGAAGACCACGTGGGGCCCTACGAGCTTCACGACTTCTTCCTCTACCACGTCGTCCGCCGGGGCGCGTCGCGCGAGAAGACGCGCCTCCTCGCCGAGAGGGCCTTTGCGGGCGTCTTCGATGCGGCGACGGTCTCCCGCTGGCTCGACGTCTTCTTCCGCCGCTTCTTCGCGCAGCAGTTCAAGCGCAACTGCCTCCCCGACGGGCCGAAGGTCGGGACGATCAACCTGTCGCCGCGCGGCGACTGGCGCATGCCGAGCGACGCCCGGCCGATTTTCTGAAAGGATCCGACAGACATGGACAAGAAGCTCTACATCAACCCGCCGCTCGTGAACCGGGCGTATGACTGGAAGAAGGGTCCGCAGCCCAAGACGCGCGCGGCGCTCGACAAGTTCTTCACGTCGCCGGCGATCAACCGCGTGAAAGACCAGATGTGCGAAATGGGCCGGCGCATCTACGCGCGCGGCTACACCGACGGCAACGGCGGGAACATCTCCGTGCGCGTCGGAGAGGACCTCGTCCTCTGCTCGCCGACGCTCTGCTGCAAGGGCTTCATGAAGCGCGAGGACATCTGCCTCGTCGACTTCAATGCGGGGCAGCTCTGCGGCTACCGCCCCCGGACGTCCGAGGTCAAGGTCCACATCGCCATGATGAAGACGGCGGGGTGGAACGCCTGCATCCACTGCCATCCGCCGCACTGCAACGCCTTCCTCTTCGCGGGGCAGGTGCCGCCCAGCGGCGTGAACCCGGAGGCCGACATCTTCTTCAACAAGATTCCGCTGGCCGCCTACGGCACGCCCGGCTCCGAGAAGGTCGCGGAGAACGTCGCGAAGATGGCCCGGAAGTCGAACGTCGTCTTCATGGAGAACCACGGCATCGTCGCGGGCGCGCGCGACATCGAGGAGGCCGAGTGGTTCACCGAGAACGCCGACGCCTACTGCGAGGTCCTCCTGCTCGCGGCCGGCCACGGGAAGCCCATCCAGCAGGTCGACGAGGCGTCCGTCCGGGACTTCCTGGCGATCCGCAAGGGGCTGGGCCTTCCCGTGGACGACAAGGAGAAGCTCTACAACACGCACACCTTCAACGGCTACCGGATGAAGACGATATGAGAATCCTCTTCTTGAGCGACATCCACGGCGTCCCCTCCACGCTTGAGGCGGCGCTCCGGCAGGGCGAGCGTCTCGGCTACGACCGCCTCGTCCTCCTGGGCGACCTGCTCTACCACGGGCCCCGGAACGGCGTGCCGAGCTTCTACGACCCCGTGCGCGTGGCGAAGACCCTCAACGGCCTGAAGGACAAGATCGTGGCCGTGCGCGGCAACTGCGACGCCGAAGTCGACCAGATGATGTTCGAGTTCCCCATGATGGCCGACTACGCGGTCGTCGACGCGGCGGCGACGACGTTCTTCTGCACGCACGGGCACCTGTGGAACGAGAGCCGCCTCCCGCCTCTCGACGGGAAGGCCGTCCTCGCGCACGGGCACACGCACGTGCCCGTCATCAAGCCTCTCACCGAGCGCCTGACGATCTTCAACCCCGGCTCCGTCTCGCTCCCCAAGGGAGGCTCGGAGCGGTCGTTCGGCTATTTCGACGGCGCGGCGCTTTCCCTCCACACCCTCTCTCTCTGACACGCGATGAACGAACAGACGCTTTTGGCGATTTCCCCCATCGACGGACGGTATCTGGACAAGTGCTCCGAGCTCCGTGACGTCTTCTCCGAGTTCGGCCTCGTCAAGCGGCGCATCCTCGTCGAGTGCGCGTGGCTGGAGGCCCTGTGCGACGAGAAGGGCGTCGCCGAATGTCCCGCCCTCTCCAAAAAGGAGCGCGACCTCCTGCACGCGATCGGCGAGTCCTTCACGCCGCACGAAGCCCTGCGCGTCAAGGAGATCGAGCGGACGACGAACCACGACGTGAAGGCCGTCGAATACTACCTCAAGGAGAAGGTCGCCGGCACGTCGCTCGAAAGCCGCTCGGAGTTCATCCACTTCGGCTGCACGTCGGAGGACGTCAACAACATGGCGCACGCCCTCATGCTGCGCGACGGCAAGGCGGTCCTGCGCACGGCGATGGACGAGGTCGCGGACGAGATCGCCCGCATGGCGCGCGCCTTCGCCGCGACGCCCATGCTCGCGCACACGCACGGGCAGCCCGCCTCGCCCACGACGCTGGGCAAGGAGCTGGCCGTCGTGGCCGCCCGCCTCCGGCGGCAGGCGCGCGAAGTCGACCGCCTCGTCATGCCCGCGAAGATGAACGGCGCGGTGGGGAACTTCAACGCGCATCTCGCCGCCTATCCGCACGTCAACTGGGAGGCGTTCGCGAAGCGGGTCATCACGCGCTTCTCGCTGCGGCAGAACCGCCTGACGACGCAGATCGAGAGCCACGACGGCATCGCCGAGCTCTTCGACGCGCTGGCCCGGTGGAACGGCGTCCTCCTCGACTTCGACCGCGACGTCTGGCTCTACGTCTCGATGGGCTACTTC
>CAVGMG010000081.1:0-6814 GCA_963630185.1 Alistipes onderdonkii | reverse complement strand
ATCAGGTCTGGCAGTTGAGCAACGCGAAGGAGTGGGTCGGAGCGGAGAACGTTTCGGATACTACGACCGAGACGGCTTCCGACACGACGGCGCTGAATCGCGGCGACGCGATTCTCCTGAAGCGCACAGGCTCGACGAAGTCTTCCTCCATCTATCTCTACGGCCAGGTGCCGTCCACGTCCACGTGCACGGTCACGATGGCGCAGGGCACTTCGTCGTCTCCCGCCTATACGCTGATTGCGCCGCCCGCCGCTTCCGAGACGGACTTGAACAGCGCGACGTGGGCGAACGTCGGATCGGGCGACTACATCGTTCTGGAAACCGGCAAGATCCTCAACTACGTCACGATTAATGACGCGACGAAGTGGGCGCAGCGGACGAGCTTTGATGAAACAACAAATAAAGACACATACAGCACGGATGCCGCGAAAATTTCGGCGGGCATGGGCGCGTGGTATGTGAGCCTCTCTTCGGGCGACTCGGCGCCGACCGTCACCTGGACAGGTCTTCCGAGCACTTCTAACTAACGACTAAAAAAGGCGATAAGATAAAATGAAGAAACTTCTCGTTTTGGCATCGTTGCTTTTCGTGTCCTCCTACGCGCACGCCGCGTATCTCTATTGGCAGGTTGACACGACGGACTATTCCAGTTCTGGCATCTCTGGCATCGACTCGGTCAACCAGTATCGGCTCTACGCCGTTACGAGCGATGGCACGGCGACGAAACTTCAAACGACGGCGACGGCGGGCACACCGGTTTCCGTTGACCTGGCTAATTATGCGTCCGGCTATTCGTTTTACGTCGAGCTCGTCAATTGGGAGAACTCTACGACGTCGACGGCGGTGGCGAAGTCCACGTCGGTGGCGTATGCCGATCTTTCGGGTCATTTAGCGGATTCGTTGACCAGTATTCCGTCCGTGACGCCGTGGCACGCATCCGGCTACACCGCCGTTCCTGAACCGACCTCGTCGATGATGCTCCTCCTGGGTCTTGGTTTCCTCGGTTTGAAGCGTCGCAAAGTCTAATGAAAATCACAAAACTTCTGAAAGAAGAAGTCGCTCAGGCCGAACGCATCGGACTGGGCGATTTAATCATTGTCGGCGCGCTGGCGCTCTTCGTCTTCGCGGTCTCGTGGGTGTGGGAGTTCCCCTGGCTTCTCCCGGACGCCTGGAACGAGACGCTCGTCGCGACGTCCCTGCGCCCCGCCGCCAGCATCCTGTCGAGCGCGATCGCGTGGTCGTCGTCCGTCTTCTTCTCGATTTTCGGGGTGAGGCTCGGCGTCGGCGTCCTCCGCATGGCGGGGCATGTCTCGATCGCCCTCTTCGCCATGCTCTGCTACGCCGTCTTCCGCGAATGGCTGACGTTGGCGATGCGGCGGCGTCCGCAGCATTCCAACCGCCGCACGCTCGTCATGCGCCTCGCGTCGTTCGTCGGCGCGTGCGTCTTCGTCTTCTCGGAGCCCGTCTGGATGGCGGGGCAGTGCTTCTCGCAGACGACGATCCTCGTTGGGCTGACGCTCGCCACGCTGGAGTTCTTCTTCGTCTTCCTGCGCAAGGGAACGCTCAAATACGCCTACCTCTCGTCGCTGACGCTCGGCCTTCTGGCCTCGACGACGCCGCTGGGGCTCGTCATCGGGCTTCTCCTCATCTGCGTGACGGTCTTCGTCTACAAGGTCATGCCGACCCTCTCGTCGCCGCTCTTGAGGCCCGCCGTCTTCGAGGTCTCGAAGTGGCACATGACGTTCATCTTCCTCTTCTCGTTCGTCTTCGGCATCGCCTTCAACGCCGTCGTCTTCGTCCGGCACGGCGGCCTTGAGGTGACGGCGGGCTCGCTCGGCGACGTGCCGATGGCCTACCTGCTCGAATATTCGCACCGCCTCCTGACGGCGGCGAACCTCCCGGGGTGGATTCTCCTCCTCGGCGTCTGCGTCGTGCCCTTCGTCATCTCGCTCATCCGCTTCGCGGACAGCGCCGACGAAGAGCGGTTCCTGCCCTATTCCTACGGCATCGTCTACTTCGTCTGCGGGCTTCTCGCGCTGTCGCAGTCGTCGCTCATCCCGTCGCTCTGGTTCTTCGAGCACTTCCCCATCGCCTCGGACTACCTGCTCTCGTCGGCGCTCTTCTGCCTGGCGGCGACGGCGGCGTTCTCCGTCACGATCCTCGGCGTGGACGCGCTCTGCCGCAACCACGCGCACCTGGAGGCGATGACGTTCGGCGACGGCGACGAAGACGAGCAGGACGGCGCGAAGCCGAAGAAAGACCGCCCCCTGCCGCGCATCCTGAACGCCGTCCGCCACGTCGGCCTCGTCCTCATCCCCGTGTGCGCCATCCTCTTCATGCTGCCGGGGCGCGTCAAGACGTCCTCCCGCGCCATGCTCGCGCTCATCCGCGACTTCGTGCGCGAGGTCGTGCGCGAGGCGGACGGCGCGACCGTCCTCTTCACGGACGGCAACCTCGACGCGGCCATCGAGCTGGAGTCGGCGCGGCAGGGCTGCCCGATCCTCTGCTACTCCCTCATGGGGGGCGAGGGGCTGCGCGGCCAGTATCTTCGCACGCGCCGCCTCCAGGACGCGGAAGACCTCTTCTCGTTCAAGATCGACACGGCGATGGGCCTGCGCTCGTGGATTCGCGACAAGCCCGAGCGTCTGAAGGACGCCGCCGCCCTCATGGGCTTCGACCTCTGGAAGCGCGACGGCAAGGCGCTGCCCGCCATGGGCGGCGTCCTCTCGAAGCCGGCGGGCTTCGCCTCCGAGGCGGAGCGCCGTCAGGGCGTCGAGGTCGCCTACGGCCTCATCGACCGCGTCTTCGACATCCTCAAGGTCTCGACGGGCATCTCCAAATGCACGGATGCGTCCATCCACCGCCTCTTCTGCGCCGTCCAGTGGCGTCTGGCGCGGATGTGCGTCTACCGGAGCGAGGCGGACGACGCGAAGCGCGACGCCGAGGCCGCCATCCGCGAGCAGGCCCTGGCCAAGCGCCTCAACGAGAGCAACGAGGTCTACAAGCACCTCGTCCAGGAGATGGAGCGCCGCCAGCGGTTCATGATGCAGGCGCTGACGCCGCGCGAGGGCCTGCAGCTCGCGCTCGTGCGCGCCGACTTCTCGCTCGGCAAGATCTACGCGGAGACGATCCTCTCGGCGGACGCCGACGAGCCGAACGCCAACTTCGCGCTGGGCATGTATTACCTCCGCCTCCGCCAGCTCTCCCTGGCCGAGCGGTATCTCCTGCGCTGCCTCATCCGCAAGCCGAACGAGCCCGCCATCTACAACAACCTGGCGATGATCCAGCTTGAGATGCGCAACTACGAGGCCGCGCTCTCGAACGTCGAGAAGGCCCTGCGCATCATCCCCGACTCGGCGGAGGTCCTCGACACGCGCCGGCGCATCCTGGAGGCGGTCGAAGCCGAGAAGGCGCCGCCGCCGAAGGCGAAATGAGGTTTCTCCTCGATTCCCTCTCGACGCTGGGGGAGTTCGTCGTCCTGCTCGTCCGCGCCGTGTCCTTCTTCCCGCACGTCCTCCTCCAGGCGGACGCGCGGCGCGACCTCTTCCGCCAGCTCTACGCGACGGGCATCCGCACGCTGCCCGTCGTCACGGTCGTCTCGCTCTTCATGGGCATGATCCTCTCGCTGCAGGTCGGCGTGGAGCTCGCGCGGTTCAACCAGGAGTCGTATCTGGGCGCGGCCGTCATGCTGACGCTTCTGCGCGAGATGGCGGCGTTCTGCTGCGGCATCTGCCTCTCCGCGTGCGTGGGCTCGGCGATCGCGGCGGAGCTGGGGACGATGAAAATAAACGAGGAGATCGACGCGCTCTTCGTCATGAAGATCTCGCCCGTCCGCTTCCTCGTCGCGCCGCGCGTCCTCGCGCTCGTCCTGATGAGCCCCGTCGTCGCGTTCTACTGCGCGATGATCGGGACCTTGGGCGGCGGCGTCGTCGGCACGACGCAGCTCGCCGTCGACTTCTCGCAATACGTCACCAGCGCCCTCTGGATGGCGACGAGCCGCGACCTTCTCGTGGGGCTCTTGAAGTCGGCGGTCTTCGGCCTCTTGATCGGCGTCATCGCCTCGTTCGTCGGTCTTCGGACGAGCCTCGGCGCGACAGGCGTGGGCAAGTCGACGCAACGCGCCGTCATCGTCTCCTTCCTGGCCATCCTCATCTCCGGGTACATGATCACCCGCCTCTTCTGCGAATAGCATGGACACGATCGTCGAGTTTCGGAACGTCTCCAAGTCGTTTGGCGAGAAGAAGGTTCTCGACGGCCTCTCCTTCGCCGTCGAGCGCGGCGAGATCCTCGCGATCCTCGGCGCGTCCGGCACGGGCAAGTCCGTCACGCTCAAGCACATCGCGGGGCTCTTGGCGCCCGACGCCGGCGAGGTCGTGACGAAGAGCTCGCACATCGGCTACCTCTTCCAGTCGGGGGCGCTTCTCGCGTGGATGACGGTCGCGGAGAACGTCGCCCTCCCCCTGCGGGAGACGACGTCGCTTTCGGAGGGCGAGATCGACCGGCGCGTCACGGCCGCGCTCGACGCCGTGGGGCTGCTCGAC
Organism: Alistipes onderdonkii; assembly: GCA_963630185.1. Classification (GTDB taxonomy): domain Bacteria; phylum Verrucomicrobiota; class Kiritimatiellia; order RFP12; family UBA1067; genus UBA1067. The sequence goes on along the minus strand of CAVGMG010000081.1, from coordinate 2,273 downwards.
GCCGCCGACCTCTACCCCGCCGAGATCTCCGGGGGGATGCAGAAACGCGCCGGGCTTGCGCGGGCGATCGTCCGCGAGACGGACTTGATTCTCTACGACGAGCCGACGTCGGGGCTCGACCCCGTCACGTCGTCGCGCATCCTCGGGCTCATCCGCGAGATCCACGAGGCGCGGCGCGTCACGTCCGTCCTCGTCACGCACGACCTGCTGCCCGTCCTCAAGGTCGCCACGCGCCTTCTCATGATCGACCAGGGCCGCGCCATCGTCTGCGCGACGCCCGGCGAGTTTCTGAAATCGACACATCCTCGCGTCGTCGAGTTCATCGCGGCCGCGAAGGGGGGAAGCACATGAAACGGAAAAACGAAACCTTCTCGAACGCGCTCGTCGGCGTGTTCATGCTCGTCGTCCTCGTCCTGCTGGGGTATTTCACGATTGTCATCTCGGGCGTGGACGTCCTCTCGTCGCGCCACCGCGTGCCGCTCCGCATCTCCTTCTCGCACGTCGGCGGCCTCAAGGCGCGCGACAACGTCATGTATCGCGGCACGAAGGTGGGCGCCGTCGACCGCGTCGAGGTCTCGCCCACGAACCTCGTCGTCGTCGCGCTCATCGACGACCACGTCGTCCTGCGCACGACCGCCCGCGCCCGCGTCTGCACGCTCTCCATGCTGGGCGGCTACTACCTGAGCCTCGACGAAGGCACGGGGGAGGCGCTCGACTTCTCGAAGGCGGTCTTGGCGGGCGACCCGCCGACCGACTGGATGGAGGACGTCTCGCGCATCGCGAGCAACCTCAACAAGCTCACGTCCCGCGAGGAGATCGAGACCGTCGTCACGAACTTCGCCGTCCTCTCCGAGCGTCTTCGCGCCATTTCCGAAAAGGCGTCCGACATCATGGCGCGGATTTCGCGAGGCGAGGGCACCGTCGGGCGGCTTCTCTCGTCCGACGAGACGCTCTACGCGGATCTGCGCGGCACGGTGCAGAGCGTCTCCAACGCGATGGCGCGGGCGGGCGCGGCGTTCGACGGCGTGTCGGCGATTGCCGACGAGCTGCGCGACGAGAAGACGATGGCCGACTTGAAGGGCGGGCTCGCGGCCTTCCGCGCCACGGCGGAGAGCCTGAACGCGGGCGACCTCATGAAGAGCGCGCAGGAGCTCGTCGACCGCCTCAACGCCGTCGCGCAGCGCGTCGAGTCGGGCGAGGGGACGCTCGGCCGCCTGACGCGCGACTCGAAACTTTACGACGAGCTGGACGGCCTTCTCCGCGATGCGCGGCAGGTTCTCGACAACTACCGCGACACGACGCCGATTTCCACGTTCTCGTCTCTGGCGACGGGTGCGCTCTAAAGGGCGCGGCGATGCCGGGCCTTTCCTCGGGCGGAACTGTCGTCGGGCGGCTGGCGCCGTCGCCGACGGGGGCTCTCCATCTCGGCAACGTCCGCACGTTTCTCGTCGCCTACCTTCGGGCGCGTTCGCAAGGCGGGCGCGTCATTCTGCGGATCGAGGATCTCGACCATCCGCGTGACAAGAAGGGGGCGACGCCCGCGATCTACGACGACTTGAGGTGGCTGGGCTTTTCGTGGGACGATGAGGTCGTCCAAAGTGCGCGGCGCGACGTCTACCGCTCGGCGCGAGACTTTCTCCTTGAACGGGGGCTTGTTTATCCGTGCGTCTGCTCGCGGCGCGATGTCGAGGCGGCGCAGTCCGCGCCTCACGTGGGGGAGCAGCTTTTCTATCCCGGGACGTGCCGAGGCCGCTTCGGCTCGTGGGAGGAGGCGTCCTCCGCGAAGGGGGGCAAGCCCTGCTGGCGGTTTCGCGTCGACTCGCACGAGGCCGTCTCTTTCGAGGACGGCTTTGCGGGCGTCTATTCGCAGGACGTCGCCGCGACGCTCGGGGACTTTCCGCTTGCGAGGGACGAGGACGCGGCGGGCTACATGCTGGCGGCGACGGTCGACGACCTTTTGACGGGCGTGACGGAAGTCGTGCGAGGGGACGACCTGCTCGCCGTTACGCCAGCGCAGATTCTTCTCGCGCGTACGCTGGAGCCGTGGGTCGAGAGAGTCGGCGCGGCGAGACCGCCGCTTAAGTTCTTCCATGTGCCGCTCGTCGTGGGCCCTGACGGGAAGCGGCTCGCCAAACGCCACGGCGACACGCGCGTCGCGGCCTACCGGGCGCAAGGCGTCCGCCCCGAGGCCCTGATCGGACGTCTTGCCGCCACCTGTGGCTGGGCGTCACCCGGCGAGGAGCTTTCTCCCGACGCCCTCATCCCCCGCTTTA
>CAVGMG010000080.1:0-6817 GCA_963630185.1 Alistipes onderdonkii | reverse complement strand
CAGATCGGCAACGCCGTCCCCGTGCGGCTGGCGAGGCTGATGGGCGAGCAGATGAGACGCGCCCTCGGCGGTTGCGGACAGAAGAAGGGCGTTCGTCGTCAGACCGAACGGATTTCCGATTTCCTTCGCGTCGCGTCATGACATCCGCTTTTATTCGGGATTTTTGTTATAATAGGGCAAAAGGAGGAATTGCGATGAAATGTTCTATGCTGTTTGCGCTTTCTGCTCTGGCCGCCGGCGTCGCCTGGGGCGACGGCTCCGCGCCGAAGCCGAGGGTTCTTCTCCCCGTCATCCCGCAGGTGCGCGAGTTCCGCGCCGACGACGACGGCGAGTTCTGCGACGTCCTGAAGGCGAAGGTCTCGTTCGACCGGAAACCCAAGGCGCACCTCGGCGAAGAGGGCTACGAGATGGAGCTCGACGACGACGAGATCGAGATCGAGGTCGGCGGCAAGGTCGGCCGCGTGCGCGCGAAGGCGACGCTGGCGCAGCTCAAGGACGCCGCCCGTCGTGGCGAGAAGATCCCCTGCGGCAAGATCGTCGACGCCCCGAAATACCGCATGCGCGGCCTCGTCTTCGACGTCGCCCGGAAGTTCCACTCGCTCGACTTCCTCTACCGCGTCGCCAAGGCCATGAGCTACTACAAGATGAACGTCCTCCACGTCCACCTCAACGACTGCACGATCGAGAAGAACCCGAAGGCCGACTGGACGACGAAGTACGCGGCCTTCCGCCTGGAGAGCGAGAAGTTCCCGCAGCTGACCTCCAAGGACGGCTTCTACACGAAGAAGGCGTTCCGCAAGTTCATCAAGGACTGCGAGAAGATCGGCGTGACGGTCATCCCGGAGATCGACGCGCCCGCCCACTCGCTCGCGTTCGACCGCGCCTTCGGCCTCGGCAGCGAGGAATACGGCAAGGACCACCTCGACCTCGTCAACAAGCTCGACGAATGCGTCAAGACGATGACGGAGGTCATCGCCGAATACCTGACGGGCCCCGACCCCGTCTTCGCGAACCGCTACTGCCACATCGGGACGGACGAGTATTCGAAGGCCGCCGCCGAGGCGTTCCGCGCCTACACCGACCGCATGATCAAGGCCGTCGAGGGGATGGGCGGGCGCGTGTGCATGTGGGGCTCGCTGACCCACGCGAAGGGCACGACGCCCGTCAAGGCCAGCCGCGACATCATCGTGGACATCTGGCACAACCCCTACTACCAGCCCAAGGAGGCGCTGGAGGCCGGGTATTCGCTCATCTCCGTCCCGGACGGGCTCGTCTACCTGGTGCCGAAGGCCGGCTACTACTACGACTACCTCAACCTCCAGCACCTCTACAACAACTGGGAGCCCAACGAGTTCGGCCAGGGCTTCAAGATCGCCCCCGACCATCCGCAGCTGATGGGCGGCAAGTTCGCGATCTGGCACGACCTGTGCGAGAAGAGCTGCGACGAGAAGGGCAGCTGGGACCGCGTCTTCCCCGCCATCCAGACGCTCGGCCAGAAGTTCTGGTCGGGGAAGGTCGAGGGCGAGAGCTGGGAGACGTTCTCGAAGCTCATGAAGGAATCGCGCGCGGACTTCTGAGATGAGCCAGGAGTGGAACATCAAGAGCCGCGGGCACGTCTGCTCGGTCTGCGGAAAGCCGCTCGTCGACAAGACGCCCATGGTCAGCGTCCTGAAGGACGCGCCCGACGGCTACGAGCGGCTTGACTGCCACCCCGAATGCTGGAAGACGCTCCCCCGCGACTGGGAGCCTTTCTCGCTGTGGGACGGCGTGTATCTCGCGCCCGTCAAGGAGGCGAAGGCGGAGCCGCTCAAGAAGGAGGACGCGGGCGAGCTCCTGCGCCAGCTCGTCACGCTGGACGACCCGGCGATGAAGAACGTCGTCTACGTCCTCGCCGTCATGCTCGAACGCTCGAAGATCCTCGTCGAGCGCGACGTGAAGGAGCTGCCCGACGGCACGTATCGCCGCGTCTACGAAGACCGCAAGCAGGGCGACACGTTCGTGATCCTCGATCCGCGCATCCGCCTCGACAACTTGGCCGACGTCCAGGCGCAGGTCGTCTCGCTCCTGTCGGGCACCAAGACGCTGGGCGACGTCGTTCGCGGAGATGAAGCTCACGCCGAACCAGACTAAGGCCCTCTCCTGCCTCGAAGAGGGCCGCTTCCTCCCGGCCCTCGTCCAGGAGGACGACGGGTCGTGGTACGCGCGGTGGCAGGCGATCGACGACGCGCCCTCGCACGAGGCGCTCGACGTCTGGGTGGATGCGTTTCTCCGCGAAGCGGCGATGACGGCGACGACGGCGAACGCCGAAGACCGCCGCCACGAGACGCTTCACGACGCCTGGCTGGCCGCCCTGACGTCGCAGACGGGGCTCGTGCGCTGGCGCGACGACGACTGCCAGGCGTTCGCGAAGGATCTTGAATCGTGGAGCGAGGCGGTTCGCGGCGCCGCGGCGGGCCAGGCGGAGATGGCGTTCGACATCACGCCGCCGAAGGACGCCGACGGCCTCTTTACGCTTTCCGCGCCCCTGCCGCGTTCGCGCGCGGCCTATCTCGCCCTCGGGCAGGCGACGCGCGTCGCCCCGGCGCTCTGCGGCCTTCGCCGCGCCGGGAAGGGGCTTCGGCTTCAACTGACGCGCGAGGAGGCCGAGTCGTTCCTGCACGGCGGCGCGCGCGAACTTCGGACGGCGGGCTTCGCGCTTGCGGGCGCGGTGCCGGCGGCGACGGTCTCCGCCGAGGCGAAGACGTCCGAGAAAGAGCCCGCCCGCGTCACGTGCCTCGTCCGCGTCGACGGCGAAGAGGTCACCGCCCGGGAGATCCGCTTCCTCCTCGACCAGGAGTCGTCGCTCGTCTTCTTCCGCGACCGCTGGATCGAGGTCGACCGCGCCATTCTGCGGGAGGCTCTCCGCGCCCTCGAAAAGGGGCTGCCCCACAAGACGCCGCCGTTGAGCTTCCTTCTGGGAATCGGACACGTCGGCGCACTCGAAATCGAGGCGATGAACGCGCACGGCCACGTGCGGGGGCTTCTCAACGAGCTGCGCCAGCACGGCGTCCACGAGACGGCGACGCTCCCGGCGACGTTCTGCGGCACGCTCAAGGACTACCAGAGGCAGGGCTTCCTCTGGCTCTCCTTCATGATGCGCCACGGCTTCGGCGCGCTTCTGGCGGACGACATGGGTCTCGGCAAGACGATCCAGACGATCGCCTGGATCGCGGCGAACAAGGCCGCGTCCGAGACGTGCGGCCCCGTCCTCGTCGTCGCGCCTCTCTCGCTTCTCACGAACTGGCGCCACGAGCTCGGACGTTTCGCCCCGTCGCTTTCGGTCTACGTCCACCAGGGCGCCTCCCGCCTGACGTCGTTCGACTTCCGGAAGGGGACGCGGTCGGCGGACGTCGTCCTGACGAGCTACGCGCTTCTCGTGCGCGACCATCCGCTCTTCGCCTCGCGGCCGTGGGAGGCTCTCGTCCTCGACGAGGCGCAGGCGATCAAGAACCCGCAGACGGCCGTCGCGCAGGCCGTCAAGGCGCTCTCGCCCCCGAAGCGCATCGCCTTGACGGGAACGCCCGTCGAGAACTCCCTCCTCGACATCTGGTCGCTGGAGGACTTCCTCAACCCGCAGTTTCTCGGAGATTTGCCGTCGTTCAAGGCGAGGTTCGTTCGCCCCGTGGCGGAAAACCCCGATTCGGCGGCGGCGAAGCGGCTCAGGCGCGCGCTGGAGCCGTTCGTCCTGAGGCGTCTCAAGACGGCGCCCGACATCGCCGCCGAGCTCGGCGAGAAGCGCGAGAAGCGCGAGTGGTGCGTCTTGAGCCCGGCCCAGCGGGAATCGTACGAGTCGGCGCTGCGCCTTTTCAGGAACGCGGCGCACACGCCCGGCGAGCAGCTCGCGCTCCTGACGGAGCTGAAGCTCGTCTGCGACGGCTTCCAGGAGATGGGCGAGACGGCCCTCTACTCGTCGGGGAAGTTCCTGCGGCTCGTCGACCTCTTGCAGGCCATCTTCGACGCGGGCGAGTCGGCGCTCGTCTTCACGCAGTATGCGAAAGTCGGGCGCGTCCTCTGCCAGGGGCTTTCCGCCCGCTTCAAGGAGCGCATTCCCTTCCTCCACGGCGAACTTTCGCCGCAGGCGCGCGACGCGGAGATCGAGACCTTCCGGATGCGCTCGGCGCGTCGCGGAACGGCGTTCGTCCTCTCGCTGAAGGCGGGCGGCTTCGGGCTCAACCTCACGCACGCGACGCACGTCATCCACTACGACAGGTGGTGGAACCCCGCCGTCGAGGAGCAGGCGACCGACCGCGCCTACCGCCTCGGGCAGCGGCGCGACGTCGTCGTGCACCTGCTCGTCAGCGAGGGCACGGTCGAGGAGCACATCGACGAGATCCTCCGCAAGAAGACGTCGCTCCGCGACCTCCTCTCGGACGGACAGGCCTTCTGGAAGGCGGTGAACCTCTCATGAGCAAGAAGAAGTTCCCCGTCCGCATTCCCTTTTTCGCCGCCGGCATCCGCAGCCAGGAGACGCGGACGGAGCCTGCGCGGAACTGGTGGGCGAAGCGATGGCGGATGTGGATCGAGAGCATGGGCCTGAAAGGGCGGCTGGGGCGCGGGCGGAGCTACGCGCAGGCGGGTCAGGTCGTCCACCTGGAGATCGAAGGGCCCGTCGTCCGCGCCCGCGTCCAGGGCTCGCGCCCAGAGCCGTATGAGATTTCGCTCGCCTTCCACCAGCCGTCGAAAGAGGCGCACCGGAAGATCGTCGCCGCGCTCCGCCAGGAGCCCGTCCTCCTTGCGCGTCTCCTGGTTGACGACTTGCCGCTGGAGGTCGACGCGTGCTTCCGCGAGGCGGGCGTCCGCCTCTTTCCGGGCGGGCGTCTCCCCGACGTCGACGGTAAGCGCGTCTACGACGTGACGAGCGTTTGCTCGTGCCCCGACTACGCCAATCCGTGCAAGCACGTCTGCGCCGTCCTCATCCTCTTGGGCGAGGAGATCGCCCGACGCCCCCTGACGCTCCTCGAATGTCGCGGCTTCTCCGTGGAGGAACTCCTTCGTGAAAACTGAAACGCCTCTCCTGAAGCGCCTCGGTCCCATTCCCTTCTGGCGCGGCGAAAAGAAGTGCCTCCCCGAGCTCGACCGCCTCTACAAGAAGGCGCGCGCGTTCGCCCGCGAACAAAGGGAGAAATGTCCCGCGCCAAAAATGGTATAATTCCCTTTATGTCATTCGCCTATCCGCTCGCCTTCGTGGCTCTCGCGCCGCTTCTCTTCGCGGCCTGGCGGCTTTTCCGCCGAGGGCGCCGGGGCGGCATCCGCTTTTCGGCGTTCGGCCGTCTGCCGCCGGCGTCGGCGGGCTGGCGCGCGCGCGTGGCCGCCTTCGCGCCCGTCCTCCTCGTGGCGGGGCTTCTTCTGCTCGTCTTCGCGCTCGCGCGTCCGCGCCGTCCGCTCGCGCACGGCACGCGCACGGTCGACGCGATCGCCATCGTGATGGCCGTGGACGTCTCCGGCTCGATGGAGGCGCTGGACCTCACGCCCAAGGGGGAGAGCTTCTCGAAGGAGACGACGAGGCTCGCCATCGTCAAGCGGCTGTTCGCGCAGTTCGTCGAGCGGCGTCCCGACGACTTGATCGGGCTCGTCACGTTCGGCGGCTACGCGGCGACGCGCGCGCCCCTGACGGCCGACCACGAGGCGCTGCTCCACGTCCTGAAGGGCGTCGAGGTGCCCGCGATCGCGTTCGACGCGCAGGGCCAGGCGATTTCGGGCGACGAGCAGATGACGGCCGTCGGCGACGGCCTCGCGACGGCTCTGGCGCGTCTGAAGGAGGCGGGGCTCAAGTCGAAGATCGTCATCCTCCTCTCCGACGGCGTCTCGAACACGGGGGCGGTCGAGCCGGAGGAGGCCGCCGAGGCCGCGCAGAAGATGGGGGTCAAGGTCTACGCCATCGGCGTGGGGACGGCCTCGCGGCAGACGCCGTTCATGGGGCGCACGATCTTCGGGCGGCCGGCGATCCAGTATGCCGACACGACGTTCGACGAGAAGCAGCTCAAGGCCATCGCCAAGACGACGGGCGGCCGCTATTTCGCCGTCAACGACAAGGCGGCTCTCGAAAAGGCCCTTGACGAGATCTCCACCCTCGAAACGACGACGATCGAGTCCGACGTCTACGACCGCTGGACGGAGTTCTTTCCGCCGCTTCTCGCGGCCGGGTCCCTATTCGTCTTTTTGGCCGTCACGCTCTCGATGGCGAGCGCGCGGCGACTGGCTTGAATTAAAAAGAAAGGCAAGGAAGGCAACATGATCGACATCAAGAAACTGCGGGACGACTTCGACGCGACGGCGGCCGCTCTGGCGCGGCGCGGCGTGGAGGCGGAGAAGCTTCAGAAGGCGCGCGACCTCGACGCGAAGCGGCGCGCGCTCGTCGGCGAGACGGAGGCCCTGAAGGCGAAGCGCAACGCCGCGTCGAAGGAGATCGGCAAGGTCGCGAAAGCGGGCGGCGACATCGCCGCCGTGAAGGAGGAGATGCGCCAGGTCGGGGACCGCATCGCCGAGATCGACCGCGAGCTCGCCCAGGTCGACCGCGAGCTTCGCGAGACGCTCCTCATGATCCCGAACATCCCCGCGCCGGAGATTCCGACGGGGCTCGACTCGACGGCGAACGTCGTCGTCCGCAAGGTCGGCACGTGGAAAGACCCGGCGTTCAAGATCCCGACGCACATCGAGATCGGCGAGAAGCTCGGCATCTTCGACTTCCCGCGCGGCGTCAAGCTCACGGGGACGGGCTTTCCCATCATCCTCGGGCAGGGCGCGAAGCTCCAGCGCGCGCTCATCCAGTACATGCTCG
>CAVGMG010000079.1:0-6827 GCA_963630185.1 Alistipes onderdonkii | reverse complement strand
CCACGGACGCCTCGTAGCAGGCCATGCTCATGATGACCATGTCTCCATATCCGTTCTTGGTCACGAAGACCGGGCGCATCTCCCGATTGCACAGCTCGGAAATGCGGTTTGTGTTGCGAGTGTTCCTCACCTTTGACGCGAAAACAGGCTGTTGGTCTTTCTCACGACCCAGTCCCTGACATCCTCTTCCTGAACGCGGGATCCTTCAGCAGCCGCCTGAGCCAAAACGCGCTCCACTGCGGAAGCGTCAGGACGGAACGGCTGAAGCCCACGTCGCCATGGACGACCTTGACACCCCAGCGGATGTCCTTGTAATGGTCGGAATCGATCAGCGTCCGAAGCGACTTCGCCTTGGCGTTCTCGGCCTTGACCTCGACCGGCACGAGATCGTCCCCGGCCCGCAGCAGGAAATCCATTTCAAGGGAGGCGTTCTCCTTCTTGTAATACGCGATCTCGGTCCCCGACTTCACAAGGGCCTCCGCCATGATGTTCTCGAACAGTCCGCCCTTCCAGGTCCCGAGATTCCGGCGGACGCGAACGTCCTCCTGTGACTCTTCGTCCAGACGCGAGACGAGCAGCCCGCTATCGCTCATGTAAAGCTTGTATCGGGAAGAATCCAGATGCGCGGCCAGCGGAAGTTCGGGGAAGTCGACGGCCTTGCAGAGCGTGACGATGCCGGCGTCCTGAAGCCATTCGACGCATCCCCAATAGTCCTTGCGGCGGGCGCCGCGCTCGACCTTCGAGATCTGGAACTTCTTGTTTTCCTTGGCCAGCTGCGCCGGGACGCTGTCGAAAACGCTGATGATGCGCTGCGGATCAAGCCCCTCGGCATATTTCCGAACGTCTGCGCGGTAGTCGCCGACGATGCGCCGCTGGATTGTCGGCACGCCCTCGAACGAGCCCTTGGCGAAATAGCTCGCCTCGACTTCCGGCATGCCGCCCAGGACGCAATAGTCGAGAAACAGGCGGTCAAACACCTCTGTGGCCGCCGCGCCGAACGGACGCACCTCGACAAGCCGTCCATACAGGTCGTCCAGCTGCCCCGCCTCATATCCGCGCGCCCAGAGGAACTCCTCGAAGTCCAGGGATCGCATCGTCTCCGTTTCCTGGTAGCCGACGCTGATTGACTCGATTCGCCTGAACTGGATGCCGAGAAGAGACCCGCTGCTGATGACGTCATAGCGTCCGTCCTCGGCAAAGGACTTGAAGGCCGTCGCGATTTCGGGAAAGTCCTGAATCTCGTCGAAGAAGATCAGCGTGCTGCCCTTGACGAACCTGAGGCTCGGATCGACGAGGGACAGGTTTCGGACGATGCTGTCGACGCCATAACCGTCCTGCGTGATGACCTTGAATTCGGGACGAAGGGCAAAGTTGATCTCGACGACCGAGGCGAACCGCCCTTCTGAAAACCGGCGAATGCATGCCGTCTTGCCGACCTGTCGGGCTCCTTTGACAATCAGCGGCCTTCGGTCGGCTCGGCCAATCCAAGCCTCCAGAACGGACATGAACTTGCGTTTCAGAAAGATAGACGGTTTCTTCGCTTTCATGCCAATATTATACCATAAACTGATGGTTTCGTGTTGTCCGACCGCTCTCAACTTACACTTTCATGAGCGAATACACGGGTCAAAACAACACTTTCATGAGCGAATCTTTCGCCTTCTGATACACTTTCATGAGCGAATGACGCGCTCGGTCGATCACCAGTTTTCGGCGGCGCGGCGCAGTTGCTCGTCGATCACCGCCTGACGCTTTTCGTTCAGCGCCTTGATGGTCGCAGGGCCGCCGAACTCCAGCGCGTTGAACGCCGCGTCAAACTGCGCCACAAAGCCGCTCGTCGTCTGCCGCCGCGCCTCTTCGCCTGTCTGCTCGATGAAGTTGAGATACGCCTGGCCCTGTAGAATATAGCGAAGAGCCGCTTTCGCCAGAGGCTTGCGCGTCCGGTTGAGAAGGACGCACCGCTCAAGGTGCACGGTCGCGGGCGCGTTCGTGTCCGCGCCCGTCACGTCCGCGTCCAGCGTGCCGGGGCCGACAACGAACCATTCGCGGTCGTTTTCAAGCGTGATCGGCCGCTTGAAGGTGTGCGTCTTCCCGTTCAGGCGCACGACGACGCCCGCGACGCCGTTCGTGACGACGCGCTCGCACAGCGCACGCCAACGGTCGGGCTCGTCGTAGCCTTCCGCCGCCGTCATCGCCTCGCGCAGCGCCGTTGCGCTTTTGGGGTCGCGGCGGAACTGCTCGGCGACGTCCTCCGGCGAGACGCCGGCGCGTCCCGCCCACCACGTCGCCAGCGCGGCGACCGCGACCACGCCCGACCAGAAGAGGACGCGGGGAAGATGCCGCCAGCGGATGGCGCACATCAGCGCGTCCGCGTCGCGGTAGCGCTGCCCCGGCAGGGAGCTCGTGGCGCGGCGGATGATGCGGTTCCAGCTGCGCGGCGGCTTGCCGCCGAAGCAGTCGTCGATCAAGACGCCCAGCGCGTGGATGTCCGCCTGGGCGGACACGGCTTCGCCGCCGAACTGCTCCGGCGCAGCGTAATGCGGCGTCCCCGCGCCGACGGCGCGTCCGTCGGCAAGCGTGACGGAGACGCCCGTGTGCCCCGGACGGACAGCCGTCTCCTTCAAGAGGCCGAGATCGACGAGGACGACGTCGCCGTTCGCGCGGAAGAGGACGTTCCCCGGCTTGACGTCGCGATGCACGAGGCCGCGACGGTGCAAAGCGCGGACGGCCGCGCACACCTTGAGGAGATAGGCGGCGACGGCGCGGTCGCGGCAAGGCAAAGGCCGCGCCTCCAGAAGCTCCATGACGACGAAAGGCCGTCCATCCTCCGTCTCGCCCGAATCATAGAACTTCGGGAAAAAGGAGAACGCATTCTCCGCGAGGAACTCCGTCTCGCGGACGAAGCGGCGACGCGCCGTCTCGCGGCTTTCGTCAGAGGCGTCCGCCTTGAAGACGAGCGCCTTGAGCGCGGCGACTTGGGCCGTCTTGGCGTTCTCGACGCGGTAGACGTCGCTACTGCCGCCGCGTCCAAGAAACGCCGTCACGCGCCACGAGCTGACGGTCTTGCCGACGGGGAAAGTCGCGTCCTCGGCGAGCGGCGTGTGCGCGGCGAGAAACGATGCAAGGTCAGACGTGTTCGAGCGCGGCATCGTCCACTTTCTCCAAAGCCTTGACGAGCGTGCGCAGGCGCGTCATGGCGCGGCTCTTCATCTGGTCGACGGCGTTGCGCGTGACGCCGAAGGACGCGGCCACGGCCTCCGGCTTCTCGCCGTTCACCGCGAGGCGCGTGAAGACCTGCTTCGTGCGCGTCTCGACCGCGTCATCCGCGAGATACTGCTGCAAAGCGATCTCGAAGACCGCCTCGCGATACGCCTTTTCGTCCGTCTCGCCCGGCGCGGCGACGTCGGCGGCGGGCGGACGCGCGGCAGCGTCCTCGGACAGCGCCCGGCGGCGTTCGGACGTGCGCCGCTCGTCCGCCTGGAGCTTCAGGGCCTTGTGCCGCAAAACGCCCGTCAGGTAGTTGTGGAACGAGCCCTTCTCGTCCGGCACGTAGCGGTAGACGGGGAAGATGCGGATGAGCGCGATGAGCGTTTCCTGGATCGCCTCGTCCGCGTCCAGCGCGGGGAAGCGTCCGCGCATGTAGGCCTCCATCATCGGACGGTAGCGGGCGACGAACTCGCCCCAACGCGCGTGTCGGGCGTCGCGGGCGAGGTCGTTGAGGAGCGTGGCGGACGTGGCGGGATGCATGGGAGCGGCGTCCCCGTCGCTCAGGGGAGAGACAGGGAAAAGCCGTTCTTCTTCATCCAGTCGCGGCGGGCCTTCTCGTCCGCCTTCCCCGGCCACGGGAACGAGTCCGCCGACACGCCCTTGGGCGCCAGGTTCTTCGTCTCGCCCGGATCCTTGCGGACGTCGTAGATCTCAAGCGGGCCCTTGCCGACGACGAGGACGGAGTAGTCCCCGATCCGCACCATCTTCTGCGGCGCGGTGAAGCGGTAGGACGTCGCGATCGGCGAGGCGGGCGTCTTCTTCTTCGACGCGGCCTTCCCCCAGCGCGGCAGGAGCGAGACGCCCTTGCAGCCCTCGGGCGTCTTGACGCCCGCGATCTCCGCCAGCGTCGGCATCCAGTCCGTCGCCTGCGAGCTCTGCGCGTCGACCTTCCTGCCGAAGCCGCCCTTGCGCCAGACGAACGTGGGCACGCGCATCCCCCCTTCGAGGACGTCGCGCTTCATGCCGCGAAACGGCCCCGCCGACTTGAAGAACTTCGGGTCCGACCCGTATTCGCGCGCCGGCCCGTTGTCGCTCGTGAAGATGACGATCGTGTTGTCCAGCGCCCCGATCTTCTCCAGGTGATCCATCAGACGCTTGATCTGCTCGTCCAGGATCGTCACGCACGTCGCGTAGCGGGCGAAGGTCTCGGGATACTTCCGATACTGCTCATACGGCTCGCCCGGGATCTGGAACGGCCCGTGCACCGTCGTGTACGCGAGGTAGAGGAAGAACGGCTCGCCCGGATGCTCCTTCACGCACGAGGAGACGTAGTCCATCGCCTTGTCCGTGAAGAGCGTCGTGGAATACTTCCCCTCGGCGGACTTCGTCGCGTTCGTGCGGTCTTCGTCGATGCCCATCCAGACGCCGTTGCGGTAGGTGTCGGTGTGGAAATACGTGTGCCCCGCGAGATGGTCGAGGAAGCCGTAGAAGTGGTCGAAGCCCTTGTCGCACGGATGCGCCGTGCGCGGCTTCTTCGACTGGCCGCCCCCCGCGATCCCCCACTTGCCGACGGCGTACGTGCGGTAGCCGCCCCGCTTCATCACCGTGCCGAGCGTCTCCTTCTCGGTGATGGGCGCGTCGAACATGTTGTCCGTCACCGAGCAGTCGGGCTGGTGCCGCCCCGTCAGGATGGAGGCGCGGGACGGCGCGCACACGGGCGCGGCGCAGTAGTGGTCCGACAGGATGACGCCCTCGGCGGCCAGGCGGTCGAGCGTCGGCGTCTCGATGTGCGCCTCGCCGACCTTCCGGTTCTGGTTGAGCGAAAAGCCCACGTCCCCGTAGCCGAGGTCGTCCGTCAGGATGAAGAGGACGTTCTCCTTCGCCAGAGCCGCCGGCGCGGCGAGAAGGAAGAGGGCGAGAGAGCCCGCAAGAAGTGCCTTTCTCATTTGGACGCCTCCCCATGCACGACGCCCGCGCCCAGGGCGCGGTAGAGCGAGATCAGGTCGAGCGTCATGTTGCCGCGCGAGACGACGAACGCCTCTTCGAGCGACAGGCGCGAACGCTGCGCGTCCAGGACGTTGTTGAAGTCCTTGAGGCCGTTCCGGTAGAGATCCTTGGAGATCTCCACCGCGTCCGTCGCCGCGCGGACGGCCGTTTCGAGCGACTTGTTGCGGTGATACTCCTGCGTGTAGGCCGCATAGGCGTTGCGGACCTCCGCATACGCCGTTTCGAGGGCGAGCTCGTATTTGAGCGCGGCCTGCTCCATCTTGGCCTCGGTCGCCTTGACGTTGGCGTAGACGGCGCCGCCCTGGAAGATCGGCCAGCTGATCGCCGGCCCCAAGAGCGCGAAGAACGAGGCCTTGTCGAAGAGGCGCGTGCCGTTCGTGTTCTGGAAGCCGACCTGCCCCGTCACGTAGAGCTTCGGGAACCACTGCGCCTTGGCGACGCCGATGGCGGCCGTCTGCGCGGCCAGCTCGCGCTCGGCGACCATGACGTCGGGCCGGTGGCGCATCCAGTCGAGCGGGAGGGCGTCGACCTTCTTCGGCTCCAGGAGGTAGTCGCGGGGCGTCTCCGGCGCGGCGAGAGTCTCCTCCAGCTCGCCCGGCCTCAGGCCCGCCAGGATGGCGAGGGAGTTCTTGAGCTCCTCCTCCTCCGCGAGAAGCGTCGGGATGTTCGCGCGCGTCTCCTCGACGACGTAGGCGCACTGGCTGACGGCCAGCGCGTCGCCGATGCCCGAGTCGAGGCGCGACTTCAGGATCTCGTACGTCTCGGTCTGGAGGGCGAGGTTCGTCCGCGCGACGTCGAGACGCGCCTGAACCGTCCGCAGCGAGACGTAGGTCGAGCCGATCTGCGTCGTCAGCGACACCCAGGCGTCCGCGACCGTCCAGCCGGCCGCCTCCGCGAGGGCCAGCGCCGACTCGCACTGGCGGCGGTTGCCGCCGAAGAGGTCGATCTCCCAGTTGCCGTTGAGCGCGGCCTGCTGCGTCTGGTAGCGCGTGGAGACGCCGGACGACGACGCGCTCTCCTCGTAGCGCGTCTTGTTCCAGAGCGCCCCGACGTCGAACGTCGGCAGGAACGCCGCCATCGCGCCCAGCAGTTCGTATTCGGACTGCGAAAGCTTCCAGACGGCCATCTGGAACGAGAGGTTGTTCGTCCGCGCGCTCTCGACGAGATCCGTCAGGACGGGGTCGTCGAAGCGCGTCCACCAGTTCGCCAGCTCGTTCGTCGTGACGAGCGTGCGCACGTCGTTCGTCGTCGCGGCGCGGTAGAGCCCGTTCGTCAGCGGCTCGTCCGTCGGGAAGCCCGCGTCGGGGAGCGGCCCGTCAAAGGCCTCGAACGACGGCTCCAGGTAGTCGGGCCCGACCGAGGGAAGCGAGAGACAGCCCGCCAGGCCTGCGGCCATCACGCATGTCCATGCCTTTTTCATGCCTTGATTCCTTTCTGCGACCCCGCCTGGGCCGCCCGATCCTTCAGCGCCCTCTTGCGCGCCGAAACCGCCCCCAGATAGGCGAAGAAGCGCTTGGCGCGCTCGCGCCACGTCTGGAAGAGCGCGTAGAGCCCCGGCACGAGCAGGATGCCGAAGGCGACCGAGAAGAACATCCCCCAGAACTCGGTCGTGC
>CAVGMG010000078.1:0-6834 GCA_963630185.1 Alistipes onderdonkii | reverse complement strand
ACGGACTTCGTCACGCAGGCGATTCTCGGCCTTGAAACGACCTACATGCTGACGGACTGCTTCGGTCTTTACGCGAACATCGACTACCGCTGCGGCGGAAACGCGAAGTTCTCGAAGGACGGCGAGCAGTGGGCGTCGTTGAACATGGACGGTTGGTGCGCGGGTGTCGGCGCCGTCGTCTCGTTCTGACGGGTCTCCCATCTCGTGTGCCTCTCGCCGCCTCCCGTTGCCTGCGACGGCTGACGCAAAGTTCGTCGCCGAATATGGTATAATGCTGTCAGGAAACGAAAGGAAAACGGCAGATGCGGACAATCGAACGGACGCGGCGGCGCACACGGGGCGCATCTCTTGACATAGATCTTGTGCAACGGGCGGAGCGCAAACTGAACCGCTACCACATGGACTTGAACGGGGTGCTGGCCTTCATCGTCGCCGCGCACGGCCTCCCCGACCTCCGCGACGCGCCGTCGGCAATCGACTTCGCCGTGCGCGGACAGACCTTCACGGCGGACGTCACGCCCGACCCCGGCGGCGGCTATTGCGCGACCGTGCGCGGACACGGCGACTGCTTCACCGAGGCCGACACCCTGCCGGAACTGCGCAAGGGCCTTGCGGAGGTGACGGAGCTCATGCTGTTCGACGCGGGCGAGAGGGCGGCGCGATGAAGCCCCTCACCGCCGCCGAGGTCGAGAGGGTTCTCAAGGCGCACGGGTTCAGATGCACGGCCTCCGTCGGAAGCCACTTCAAGTGGACGCATCCCGACGGGCGTTCCGTCCCCGTGCCTCACCACGGCAACCGCCCGATACGGCAGGGGACGCTTCACTCGATTTTCCGGCTGGCTGGCGTTCCGCCGCCGCGCTGATGCGGAGAGGGTCGGACTGGCGGGGATCGGACCCGCGACCCCAACATTAAAAGTGTCGTGCTCTACCAGCTGAGCTACAGTCCGAAAGTCAGGTTAGGGTGATAGTATACCATAATTCCGCGCCATTGTGGTATAATATTTGGAATGCGACAGATGTCCCTAATCGAGGGCGCGGCGGAGACCTCTCCCGAACGGTCGGGCGAGCCTCTTGCGGCGCGAATGAGGCCGCGCGATCTCTCCGAGTTCGTGGGGCAGGAGCATCTCGTCGGCGAGGGGAAGGCCCTGCGCCAGATGATCGAGCGCGACCAGATCCCCTCCATGATCCTCTGGGGGCCGCCCGGCGTGGGCAAGACGACGCTCGCGAACGTCATCGCCCACCTGACGAAGGCCGAGTTCGTGACGTATTCCGCCGTGACGAGCGGCATCAAGGAGATCAAGGACATCATGGCGCGCGCCGAGTCGGGGCGGCGCGTCGGCCTCCGCACCGTCCTCTTCGTGGACGAGATCCACCGCTTCAACAAGGCGCAGCAGGACGCCTTCCTGCCGTTCGTCGAGCAGGGGTCGATCATCCTCATCGGCGCGACGACGGAGAACCCGAGCTTCGAGGTGAACTCCGCGCTGCTTTCGCGCTGCCAGGTCTTCACGCTGAAGAGCCTCTCGGAGGACGACCTCGTCACGCTCATGCGCCGCGCCCTGACGAGCCCGCGCGGCTTCGGCGGCCTCAAGACCGACCTCTCGGACGAGACGCTCCGCAAGATGGCCGTCTTCTCGAACGGCGACGCGCGCCACGCGCTGAGCGTCCTGGAGACGGTGCTCGCCCAGGCCGTGCCGGACGGGGCGGGCGTCCTCCGCCTCTCGGACGAGACGCTGTCGCAAGTCCTCCAGCGCAAGACGCTCCTCTACGACAAGACGGGCGAGGAGCACTACAACCTGATTTCGGCCCTGCACAAGTCCATGCGCAACTCCGACCCCGACGCGGCCGTCTACTGGCTGGCGCGGATGCTGGAAGGGGGCGAGGACCCCCTCTACATAGCCCGGCGCTGCGTCCGCTTCGCCGCCGAGGACGTGGGGCTCGCGGACCCGAACGCGCTCCTTCTCGCCAACGCCGCGTGGGACGCCTGCCACCACCTGGGCGTCCCCGAATGCAACGTCCACCTGACGGAGGCCGTCGTCTACCTCTCGCTCGCGCCGAAGTCGAACGCGATGGAGGAGGCGTATCTCCGCGCCGCGCGCGATGCCGAGGAGCGCATGGCCGAGCCCGTGCCGCTTCACATCCGGAACGCGCCCACGCGCCTCATGAAGAGCCTCGACTACGGCAAGGGCTACAAGTATGCGCACGACGCCGACGAGAAGATCGCCCGCATGAGCTGCCTGCCCGACGCGCTCGCGTCGCGCCGCTACTACACGCCCTTCGGCCTGGGGCGCGAGGAGAGGATGAAGGCGCGTCTTCAGGCCCTTCGCGACTGGCGCGAAGGCAAGACCTCCCAGCCGCCGTTCTCGTCGGCGGCCTACGCCAAATGACGAAGACGGAACTCCTCTCGCCGGCCGGCGACTTCGAGACGGCGCGTGCGGCGTTCGCGGCGGGGGCCGACGCCGTCTACTGCGGCCTGCACGACTTCTCCGCGCGGGCGTTCGCGCCGAACTTCTCGTTCGACGACCTCGAAAGCCTCCTGCGCCTCTCGCGCGCGCAAGGCAAGAAGGTCTACGTCACGCTCAACACGCTTCTGCTCGAAAGCGAGATTCCGGCGGCGCTCGACTGCCTGTCGCGCCTGGACGTCCTCCGCCCCGACGCCTTGATCGTCCAGGATCTCGGCCTTGCGCGTCTCGTGCGCGAACGCTTCCCTTCGCTGGCGCTTCACGCCTCGACGCAGCTTTTCGCCCACAACCTCGAAGGGGTGCTGGCTCTGGGCGATCTCGGCTTCAGCCGCATCGTCCTGGCGCGGGAGCTGTCGCTCGCCGAAATCTCGTCCATCGCGTCGCGGTGCGGATCGCTGGAGGTCGAGTGCTTCATCCACGGGGCGCTCTGCTATTCCCTGTCGGGGCTTTGCCTCTTCGGCGCATTGGAGAAGGGGCGCAGCGGCAACCGGGGTCAATGCCCGTATTGCTGCCGCCTGCCCGTCGTCCGCGCGTCCGGGGGGAAGTCGTTCCCGTTCTCCATGAAGGATCTCCGGCTGGGCGAGGACGTCCGGAAACTCGCGGCGGCGGGCGTCGCCTCCCTCAAGATCGAAGGGCGCATGAAGTCGCCGCTCTACGTCGCCAGCGTGACGCGCTACTACCGCGAGATTCTGGACGGAACGCCGCAGGACGTCACGGTCGAGGATCTCGAAACGGTGTTCTCGCGGCGGACGACGCGCCTCTCCTTCGACCGCGCGAAAGCGTCCGCCGAGGACACCGAACCCGTCATTGACGCCTCGTCGCTCGGGCACCTGGGCGCGTTGATCGGCGAGGTCAAGAAGGTCACGCGCGACCGCGAAGGGCGGCTCTTTCTGCGCTTTCACACGTCGCGCGCCCTCGAAAAGCACGACGGCCTCCAGTTCGGCGTCCTGACGAAGGAGAACCGCCCGCTGGGCATGGGCATCCAGGAGATGCGCACCGCGCTGTCGCGGACGCCGGTCTTTCGCGTGCCGGCTCATTCGGACGTCGAAGTGCGGATCGACGACGACATCGCGCACGAGATGACGCCGGGGCTCAAGGTCTACTGCTCCATGTCGAACGCGCTGAAGTCGCGCTTCCCCGTCCCTCCCTTCCGCAAGAGCGCGACGGCGGGCGTCGTGCCGCTTCGCGTTCGGCTTCTCGTCTCGGCGGACGGCGTCGAGGCGCACGGCACGCTTCCGTCGCTTGCCGTGGAGGCGAAGGCCGCTGTTCCGAGTGCGCTCACGCCCGCCCGCGAAGCGTCTCGCGGAAACGAGGCGGCGCGGCAGGCGTTTTGCAAACTGGGCGAGACGCCCTACTTCCTTGACGCGCTCGCCGTCGAGAATCCGTCATCTCTTTTTCTTCCCTCAAGCGTCCTCAACGACCTTCGCCGCCAGCTTCTCGCCGCCTTGCAGGCCGCGCTTGAGCGTCACCAGCAGGAGGCCGTCGCCGAGCGAGAGATAGACGCCGCGTTCGCGGACTTCGTGCGCACGGGGGAGAAACGCGCCTGCCGCCGCGTCAAGATCCGCTCCGACCAGAGCGTCCCCGACGGCGACTGGGACGAGGTCATCGTCGCGCTGGCGCGGAAGGATCGGGAGATTCCCTTCCCGACGACGGTGCGCCTGGCCCTTCCCGTCTACACGTCGGAAATGGACTTCGCCGCGTTGCGCCGTCAGGTGAAGCGCTTCCTGGCGCGGGGCTACGCGAAATGGGAGGCGGCCGACTTGGCGACGCTTCGGCTTCTGACGTCGCTCGGCGTGCGCGACATTTCGGCGGACTGGACGCTCTACGCCATGAACGAGCCCGCCCTCGAAGCGCTCTTCGCCTTGGGCGTTCGCCGCGTCGTGGCAAGCCCCGAGTCGTCGCGCGAGACCCTTGAAACTCTCGCCGCCTACGCGCCGTTCGTGGAGTTTCTCTCGCAGCAGTCGACGCCGCTTTTCCTGTCGCTTCACGCGCCCGACGGCTCGGCGCACGAGAGCGGCCTTCGCCTCTTTCGCCGGGACGGCCTTTTCGTGACGACATCGCGGACGCCGCGCTCCTTCCCCGTGCCGAGCGGATGCTCGTCGCGGCTTGACCTCTCCTGGGAGGACGCATGATTCTGGTCTCGTGCTTCCAGAAGCTTCGCCCCGTCGGCTGGTTTCTGCCGGGCTTTCTCCTCTACGCGGCGTTCCCTCCGATGTGCGAGGCGTCGGACGTCCTCTTCGCGTTCGTCCCCTTGATGATCCTCTCGCGCCACGCCGAGCCTTCCGTTTCGGCGAAACGCTGGTTTCAGAGCGGCCTCTTCTTCTGGGTGGCGACGCTCTCGTGGATGCCGGCCATCATCAAGAACGGCGGGCCGTGGCCGCTCGTCCTCCTCGGGTGGGGGGCGCTCTCCGTCTACTGCGCCCTCTACTTCGCGGCGTATGGTTTTTTAAGCGCGGTCTACTGGCGGTCGGTGGCGCGGTCGAACGGCTTTCTTCTCGCTCGGCGTCTCGTGGGCGTTCTTCTCGTCGAGCCTCTTCTGTGGGCGGGGCTTGAACTCGTGCGCTCGCGCCTCTTCGGCGGCTTCTCCTGGAATCAGGCGGGCGTCGTTCTCGCGAACTCGAATTTCGGGCGACCGGCGAGCCTCGGCGGCGTCTACCTTTTGAGCGCCGTCGTCATCCTCGTCAACGGCACGTTCGCGGGCATCGGCGAGCGGCTTTGGGAGAGCGTCTGCCGCTACATGAAGAAGGGAAAGCACTTTCAAGCCCCCTCGCCTCTCCGAAGCCTTGAAACGATTCTCGCGCTTCTTCTCGTCTGCGCCTTCTACTTGCCGCGTGGGGCGGCTCCGACCGTCGAAAAATCCGAGGGAACGCAGCTGCTTAAAGTCGCCCTCGTCCAGCGCAACTTCCCGTGCGTCTTCAAGGAGGCGCAGGAAGAACCGCTTGCCGTCTACTCGAACCTCTTTTCGCGCGTGGCGTGGATGGCTCCCGACCTCCTTCTCCTTCCGGAAAGTGCCCTGGGCGAGTTCGGGCCTCTCTTCTCGGCGCGGGCGCGCGCTTTCACGGCGTTCGCGCGCGAGGCGACGGGCTCTCGCGCCGTGCTGGCCGGCGGCACGCGCGTGGCGGGCGGGCGGCTCTACAACTCCGCGTGGCTTGAATCCGCCGCCGACGACGGCTCGCTGGAGGTCTCGTGGTACGACAAGGTGCATCTCGTCCCGTTCGGCGAGTTCATCCCCGGCGACAAGGTCTTCCCCGCGCTCCAGAAGCTCGCGCCCGTCGGCTCGTGCTCGGCGGGGGAGGCGAAAGTCCTTGTCCTGGACAGGGGCGGCGTCCGCACGCCTTTCGGCGTCGCCATCTGCTTCGAGGACACGGACTCCGCCCTGATGCGCCGCTCGGCGCGGGAGGGGGCGCGGTTCTTGGCGTTCATCACGAACGACAGCTGGTTCTCGCACTCGAACGAGGCCCTTGCGCACGCCTGGCAGGCGACGGCGCGGGCGATCGAGACGGGTCTTCCCGTCCTGCGCGTCGGCAATTCAGGCGTGACGGGTCTCGTCGCCTCGGACGGCGCGGCGTCGTTTCTGGTGGGCGAGGACGCGAAGCCCCTCGTCGACGAAAGCGGCGTGATGTTCGCCCGGCTTGACCTTTCGGACGCGCCGCCCGCGCTGACGCCCTACGTCCGCTGGGGCGACGGGCCGCTGGCGGTTCTCTTCCTCCTTCTCGTCGCGGGGCTTCTCGTCCTGGCGCGGCGGAAGGGCAAGACGGACACAACCGTCACCCGGCTGCAAGCGGGCTTTTCTCGAACGCCGTGACGTTCGTGTGATGCCAGGCGTCCAGCGTCACGCGGCGGCCGTTCTTCAGGCGGAGCGTGAGGATGGACTTCTTCGCCCAGCGGGAGCGGTCGACCGAGGCGATGTCGTCTTTCGTGAACGTCTCGCCGTTGACGGAGAAGCTGCTTTCGTCGAAGGCGAAGCGGAAGCGCGAGGCCTTCAGGAGACGGAGCCCCACGACGAGCGAGACGACGAGCGAGGCGAGGCTCAGTCCGTATTGCGTCTGCTCCTTCTGGCGCTTGAAGGCCTCAAGGTCGAGCCCGGCGGGCGGGTCGCTCTTCTCGATCGAGCGGTAGAGCTCGGCGCCCGACATGGCGGGGTAGCGAACGCAGCCGTCGTAGCCGAACCAGAGGCAGAAGGCGGCCATGAGGAGCGTCGTGAAAAGATGCCGGAGGGCGTATTCCCTGTTGAGCTGAACTTTTGTCATGACGCGTAGTATACCACAATTCGAGGTTTTAGGTTTTAGGTTTTAGTCGCAAGGGGGAGGAGAGAGATGCTTCGCCGCCTTGATTTTAGCGGTGAATTTTAGGATAATATCCAAGATGGAGCAGAA
>CAVGMG010000077.1:0-6849 GCA_963630185.1 Alistipes onderdonkii | reverse complement strand
GGCGCACCTCGTCGTCGGCGGCGATGCCGGCGGCGCGGGCGACGAGGTCGTCGGCAACCGGCGAACGCTCGGCTCCGAGGACGAGCGGCAAGGCGCGGTAGAACGCGAGCATGAAGACGTAGGAGTCGTCGTCGTCCGTCGCCGCCTCGGACATGGGGCTTCCGGCGACCTGCACGGCGCCGCGAGGCAATTCGTCGGCAAGTCGCTCGGTTCGTGCCGCCTCCCGCGCGAAGAACGCCCCCGCGAGGAACACGAGGCCGACGCCGAGCGCGGCCGCCAGCAGGCGGCGGCGGACGCCGCGCGACGGATACGCGAACGGGCGGCCGGACCTGATCGCCGCCGCGGCCTCCGCCGCCGGCAAGAGGACGCCCGTGAACGAGCCGACGCGAAAGACGAGACGCGACGCAACGTGGAGGCGGGCGCCGGACGGCATGACGACGTCGAGCGCGTCGTCCTGCGGATAGAACTCGAACGCCGTCTCGCCCGGCACGGCGGGGTTCACCGTCAATGCGCCGCCGCGCAGCGCGTCCTCGGCGACGGCGTTGCGCCCGTCGCGGACGCTCTCGGCGGACGGCGCGGACTTGCCCACGCGCCAGACGAGGACGTTGCCGGAGAGCGCGGCGTCGGACTCGACGCGAAACACGAAGCCCGCGATACTGCACGCCGCGCCGGCCAAAAGCGGCATCGCGCCCGCGCTCTTCGCGCCGCAGACGACGGGCTCCTTCGGGTCGGCGGCCGCAAGCGTCCAGCCGTCCTCGCCGCGCACGAGCGCGGCGAGAAGCCGGTCGCCAGAGGCGACGGACGCGGCAAGGCGAAGCCCGTCGCCGTCCGCGACGGCGAGCAGCGGGCCGGGCTCGCCCGCCAGCGAGCGGCTGAGAACGGTCTCGCCCGCCGCGTTCAGGACTGTCAGGTTCTCCATGTCACTTCCCCTTTCCCTTCTGGGCGGCCTTCTGCGCCTTCAGGTCCTTCTCGGCCTCGACGGCGGCCTTCGCCTGCGCCGCCCGGCGGCGCAGCAGCGACTCGTCCTCCAGCGTCGCGTGGCGGATGACGTAGGCGGCCTGCGCGATGGCGGCGTCCAGGTCGCCGACGGCGCGATACTTGTCCAGCAAGACGAACCAGTCCGCGACGACTTTCCCGCGCCGCTTCAGGAACTCCTCGTAGAGGCGGAAGTCGTCGGAGGCGAGGACGGCCTTCTCTTCGCCGACGGACGACTCCAGGGCGAGGACGCGGCGGAAATGCTCGATGGCGGGGAGGAGCGCGGCCTCCGGCTCGGTCTTGACGCGCTCGGCGAAGAGCCGCCAGAGGGCGCGTTCGCGGTCGGCCTCCGCGTCGATCCGCGCGTGCTCGTCGGCCTCCAGCGCGGCGGAGTTGACGACGGGGCGCGAGAAGCGCTCCGTCGCCGCCGGGAGGCCGAGGAACTGCGGGATCGTCTCGAACGTCTCGCGCAGATGGGGGTCGCCCGTCGCGCCGACGCCGGTCTCCCAGCAGGCGACGACGAGATAGCGCACGTCGCCGAGGTAGAACGCGAACGCGAGGCCTTCGCGCTCGTCGAGGCTGAAGAAGGCCCGCACGAGCGGCGCGCCCTGGCGGAGGCGTCCTTGCGCCGTGCCGAGGACGACTGGCAGGTCGTCGTCCGAGCCGTTCGCCTTCTCGTCCTTGACGACCGCCGCGATCCGCCGCGCCAGCAAGGCGGGGTTCAGGTCGAGGGCGCGGTAGGCGAACGCCGGGGCGCGCTGGGCGAAGACGGAGAGGAACGGGACGCTCCCCTCCTCGCCGAAGTAGAGGACGGCGCGGTTCGTCTCCTGCACGTAGCGGAGGCAGTCCGGCGGCACGTCGAGGCGGAAGAACGCCGTTGCGACCGTCTTTTCGGGCGGCGTCGCGAGCCTCTCGCGCGCGTCCGAGAGGCGCGTCCACGCGCTGTAGGCGAACGTCGCCGCGCCGAAGAGGGCGACGAGGACGGCGCTCCAGAGGAGGACGGCGGACGAGTTCGCCGTCGGGACGATGAAGGGTCTGTCAGACTTGTTCATGGCGGGCTACCTCGTGGCGTACTGGATGACGAGCGGGGCGAAGAGGACGATGAAGACGCCGGGCAGGATCAGCAGGAGCAGCGGGAAGGTCATCGCGACGACGGCCTTCTGGGCCTTCTCCTGGGCGCGGATGCGCGAGGCCTTGCGCATGAGCGTGACGGCCTCGCCGAGGTTCTCGCTCACGCCGGCGCCCATCTCCAGGGCCTGGGCCATGGTCGAGAAGACGGCGTTGGCGTCCGGCGTGTCGATGCGGGCGGCGACGTTGTTGAGGGCCTTCGCGAGCGACGTCCCGATCGCGACTTCGCCGAGGACGCGGGAGAGCTCGTCGCGCACGGGACCCTTGGGCGAGACCTCGACCGCCGCCCCGATGGCGCCGTAGAGGTCGCCGCCGGACTGCGCGACGAGGCGCATGACGTCGAGCACCTGCGGCAGGTCGCGGGAGAACGCGGCCTGGCGCCGCTTCGCGAGGTCGGCGAGCGCCTGCTCCGGCCAGAGGACGAGGAGCGCGGCGAACGCGACCGCGACGAGAAGGACCAAGGCGGGCGGCATCCGGAGGACGGCGCCGAGAATGCAGAGAAAAACCAAGGCGAGGGCGGGCAGCACGAAACGCGCCGCGAAGACCTCCTCGGCCGTCGCGCCGTCGAGGAACGCGCCGCCGGACTGGACGACGAGCCGCTCGTAACGCGCGAGCTTTCGGTCGAGCGAGACGTCGCGGGCGCGGCGGCGCTGGACGAACGGGACGAACGCGGCGAAGAGGACGCGAAGCCCCGAGAGGCCGGACGCGGCGGACGCCGCCTGACGGCGGAAGCCGGCGGCCTGGCGCACGAGCGCGAAGGCGAGGACTGCCGCCGCGACGCCCGATGCCGCGATGCCGAGAACGAGATGGATCTGTCCGCTCATGTCCGCTACTCCTCGATGGTGACGATCTTCCGGATCCAGAGGTAGGCGAGGGCCTGCATCGTCGCGAGCGCGGCGAGCGTCGCAAAGCCCATGCCGGTCGTGAAAAGCGGCTTCATCATCTCCGGGCGAATCGCGCCGAGGATGGCGATGAGCGCGACCGGGAGGCAACTCATGACGATCGCCTGCATCCGGCCTTCGGTGGTCATGGCCCGCAGTTCGCGCTCGAAGGCCATGCGGTCGCGGAGGATGCCGGAGAGCATCCGGTAGTTCTCGTTGAGCCGTCCGCCGTGGGAGACGCCGATCTTGGAGGCGATGGCGACCATCTGGACGTCCTTGGTCGGCAGGCGGGCGGCGAGGTTGTCGAACGCGCCGCCGACGGAGAAGCCGAGCGAGGTGTCGTAGATGACGCGGGCGAACTCGGCGCCGACGGCGGGCGGGAAGTGCTCGAGGTTGCGCAGGATCGCCTGCGGCAGGGTGAGCCCGGCGCCGAGCGAGTTGGCGATCATGTCGAGCGCGTCCGGGAGCCCTTCGCGGACGGCGGCGGCGTGCGCCTTGCCGAAGCGGACGCCCGCGCCGCCGCGCATGACGCGCGCGACGACGTCCGCGTCCGCCGCCGACGGGCGGCGGCCGGCGAAAAGCCTCGCGACCGCGACGCCGGCGAGCGCCGCGAAGAGCGCGAGCGAGAGGACGAGGACGGTCAGCGGCATGGCGCCTCCTCGAAGACGCTTGCGTCCAGCGGGACGCCGCGCAGGCGGAAGTCGTCGAAGAACGTCGGCCGCGCCACGGCGACGTGGCGGCCGAGCACCTTGCGCGTCCGCTCGTCCACGCCCTCGCGGCGGAACTCGAAGAGCGTGCGGAGCTTCGCGTTGCCGCGCTCGTCGAGCCCGGTCACTTCCGCGATCTCCGTCGTCTTGCGCGAGCCGTCCGAGAGACGCGCCGTCTGCACGATGATGGAGACGGCGGAGACGATCTGGGCGCGGATGGCCGAGAGCGGCATGTCCATGCCGGCCATCAGGCAGAGCGTCTCCAGGCGCGCCACCGTGTCCGCCGGGCTGTTGGCGTGGACGGTCGTCAGCGACCCGTCGTGGCCGGTGTTCATCGCCTGGAGCATGTCGAGGGCCTCGCCGCCCCGGCACTCGCCGACGACGATGCGGTCGGGGCGCATCCTGAGGCAGTTCTTCACGAGCCGGCGGATCGAGACCTCGCCCTTGCCCTCGGCGTTCGCGGGACGCGCCTCCATGCGCACGACGTGCGACTGCTGGAGCTTGAGCTCGAGCGAGTCCTCGACGGTGATGATGCGCTCGTCCGTGCCGATGCAGAGCGAGATCGCGTTGAGCAGCGAGGTCTTGCCGGAGCCGGTGCCGCCGGAGACGACGACGTTCTTCCTCAGGCGCACGCACGCGTCGATGAACGTCGCCATCCGCTCGTCCATCGAGCCGAAGGAGACGAGCTTCTCCAGCGTGAAGAGGGACTTGCCGAACTTGCGGATGGTGAGGCACGCGCCGTCGGGGGTGATCGGCGGGATGACGGCGTTGACGCGGCTGCCGTCCTCCAGGCGGGCGTCCACGAGCGGGCTGGACTCGTCGATGCGGCGGCCGACGCGGTTGACGATGCGCTCGATGACGCGGACGAGGTGAGCCGGGTCTCGGAACTTGCGGTCGGTGAGGACGGGCTTGCCCTTGCGCTCGACGTAGGTGTGGGCGAAGTCGATGGTCATGATCTCGGTGATCGAGTCGTCGGCGATGAGAGGCTCGAGCGGCCCGAGGCCGAGCATGTCCTCGACCGTCTCGCGGCGGAGCGCGGCGATTTGCTCCTCGGTGAAGCCCGCGAGTTCCGGCAAGCCGCGCGCAAGGATGTCGTCGAGGGAGGCGTTGACGCGCGAGGTGAGCTCCGCGCCGGTCGCAAGCCCGCTTCCGATGTCGTTCGAGAGCGCGGCGAGCGCGTGGGAGTAGAGGATGTCGGAGGCGACCTCGTAGCGCGTCTTGCGCGTCGCGTCCGCTTCGCACGCGACGGTGCAGGCGAAGCCGCCGACGGCGATCTCGGCGCGGCCGACGACGGGGGCGCGGGCGGTCGCGACGCCGTTCACCGTGAGGCGTCCGTCGCCCGCCAAGTCGCCGACCCACCAGACGCCGCCGATGGGCGCGAACGAGAGCTGCTTCGCGGCCAGCCCCGTGTCCGCCGCGACGACGACGTCGTTCGCGGCGGCCGAGCCCAGGGTGAAGACCTCGTCGTCCCGGCCCTCCTGCGGCGTGAGCGTCGCGAGGCGCTTTCCGTCGCGTTCGAAAACAAGCGGTCTCATCGCATCCTCCCCTTCACGGCATCTTGACGTCGACGGACTTCGCCTTGAGCGCGTCGCGGCGGCGGATGGCGTCCGCCGTCTCGTCCTCGACCGCCCAGTTGATCGTCACGACGAGCAGCATCTCGGTGACGTCCTCGCTCGTCGTGCGCGAGCCGAAGAGCCACGGCCCGATCAAGGGGATGTGCGAGAGAATGGGCGTCCCCGACTTCGAGACCGACTCCTTGAGCTGGTTGAAGCCGGACATGACGATCGTCTCGCCGGGGCGGACCATGTACTTCGACTTCGTCTGGTAGCGGGAGATGGTGATGTCCTGGCTCGAGCCTTCCTCGCCGGCGGTGTAGTTGACGGGCATCTTGTTGTCGAGGTCGAGCGAGAGGTTCACCATCGACGAGTCGACGATGATCGGCATCGCCTTGACGATGAAGCCGTATTCGATCGTCTTCAGGTCGCCGCTGGAGAACGTGCCGGTCGTGTTGCGGTGGATCGTGCCGCCGTTCTGGAACTCGACCTCCTCGCCGGACTGCGTGGCGAGCGACGTGCGGTAGACCGTCTTCGCCGCGCCGTTCTGCTTGAGCATGTTGATCGTGGCGCGGACGCCGGAGACGCTCATCTTCGCGCTGCTCGACCAGGTGTCTCCGCGCCCGGAGCCGCTCGCGCCGGCGTCCGCCGTGCCGGCGGACGAGGAGGCGCCGTCCGACGAGCCGCCGGACGAGAAGCTGTAGTCGAGGCCGCCGGAGAACTCGGCGGTGACGGCGGTCGGCGTCTGGACGCCGAGGCTGCGCGCCTTGGTGGCGTTGTATTCCAGCATCTCGACGTCGAGGACGATCTTCTGCCGCGCGACCTGGAGCGCGTCGCGGTTGAGCCCGATGCCGGGGAAGTCCTTGAGGAACTCCTTCGCGCGCGCCTCGGCGTTCGAGATCGACTGCCGGTCGTAGAGCCGCCCGGAGAGGCAGACCTCGTTGCCGACGGCCCTGACCGCGACGTTCGAGTAGCCGACGTGGCGGAGGTAGGTCCCGAGCAGCGCGGCGATGGACGGCGCGGAGAACGTGACCTGCGAGATGATGCGCGCGGAGTCGAACGCCTTCGACTGCTCGACGCGGCGCAGCGTCTCCGGGTTCGCCGTCGAGCCGCTGACGATGACCTTGTCGCCGCTCACCGAGACGGACACCTCGGGGTCGTCGGCGAAGAACTCCTGGAGCGTCTGCCAGTAGGACGGCACGACCGTGACCGGCAGGACGGCGAACGGGCCCTGCACGTCGAGGAAGGTCACTTCCGCCTGGCCGATCTTGACGCCGGTCACGGTGGAGCGTCCGCCGTCCGGCGGCAGCGCGGAGGCGACGGCGGTGTTGGAGCACTTGAGGCTGACGGCGCCGTCGGCCTTGAAGTCGGCGCTCGCGCCCTCGACGACCGTAAGCCCGGGGAGCCGGCGCAGGCCCTCGGCGGACACGGCGGCAGACGCCAGAAGAGCCGCCGCCAGAATGAGTTTCTTCTTCATCGTTCTTGTTCCTTTCGTCTCGTCGCGTCAGAAGCTGCGCACCGCGTCGCCGAAGCTCGCGCCGGGCGAGACGGTGAGGCGGTTGCGGTCGCGCTCGGTCGCGGTGTCGCGCACGTTGCGGAGCATGT
>CAVGMG010000076.1:0-7169 GCA_963630185.1 Alistipes onderdonkii | reverse complement strand
AACGTCAAGAACGGCGTGATCGAGGAGGCCCTCGTCGAGACGATCGGCTGCTCCGGCATGACGCACTCCGCCGCGATGGCGTCCGAGATCCTCGTCGGCAAGACGATTCTCGAAGCCCTCAACACCGACCTCGTGTGCGACGCGATCAACACGGCGATGCGCGAGCTCTTCCTCCAGATCGTCTACGGGCGCACGCAGAGCGCGTTCTCCGACGGCGGCCTCGTCATCGGCGCGGGCCTCGAAGACCTCGGCAAGGGTCTCCGCTCGATGGTCGGCACGATGTACGCGACGAAGGCGAAAGGCCCGCGCTACCTCGAAATGACCGAGGGCTACTGCACGCGCATGGCGCTCAACAAGAACGGCGAGGTGACCGGCTACGAGTTCGTCTCCCTCGGCAAGATGACCGACTTCATCAAGAAGGGGCTTTCCCCGAACGAGGCGTGGGAGAAGGCGAAAGGCCACTACGGGCAGTTCGAAGGGGCGGCCAAGTACATCGACCCGCGTCAAGAGTAATCTCGAAAGGAGTGTGAACATGGCTACGAAGACAACGAAGAAGGCGGCGGCCGCGACGGCCGAGAAACTGTTCGAGGGCTACGAACGCCGCGAGGCGAAGATCCTGGCGGCTCTCAAGCCCTACGGCATCAAGTCGATCGAGGAGTGCGCCGAGATCTGCAAGAAGGCGGGCTTCGACCCCTACAAGATCGTCGAGGAGACGCAGCCGATCTGCTTCGAGAACGCCAAGTGGGCCTACACGGTCGGCGCGGCGATGGCGATCAAGAAGGGCTGCACGAAGGCGAAGGACGCGGCGGCGGAGATCGGCGTCGGCCTCCAGGCGTTCTGCATCCCCGGCTCGGTCGCGGAGAACCGCAAGGTCGGCCTCGGCCACGGCAACCTCGGCGCGATGCTCCTCGATGACGCGACGGAGTGCTTCGCGTTCCTCGCCGGCCACGAGTCGTTCGCGGCGGCGGAAGGCGCGATCAAGATCGCCCTCAACGCGAACAAGGTCCGCAAGACGAACCTGCGCGTCATCCTCAACGGCCTCGGCAAGGACGCGGCCTACATCATCTCGCGCATCAACGGCTTCACCTACGTGAAGACGGCCTTCGACAACAAGAAGGAGAAGCTGCGCGTCGTCGAGGAGAAGGCGTTCTCGAAGGGCCCGCGCGCGGCGGTGAAGTGCTACGGCGCGGACAACGTCCCGGAGGGCGTCGCGATCATGCAGAAGGAGAACGTGGGCGTCTCGATCACGGGCAACTCCACGAACCCGACGCGCTTCCAGCACCCGGTCGCCGGCACCTACAAGAAGTGGTGCTGGGAGAACGGGCGCAAGTACTTCTCCGTCGCCTCCGGCGGCGGCACGGGCCGCACCCTGCACCCGGACAACATGGCCGCGGGCCCGTCGAGCTACGGCATGACGGACACGATGGGGCGCATGCACTCCGACGCGCAGTTCGCGGGCAGCTCGTCCGTCCCGGCGCACGTCGAGATGATGGGCCTCATCGGCATGGGCAACAACCCGATGGTCGGCGCGACCGTCGCGGTCGCGGTCGCCGTCGAGGAGAGCTTCAAGAAGTAATCCGAAGGACCCTTAGCTCAGTCGGTCAGAGCGGGAGACTCATAATCTCTTGGTCGTGGGTTCAAGTCCCGCAGGGTCCACCCCAAAAACGCCCTTCCTTTTCAGAAGGGCGTTTTTCTATGCAAGAGCCTCCAGCGCGAGGCCGACCGCTTCCAGGAGCGTCTCGCCGCAAGGGCCGGCCTTGCGAAGCCGCGCCAGGCTGTGGCCGCCTTGGGCGCAGAGGACGCAGGGGATGCGCAACGCCTTGGCGACTTCGGCGTCGTGCAGGGCGTCGCCGACCATGACGGTCTTCCGCTCTCCCAAGACGGCCTTGAGTTTCTTCGCCTGGTCGAGCTTGCTCGCTCCGTCAAGGCTCGTCGTGCCGACGACGTGCGAGAAGAAGCCGCGAATCCCGAAGGACGATAGCGCCTCGTCGAGCAAGTCCTGCCGGAGAATCGAGAGGACGCACTGCTCGACGCCGTGGGCGCGGGCCTTTTCGAGCGCGGCGACCGCCTGGGCGTTGAGCGTCTTCCCTTCGCGGGCATACCGCGCGTGGTAGTCCTTGGCGAGCGCGTCCCAGTCCTCGTGCGCGAGGTCGATGCCGCACGTCTCGTAGAAGGGTCTCACGGGGAAGGCGAAGCGGTCGCGGTAGAAGTCGAGCGTGATGGGTTTCAAGCCCCGCTCGGCGAGAAGCGCGTTGAGGGCGTTCAGCGAGGCCGCCGTGTCGTTTAGAAGCGTGCCGTTCCAGTCCCAGATGATGACGGGCCTCTCCATGGTCAGAGGCGGAAGCGGTGGGAGGTGGCCGCCTTGTCGAGAATCGCGTCTCTCTCGCCCCGGAGGCCGATCTCGCGGACGCCGGGCGTGTCGAGGAGAAGCGCGCCGCCGGGAAGCCGCACGAGCTCGCGCGCGGTCGTCGTGTGCCGCCCCTTGCCCGACCAGGCCTGGATCTCCTGCGTCGGCGCGTAGTCCTCCCCGAGGAGCGTGTTGAGGAGCGTCGACTTGCCGACGCCGGAGCTGCCGATGAGGGCGACGGTCTTCTGCGGCTGGAGGAAGCGTTCGAGACGCTCGAAGCCTTCGCGCGTCTTCGAGGAGATGACCTCCAGCGAGCCGCGTCCCGCCACGAGATGTGCGAGACTTTCAAGCCTTTCGTCGTCGCCCGCCTTGCGCAAGTCGGCCTTCGTGACGACGAAGGCGAGTTCGCTCGTCCCCCGGTCTTCGGCGAGCGCGAGATACCGCTCGGCGCGCGCGAGCGAGAAGTTCTCGTTGAGCGACATCATGATAAAGAGGACGTCGAAGTTGACGGCGAGCGTCTGCGTCGTGCGCCGCGCCGTCGGGTCCTGCCGCGTGAAGTGCGAGAAGCGCGGCAGGACGTCCGTGATGAGGGACTCGCCGTGCGCCTGGTAGACGAAGCGGACGAAGTCGCCCGTCATGGGGAGGACCGGCGACCGGGCGCGGCGTTCGGAGATCTTCTCGCCGCGCATCGAGTCGGGCGCCGCCGTCTTCATCTTGAGGAAGGCGGCCTTCTTCTTGCGGGCGAGAAGGGGCGTCGGGCTTTCGTTGGCGACGAGGTGGTAGTAGTCGCCGTGGGCGAGGACGACGCGCCCGAGGCCGGGGGAAAGCGGCCCGCGCCAGCCGAACTCTTCAAGTTTCGTCATGCCGCTCATTCGGCCTCGTAGGGCATGAGGAACTCCTCCTTGAAGTCATACCCGTTGGCGAAGCCCTCCGCCGAGTCGTGCTCGTCGCTCCGGATCCGCTTGGACTCCACGAGGTTGAAGACCATCTCGCCGACGTCCTCCGTGCAGGTGATGCCCCATTCCGTCAGGAGCGCGTAGGAAAGAGGCCCGTACTGGTCGAGGACGATGTCGTGAAAGGCGTCGAGGATGTCCGTCGCCGAATACGAGGCGTTCTTCTCCTCGGTCAGCGAGTTGATGGCCGTCATCAGGACGGCGTAGGCCCGTGCGGGATAGCGCTTGTCCTTGGCGACGAGATCCGAAAAGTCGTCGGCGTTGAAATCGATTTCTTCCATGGATTTATTATACCACAAATCTCCGGGCGACGAGTCTGTCTCCTTCGACGCGCTCGACGACGGCCGTCACGAGGCTCTTGCGCGCGAGCCGTTCGCCGGCGCGCGCCGCGACGCGGCACGTGAAGTATTCGCCCGTCCAGCCTTCGCCTTTCTTCTCGTCCTCGACGAGGACCTCCACCTTCTCGCCGACGAAGCGCGGCGCGGCGCGTCGCCGGATCTCCTGCGCGGACGCGGCGAGCTCGTGCGCCCGCGCGTGGCGGACTTCGCGCGGAATCGCGTTCGGAAGGAGCGCGGCGAGCGTCCCCGGACGCTCCGAGTAGGGGAAGACGTGCGCCTGGACGAATTGAAGCCTCTTGAGAAGCCCCTTCGTGGCGATGAAGTCGAGGTCGGTCTCGCCCGGAAAGCCCGTGATGACGTCGCATCCGAGCGCGAGGCGCGGAACGTGCGTTCGCGCGTGGCGGACGAACTCTTCGACGTCGCCGGCGCGGTAGGGCCTCTTCATCGTGCGGAGGACGGCGTCCGAGCCCGACTGGACGGGGATGTGGAGGAATCGGCAGACGTTCGTGCGGACGGCGAGAACGTCGACGACCTCCCGTGCGCACGAACTTGGCTCCAGCGAGCCGAGGCGGATGCGACAGCTTTTGGACAGCGCGGCGAGCGCGTCCAGAAGCTGCGGGAGGCGCTGCCCCTGCGAGGCGTAGAGGCTGAGGTTGCAGCCCGTCAGGACGATCTCGTGGTAGCCCGCCTCGATGAACTGCGAGGCTCTTGCGAGGACGCGCTCGAAGGGGACGCTCTGCGACGGCCCTCGGAAGCGCGGCACGATGCAGAAGCTGCACGCGCCGCCGCAGCCGTCCTGGCACTTGAGGTAGGCGCGCGCCGTGCGCACGGGAACGCGCGTCGTCGCCTCGGGCGCGTCGGCGAGGCTTTTGTCCGGGCGCGTCGCCTCGGGAAGGCAGCCGAAGACCTTCAGCGGCGTCGCGGGGAAGTGCCTGCGCAAGTGGGCGATGCGTTTTTCGCAGTCGTGCTGGGCGCGGCGCGTCACGCTGCAGCCTCGGACGACGATCATGTCGGCGCGGTCGGGCGTCTCGACGCGCGTCCAGCCTTTCGCGAGGAACGCGGCCTCCTGGTCAAGCGCCTCGGCGCGGTTCAGCCGGCAGCCGAATGTCTCGAAGAAGACGTTCATGCGTTTCAGGCGGCGGGCAAAAGGACGGCGAGAACGAGGTTCGTGAGGTTGAAGAGGGCGTGGTTCAGCATGGCGCACCAGAGGCGGCCCGTCTTCAGGTAGAGCCAGCATTGCGCCGCGCCGAAGAAGAAGAGCGCGAGAAACGCCGCGTCCGGCCACGGCTGGGCGAGGTAGTGCGCGGCGGCGAAAAGCGCGGCGGAAAAGAGCAAAACCAACATAAGCCCAACTGAGCGGCGGCCTCTTGTCTCTCCTGCCCCTTTCGTCCCTTCCACCCCTCTCGTCTCTCCTGTCTCTCGCGTCCCTCTCGTCGTCTTCTCCACGAGCCTCTGCGGCAGACGAAAGAGAACCCACCGAAAGACGACCTCTTCGAGAACCGGCGCGATGACGACGACGGCGGCGACGAGCTTCGCCGAGGCGACGAACGCCCGCCAGGAGCCGAACGCCTGGAGGAGGAGGTCGCGCGCAAAGGTCATGTTCGCCTGTTCGGGGAGCTCGACCCCCAGAAGGGCGGCGGCGGCTTTCGTCAGAAAGCAAAGGCCGATCGTCACGAGCGTGACGACCGGCCAGGCCTTGATCGTGACAAGAAGCCGTCCCATCGTCAGGCGGTCGCGTTCGCGTCGCTGCCCGTGCCGCGAATCTTGAGGTGAAGCTCGCGGAGCTGCTGCTCGGTCACGTAGTTCGGCGCGTTCATCATGAGATCCTGCGCCTTCTGGTTCATCGGGAACGCGATGACTTCGCGGATGTTCGGCGTGTCGGCGAGAAGCATGACCATGCGGTCGACGCCCGGCGCGATGCCGCCGTGCGGCGGGGCGCCGAACTGGAAGGCGTTGTAGAGGCAGCCGAACTTCTGGCGCACGACCTCCTTCGGATAGCCCGCGATCTCGAACGCCTTTTCCATGATGTCGATGCGGTGGTTGCGGATTGCGCCCGACGAGAGCTCGATGCCGTTGCAGACGACGTCATACTGGTAGGCCTCGATGGCAAGCGGGTCCGGCCCGTTCAGCGCCTCCAGCCCGCCCTGCGGCATCGAGAACGGGTTGTGCGAGAAGATGGTCTTGCCCGTCTCGGGGTCCTTCTCGAAGAACGGGAAGTCGACGATCCAGCAGAAGCGGTAGCAGTTCGTCTCGCAGATCTTGTTCGTGAGGTGGTTCGCGATGTCCGTGCGCACGAGGCCGGAGAGGCGGTGGCACTCGTCCTTGTCGGCGGCCATGAAGAAGAGCGCGTCGCCCGGCTCCATGCCGACGAGGCCCTTCATCTCCTCAAGCTGCTCCGGCGCGAGGAACTTCGCGATCGGGCCCTTGAGCTCGCCCTCCTTCGTCCAGCTGATGTAGCCGAGGCCCTTGCCGCCGTTCTCCTTGACGAACGATTCGCGCTTGTCGAACCAGGTGCGCGTCTCGACGCCGACGATGCCCTTGACGAGCAGTCCCTTGACGAGGCCGCCGTTCGCGACGCACGCGGCGAACGCCTTGAAGCTCGCCTTCGCGAAGAAGCCGCTCATGTCGATCCACTTGAGCGGATTGCGGAGGTCGGGCTTGTCCGAGCCGTAGGTCATCATCGCGTCGCGATACTTAAGTCGTGGCCACGGCGCGGCGTTGCAGTCCCACGTCGAGAACTTCCTGAACGTCTTGCCGACGACGTCCTCCACGACGGCGAAGATCTCGTCCTGCGTCGCGTAGCTCATCTCGATGTCGAGCTGGTAGAACTCGCCGGGGCTGCGGTCGGCGCGCGCGGCCTCGTCGCGGAAGCACGGCGCGATCTGGAAGTAGCGGTCGAAGCCGGAGACCATCAGCAGCTGCTTGAACATCTGCGGGGCCTGCGGCAGCGCGTAGAACATCCCGCGGTGGAGGCGGCTGGGGACGAGGTAGTCGCGCGCGCCCTCCGGCGACGAGGCCGTGAGGATCGGCGTCTGGAACTCGTGGAAGCCTTTCTCCCACATCTGCTCGCGGAGGAAGCGGATGACGTCCGAGCGGAGCATGAGGTTCTTGTGGAGCTTCTCGCGGCGGAGGTCGAGGAAGCGGTATTTGAGGCGCACGTCCTCGCTCTCGTCCGCCTTCTCGTCCGGGACGTAGATCGGCGTCACCTCGGAGGCCGACTCCATCACCAGCTCGTTCGCCTCGATCTCGATCTCGCCCGTGGGGAGGTCGGGGTTGATCGTGTCGGGCGTGCGGAGCTTCACTTCGCCGGTCACGGTGATGACGCTCTCCAAGTGCGCTTTCTCGACGAGGCCGAAGAAGGGGCGCGAGGGGTGGACGACGATCTGCGTGAGGCCGTAGTGGTCGCGCAGGTCGACGAAGAGGATGCCGCCGTGGTCGCGCAGGCGGAA
This sequence comes from Alistipes onderdonkii, assembly GCA_963630185.1. Classification (GTDB taxonomy): domain Bacteria; phylum Verrucomicrobiota; class Kiritimatiellia; order RFP12; family UBA1067; genus UBA1067. The sequence continues at coordinate 82 of CAVGMG010000076.1, read as the reverse complement.
CATCCAGCCGGAAAGGCGGACGGTCTTCCCCGCGTCAGCGGCGCGGAGCTCGTTGCAGGTATGGGTGCGATAGGGATGCATG
>CAVGMG010000075.1:0-7238 GCA_963630185.1 Alistipes onderdonkii | reverse complement strand
ACTCGACCGTCGGCGACGGCGAGCCCTGGACGCCGAAGATCTCCGTCACCGGCGGTATGAGCGGCTTCTACACCATCCAGGTCGAGAAGTAGCCGCCGCGCAGGGGGCGAGCAACGCTCGCCCCTGCCAACCCCTGTGAACCCTGCCGAAATCAGCGTCCTCTGACAGTCAGCAGAGGCAAGTTCCCGCCGCCTATTGAACATCTGTCTCCATTCTCACTTTTTTAAAAAAGTGAGAATGAAGACGGCGTGTTTCCTCTTTCCCACATTTCATGAAAAGTGGGAAGCGGGAGGATGGAGAAGAGGGGCGTTCGTGTCGCTGCTTTAGGCGAGCGCCGCTTCAAGGGTGCGGAGCCAGGCCTGCAGCGTCTCCGGCGAGCGGTGCTCGACGATGAGGCGCAGGAACGGCTCGGTGTTCGACTTCCGCACGTTGAACCAGCCGTCCTCGAACTCGACGCGAAGGCCGTCCATGTCGGATCGGGCGAGAGCCTTCCCGAACGCGGACGACGCCCTGACGAGACGCGCGATGGCCGCGTCCTTGTCGGCGACGCGGTAGTTCCGCTCGCCCGAGTTCGCGTAGCGCGAAAGGATCGGCCGCATCAGCGCCGAGAACGTCTCGCCGCGCGTTTTGGCCTCGGCGAGCGCCGAGAGGATGCGCGTCGCGCCGAGAATCCCGGAGTCCGAGAAGTGGAACTCCCGGAAGTAGTAGTGCCCCGCCAGCTCGCCGCCGACGAAGGCGTCTTTCTCGCGGAGGATGGGCTTGGCGAGCGACGCGCCGACGGGCACCATGAGCGGCGAAAACCCCTGCTCCCGCAAGACCTCGATGACGCCGCGTGACGAGCGGACGTCGTGGAGAACCGTCCTGTGGCGCGCGCGGAAGTCCCCGGCGGGAACGGTCTCGTCGGCGACGACGGGAATGAGGCCGTCGCACGGGACGAACGCGCCCGTCTCGTCCACGGCGATGACGCGGTCGCCGTCGCCGTCGAAGACGAGCCCGCCGTCGAGGCCTTTCTCGCGCACGAGGGCGGCGACGGCCTCCCGCGACTTCGGGTCGAGCGGATTGGGCGCGTGACCGGGGAACGCGCCGTCGACGGTCGCGTTGAGGAGAATCGCCGACGGGAAGATCTCGGCGGCGAAGAGGGCGGTCGTGCCGTTGGAGCAGTCGAGGGCGACGCGAAGACTGTCGAGACCCTTGTGCGCGGCCCTCTCGCGGTGCCAGGCGACGTAGCGCGCGCGGAACGCCCGGGCCGTTTCGGCATCCTCGCGCGGGCGCGGCCGCGAAGCGTCGAAGGCGCGCGACGCGAACGAGGCGACGAGCCTCTCCACGTCGTTGAGGCCCGTTTTGTAGCTGACGCTTTTCGCCCCGCGCCGCGACACCTTGAGCCCGTTGTCGCCCGGCGGATTGTGGGAGGCCGTGATCATGACGGAGCCGTCGAAGAGGTCTTCGCCCGTGAAGAAGTAGACTTCGGGCGTCGTCGCAAGCCCGATGTCCGTGACGGCGACGCCGGCGTCGGAAAGCCCGGCGACGAGCGCGTCGCGGATCGCCTCCGAGCTCGCGCGTCCGTCGCGCCCGACGAGCCACTTCGGCCCCGGAATGACGCGCGGCAGGGCGAGCCCCGTGCGATAGACGGTGTCGAGGTCGAAGTCGACCCCGTAAGTCCCTCTCATGTCGTAGGCCTTGAAGAAGCTCATCGCATGTTTCCTCCTGAAGCCATTATACCAAATAATTTTGGTATACTATTCTTCCAGGAGGGAGAAAACGATGAGCCATCTGCTTGACGATCCGTATCTCAGAGACTACGCCGAGGCGATTACAGGCCGTGCGGCGCGGGCGACGCGGCGCGCGCGCGAGCTCACCGGCGGCAAGAGCCTCGCGGACTGGGCGAACGCGCACGAGTATTTCGGGCTCCATCGGACGAAGCGTGGCGCGTGGGTCTTCCGCGAATGGGCGCCGCACGCGACGTCCATGTGGCTCGTCGGCGACTTCAACGCCTGGAAGATCGACCCCGCCTTCGAGATCTTCCGCAAGCCGGGGACGGACGTCTGGGAGCGCGAGATCCCGGCCTCCCGCATCAAGCGCGGCGACAAGTTCCACCTGGAGATGCGCTGGGACGGCGGGCGCGGCGAGCGCATCCCCGCCTTCGCGAGATACGTGACGCAGGACCCCGAGACGAAGCTCTTCTCCGCCGAGGTCTTCGAGTCGTCCTACACGTGGAAGCACAAGGCCCCGCCGCGCCGGCCCCGCACGCCCCTCATCTACGAGTCGCACGTCGGCATGGCGACGGAGGAGAAGAAGGTCGGCACGTATGCGGAGTTCCGCGACAACGTCCTGCCGCGCATCAAGAAGGCCGGCTACAACACGGTGCAGCTCATGGCGGTCATGGAGCATCCCTACTACGGGAGCTTCGGCTACCACGTCAGCTCCTTCTTCGCCGCGTCCTCGCGCTTCGGGACGCCGGACGACCTCAAGAGCCTCGTCGACGCGGCGCACGGGATGGGGCTGAGCGTCATCATGGATCTCGTCCACTCCCACGCCGTCGCCAACGAGCGCGACGGGCTCTCGCGCTTCGACGGCACGGACTACCAGTATTTCCACTCGGGGGGCAAGGGCTGGCATTCGGCCTGGGGGAGCCGCTGCTTCGACTACGGCAAGATCCCCGTCCTCCACTTCCTGCTCTCGAACTGCAAGTTCTGGCTGGAGGAATACGGCTTCGACGGCTACCGCTTCGACGGCGTGACGTCCATGCTCTTCTGGGACCACGGGCTGGGGTCGGCCTTCACGAGCTACGCGCAATACTTCAACGGGTCGGTGGACGACGACGCCTGGGTCTACCTCAACCTCGCCAACCGCGTCATCCACGAAGTCCGCCCGCACGCGATGACGGTGGCGGAGGACGTGTCGGGGATGCCCGGCGTCGCCGCGCCCGTCAAGGACTTCGGCCTCGGCTTCGACTACCGCCTCGCGATGGGCGAGCCCGACTTCTGGTTCCGCCTCGTCGAGAGGACGCGCGACGACAACTGGCCCATGGGCGGCCTCTACTGGGAGCTCACGAACAAGCGCGCCGAGGAGAAGGTCGTCAGCTACGTGGAGAGCCACGACCAGGCGCTCGTCGGCGGCAAGACGTTCTTCTTCACGATGGCGGACGCGGCCATCTACTGGGGCATGGGCAAGGATCAGCACGGCCTTGAAATCGACCGCGCCCTCGCGCTCCACAAGATGGCGCGTCTGGCGACGCTCGCGCTCAACGGCGGCGCCTACCTGAACTTCATGGGCAACGAGTTCGGCCACCCGGAGTGGATCGACTTCCCGCGCGCGGAGAACGGCTGGGACTACTCGCACGCCCGGCGGCAGTGGTCGCTGCGCGACGACGAGAGCCTCCAGTTCAAGGCGCTCGGCGACTTCGACGCCGCGATGATCGCCGCCCTGCGCACGGTCTCGGGCCCCTCGCACGTCCTCGCGGCCAACGAGCCCGACAAGGTGCTGGCCTTCCTGCGCGGCGACGACCTCCTCGTCTTCAACTTCCATCCGACGGCCAGCTACGAGGGCTACGGCGTCCTCGTGCCGCCGGCGACGTCGTGGCATCACGTCCTCGACACGGACGAGACGCGCTTCGGCGGGCAGGGCCGCGTGGAAGGGGGGCGCGTCTACGAGCCGTCCCTCGTCTACGACGCCTCGCACCGCGAGCTCGTCGAGCAGATCCGCCTCTACCTTCCCGCCCGGACGGCCCTCGTGCTGAAGAAGGCCGCCGTCCGCGCCCACCCGAAAACGAAGAAATGAACGAACGACCAGGTCTCTCGTCCGCCGACGTCGAGAAAAGCCGCGCCGAGCACGGCGCCAACGTCCTCACCCCGCCCCCGCGCAAGTCCCTCCTCGGGAAGTTCCTGGCGCAGTTCCTCGACCCGCTCATCCTCATCCTCCTCGTCGCGCTCCTCCTCTCGTGCGGCATCTCGCTCTACGAGGTCCTCGTCGCGGGCGAAGGGGCCTCGGCCTTCTTCGAGCCGGCGGGCATCTTCACGGCCGTCATCCTGGCGACGGGCCTCTCGTTCCTCTTCGAGGAGCGCGCGGGTCGCGCCTTCGACCTGCTCAACCAAGTCCAGGACGACGAGGGCGTCGAAGTCGTCCGCGACGGCGTCTCCCGGAAAGTGCCGCGCCGCGACGTCGTCGTGGGCGATCTCGTCGTCCTGACGACGGGGTGCGAAGTCCCCGCCGACGGCGACCTCCTGGAGGCGACTTCTTTAAGCGTCGACGAGTCCTCCCTGACGGGCGAGCCGCTCTGCCGCAAGACGACGGACGAAAGCCTCTTCGACGCGGAGGCGACGTTCCCGTCGAACCGCGTCCTGCGCGGCACGAAAGTCGTCGAGGGGCACGGGCTCATGGAGGTCGCGTCCGTCGGCGACGCGACGGAAAGCGGCAAGGTCTTCCAGGCCGCGCACATCGACGACTCCGTCAAGACGCCGCTCGACGAGCAGCTCGTGCGTCTCGCCCGCGTCGTCTCGCGCATCAGCTACTGTCTCGCCGCGCTCGTCCTCGTGGGGCGCGTCGTCTCGTTCTTCGGCCTTCATCCCGCCGAAGTCTGGGCGGGAACGTCGGCGGCGCACCTTCTCGCCTACCTCCTCCAGTCGCTCATGCTCGCCGTCACGCTCGTCGTCGTGTCCGTCCCCGAGGGGCTGCCGATGGCCGTCACGTTGAGCCTCGCCATGAGCATGCGCCGGATGTTCAAGGCGAAGTTCCTCGTCCGCAAGCTCCACGCCTGCGAGACGATGGGCTCGACGACCGTCATCTGCACGGACAAGACGGGCACGCTCACCGAAAACAGGATGCGCGTCGAGGAGGCGTTCTTCCCCTCCTTTGACAAGGACTCGGATCTCGTCTTCGAGGGCGTCGCCGTCAACACGACGGCGTCCCTCGGCGAGAGCCGCGAAGTCATCGGCAATCCGACGGAGGGGGCGCTCCTCCTCTGGCTGGACGGACAGGGGCGGGACTTCAGGTCGCTCCGCGCCGCCGCCGCGAAGAAGGGCGAGCTTCCCTTCAGCACGGAGCGCAAGATGATGGCCTCGCTCGTCTCGTCGGCCGTCCGCCCCGCGACGGACGTCCTCTACGTCAAGGGCGCACCCGAAGTCGTCCTCGGCCTCTGCGCGGCGACGCTTTCCGCAAGTGCGCTTGACGACGTGCGCGCGCGACTCCTTTCGTGGCAGTCGCGCGCCCTGCGGACGCTGGCGCTCGCGTGCCGCACTGTGCCGGCGGGCGAGACCGCCCTCGACGAGAAGGGCGTCGCGCCCGCGCCGTTTGAGTTTCTCGGCGTCGTCGCCATCGCCGACCCCGTGCGCCAGGACGTGCCGCAGGCGTTCCGGGCGTGCCAGGAGGCGGGGATCTCGGTGAAGATCGTCACGGGCGACACGTCGGCGACGGCGTGCGAGATCGCGCGGCAGATCGGGCTCTGGACGGATCAAGACGGCGACGAGGCCTTGATCACGGGCGCCGCGTTCGCCGAGCTTTCCGACGACGAACTCGACCGCCGCGTCAAGGCGATCAAGGTCATCTCGCGGGCGCGGCCCCTCGACAAGAAGCGTCTCGTCGAGTCGCTGCAGCGTCTCGGCGAGGTCGTGGCCGTGACGGGCGACGGGACGAACGACGCGCCGGCCCTCAAGGCGGCGCACGTCGGCCTCTCGATGGGGGACGGCACGAGCGTCGCGAAGGAGGCCTCGGACGTGACGATCCTCGACAACTCCTTTGCGTCCATCGTCCGCGCCGTCATGTGGGGACGCTCGCTCTACAGGAACATCCAGCGGTTCGTCCTCTTCCAGATGACGGTCAACGCCGTCGCCTGCCTGATCGTCCTCGTCGGGGCGTTCTTCGGGACGAAGTCGCCCCTGACCGTGACGCAGATGCTCTGGGTCAACCTCATCATGGACACGTTCGCGGCGCTGGCGATGTCGTCCCTGCCGCCGTCCGAGGCGGTCATGAAGGAGAGGCCTCGCGTCCGCACGGCGTTCATCATCTCGCCGTTCATGCGCCGCGACCTCGTCGTGTCGAGCGTCGTCTTCACGCTCGTCCTGCTCGCGGGGCTGTTCGTCGTGAACCGGGATCTGACGGCGTATCGCCTGACTGCCTTCTTCACGTTCTTCGTCTTCCTCCAGTTCTGGAACCTCTTCCGCGTGCGCGCGCTCTCGGGCGGGGGGCTCTTCGCCCTGTCGGGGTGCCGCACGTTCCTCTCGGTGGCGGCGTTCATCCTCGTGGGGCAGGTCCTCCTCGTCTCGTTCGGCGGGCCGCTCTTCGACGTCGTGCCGCTGCGCCTCCAGGACTGGGCGGCCCTCTTCGCGGGGTCGGCCCTCGTCGTCTTCGCCCTCTCGTTCGTGAGCCGGAAATGATCGCCCTGCTCATCGTCCTCATCGTCCTGTCGGCGTTCTTTTCGAGCGCCGAGACGGTGCTCTTCTCGCTGACGCCCTCGCAGCGCGCGCGCATCCGCGCGAAAAGCCCGCGCACGGACGCGCTCATCTCGTGTGCGCTGGAGGACAAGGCGATCCTCTTCTCGACGCTCCTCGTCGGCAACACGTTCGTCAACTTCGCCATCGCGACGATCGGCTACCACCTCTTCGCGAAATGGCTGCCGGGCGCGACGTGGCTCGCCGTCCCCGTGACGACCGTCGCGCTCCTCGTCTTCGGCGAGATCACCCCGAAGCGCGTCGCGCTTAAATTGGCCGAGACGCTCGCGCCGCCCTACGCCTTGCTGCTCCGGTTCTGGCGCACCGCCCTCGCGCCGTTCAACGTCGTCTTGCGCTTCACCTCCCGTGCCTTCGCCCCCGCCCTCGCAAGGGAGCGCCGCGCCCTCTCCGACGAGGAGCTCGTCTCCGTCCTGGAGACGGCCGTCGACCGCGGCGAAGTCTCCGCGAAGGACACCGAGATGATCGAGGGCGTCCTGCGGCTCTCCGAACTTTCCGCGAGCGACGAGATGACGCCGCGCGTGGACATGGAGGGCTTCGACCTCACGAAGGGCGACGCGGCGCGGGAGACGTTCCGCCAGAGGGCGCACCACCACTACCTGCCGCTCTACCGCGAGACGCCCGACGCCATCGAGGCCGTCCTCGTGCGCAAGACGGGCGCGGTCGAAGACCCGCTCTTCGTCCCCGAGACCATGACGCTCGACGACCTGCTCGTCACCTTCGCGAAGAGCCGCAAGCCCCTCGCCGTCGTCCTCGACGAATACGGCGGCACGGCCGGCATCATCACGCCGAACGACG
>CAVGMG010000074.1:0-7307 GCA_963630185.1 Alistipes onderdonkii | reverse complement strand
GGCGCAACGCGGGCAACCCGTTCTGGAGCTGCTGCAGCTACCCGACCTGCCAGGGGACGCGCCCGTGGGGAAGGGCGACATGACATGAGAGACGAGAGAGACATGAGGAGCGCGAGGCGAGATGACCTGAAGGACGAGAGGGACTTGAGGCCTCACGTCTCTCTTGACCCTCAAGTCGGCTCTCGAGTCTCTCTTGACCCTCAAGTCGCTCACGTCAGAAGCCTTTTATTTTAAAACCCGAAAGCATCAAAAACAAAAAAGGAGCAGAAATGGTCAACCGCATCATCCTGAACGAAACGTCCTATCACGGCGCGGGCGCGATCGCGTCCATCGTCCCGGAGCTCGCCCATCGCGGGCTCAAGAAGCCGATCGTGTTCTCCGACCCCGACCTCGTCAAGTTCGGCGTCACGAAGAAGGTGACCGACCTCCTCGACAAGGCGAAAGTCCCCTACGCCCTCTACACCGAAATCAAGCCGAACCCGACGATCGAGAACGTCAAGAACGGCGTCAAGGCCGCCAAGGCCGCGAAGGCCGACTGCATCATCGCGATCGGCGGCGGCTCGTCGATGGACACCGCCAAGGCCGTCGGCATCATCCGCACGAACCCGTCGTTCGCCGACGTCCGCTCGCTCGAAGGCGTCGCCCCGACGAAGAAGCCCTCGCTCCCGATTCTCGCCGTCCCGACGACGGCCGGCACCGCCGCCGAGGTGACGATCAACTACGTCATCACCGACGTCGAGAAGAAGCGCAAGTTCGTCTGCGTCGACCCGCATGACATCCCGGTCGTCGCGTTCGTCGACCCCGACATGATGAGCTCGATGCCGAAGGGGCTCACGGCGTTCACGGGCATGGACGCGCTCACGCACGCGATCGAGGGCCTCATCACGAAGGCCGCCTGCCCGATGACCGACATGATGCACCTGGAGGCGATCCGCCTCATCGCGCTCTCGCTGCGCGACGCCGTCGCGAACAAGCCCGCCGGCCGCGCCGGGATGGCGCTCGGCCAGTACATCGCGGGCATGGGCTTTTCGAACGTCGGCCTCGGCATCGACCACTCGATGGCGCACGGGCTTTCCGCGCTCTACGACATGCCGCACGGCAAGGCGTGCGCGATCCTCCTGCCGACGGCCATGAAGTTCAACGCCTCGAAGTCGGGCGACAAGTATCGCAAGATCGCCGTCGCCATGGGCGTCAAGGGCGCGGAGAAGATGCCGCTCGCGAAGGCGCGTCAGGCGGCGATCGCCGCCGTCGAGAAGCTCTCGAAGGACGTCGGCATCCCGGCGAACCTCAAGGGCGTCCTCAAGAAGGAAGACGTCGCGTTCCTCGCGAAGTCCGCCTTCGCCGACGCCTGCCGCCCCGGCAACCCGCGCGACCTCACGGTCAAGGACATCGAGAAGCTCTACCTGTCGCTCATCTAAGCGGGAAAGGCGTGCGATGAAGCTCAGGAACATGGTCATTGCGCAGTCGGGCGGGCCGACGGCCGTCATCAACGCCTCGCTCGTCGGGGCCGTCCTCGAAGCGCGTCGCCACAAGGCGGCGATCTCGCGGATCTACGGCGCCGTCCACGGCATCGCCGGCATCCTCAAGGACGACTACCTCGACCTGGGGAAAGTCTCCGAGAAGAAGCTCAAGGCCATTTCCCGCACGCCGAGCTCCGCTTTGGGGAGCTGCCGCCTGAAGCCCGGCCTCGACGACTGCAAGGCGATCTTCGCCGCGTTCAAGAAGCGCGAGGTCGGGTACTTCTTCTACATCGGCGGCAACGACTCCGCCGACGCGGCGCGAATCGTCGCCGAAGAGGCCGAGAAGGAGGGCTATCCGCTCGTCGTCTACCACATCCCGAAAACGATCGACAACGACCTGCGCTCGTGCGACCACACGCCCGGCTACGGGTCGGCCGTCCGCTTCGTCGCCTCCGCCCTGCGCGGCGACGACCTCGACAACCGCGCCCTGGGCGGCGTCAAGATCGACGTCATCATGGGGCGCGACGCGGGCTTCCTCGCGGCCGGCTCGGCGCTCGCCCGCGTGCGCCCCGACGACGGGCCCCACCTCATCTACCTGCCCGAAGTCCCGTTCTCGGAGACGAAGTTCGTCGCCGACGTGAAGAAGGCGTTGAAAAATTTTGGCCGCTGCGTCGTCGCCGTCTCCGAGGGGATTCGCGGCAAGGACGGCGTCCCCATCGGCGCGAAGCTCTCCGACGGCGAGCGGGACTCGCACGGGAACGTCCAGATGTCCGGCACGGGCGCCCTCGGCGACGCCCTGGCGCGGCTTCTCAAGAAGAAGGCGGGCGTCTCCCGCGTCCGCGCCGACACGTTCGGCTACCTCCAGCGGTCGTTCCCGGGGTTCGCCTCGGACGTGGACTTCCGCGAGGCCTCCCGCGTCGGGGAGCTCGCCGTCCGCGCCGCGCTGAAGGGCGACGTCACGAAGGGGACGATCGGCCTCTGCCGCCAGAAGGGGAAGGGCTACCACGCCGTCTACCGCGTGTTGCCCATCTCGGAGGCGGCGAAGTTCACGCGGAGCATGCCGCGCGAGTTCATCGCCCGGAGCGGCTGCGACGTGACGGAGAAGTTCATCGCCTACGCCAAGCCCCTCGTGGGCGACCTGCCGCCTTGCGAGACCTTCTGACGTGACGCGCCGCGCCTACATCCTGGCGGGCCCGACGGCGAGCGGCAAGAGCGCCCTCGCCGCCGCGCTGGCGCGCGAGATGGGGGCGTGGATTCTGTCGGCGGACTCCATGAACGTCTACAAGGGCATGGACATCGGCACGGCCAAGCCGTCGCGGGAGGAGCGCGAGGAGTTCAACATGGGGGGCGTCGACCTCGTGACGCCCGCCGAGGCGTTCTCGTCGGGGCTGTGGCTTAAGGCGGCGCACGACTGGCTGTCGCGCGTGCCGAAGGAGCGGCCTGTCGTCATCGTGGGCGGGACGGGGCTCTACTTTTCGGCGCTTTTGCGCGGCCTCGACCGGGCGTGGACGCGCCCGCCGCCCGAATATCCCGTCGTCCGGATCGACCGCGCCCGCGTCCGCGCGCGCATCGCCGCCCGACTGGACGACATGTTCATGAAGGGGCTGGAGGCGGAGAAGGCGGCCCTCCGCCGCCTCTATCCCACGTGGTCGCGCACGGCCTCGCTCGCGATCGGCTACCGCGACGGAGACACGCGGGAGAAGATCCTCGTGCGCACGTGCCAGCTCGCGAAGCGCCAGGACACGTGGTTTCGCCACCAGGCGACGCCCCTCTACGTCGAGCCGACGCTCGACAGCGTCCGGGCGTGCTGGCGCGAAAGGGGGCCGACCGAGGTTTCGCTTGGACTTTCATGAAAAGGCGTTCAGGCGGCGGCCGATTTTGGTATAATACGACTATGCGAACGATTATTCTCTTGGGCGTGTGCGCGGCGGGGCTTCTCGGCTTTGCGCAAGGGCCCCTCTCGGGCGAGGATCTGGCCCGGCGCCAGGCGCGGAGCGTCCATCTGCGGTACGACCCGACGGAGCGGAACGCCGACGCCGTGCGCGGCGTCGTCACGGTGACGGAGGTGCAGACGAACTCCTACTACTGCCTCTTCGGCTGGGACTGCGGGTATTGCGGCATCCAGGACGTCAACGGGCGGCGCGTCCTCATCTTCAGCGTCTGGGACCCGGGCGACCCGATGGACTTCGCGGCGCATCCCGACCAGGTGGCGCACGACGTGCGGGCGAAGGTGCTCTACGCCAAGGAGGGCGTCGACGTCGCGCGCTTCGGCGGCGAAGGGACGGGGGCGCGGACGATGACGGAGACCGGCTGGAAGGTCGGCGACCATGTCGCCATCCAGATCGAGGCGACGCCCGACGGCGAGGACCGGACGGCTTTCACGTGCCGCGCGCGCAACCTCAAGACGGGCGCCTGGGAGACGCTTGCGACCGTCTCGACGATCCGCCACGAGACCCGCGCCTGCGGCATCAACGGCATCTATTCGTTCGTCGAGGACTTCTGGCGCAACGGCCATTCCGCGACGCTCTCGCGGCGGGCCGAGTTCTCGCGCATCGAGACGCGCTCGCCGACGACGAAGAAGTGGCTCAAGGCCGAACGCGCCTTCTTCACGGGGGACGGCACGCCGTCCCTGGCGATCGACGCGGGCCTTGCGCCGCGCGGCTTTTTCCTGCAGACGGGCGGCGCGACGACCAACGCGCACACGCGCCTGAACACCTGGGTCAAACGAGATCAGACAAAATGACACTGAAAGAACTGGACGAGGCGTCTGAAAAGAGCCTTTCGGAAATCTCCGAGTCGAAGGACGAGGCCGCGACGGAGGCCTTGCGCGTGAAATACGTCGGGCGCAACGGGCTGATCCCGGCGCTCATCAAGGGCCTGAAGGACGTGCCGAAGGAGGATCGCCCCGCCTTCGGCAAGGCCGTGCAGGCGTGGCGGGCCGCCGTCGAGAAGGCGCTCGCCGAGAAGAAGGCGTCGGACGAGAAGGCGAAGCCCTTCGACGGCGACCTGACGCTCCCCGGCCGCTGGTGGAAGCTGGGCGCAAAGCACCCCCTGTCGCGCGTCATCGAGGAGACGGCCGCCATCTTCGGCAAGCTGGGCTTCACGGTCGCCGACGGGCCCGACCTCGAAAACCGCTTCAACAACTTCACGGCGCTGAACACGCCCGCACACCATCCGTCGCAAGACCGCACGGACACGTTCTGGTTCACCGACGACTGCCTCCTGCGGACGCAGACGTCGCCCGTCCAGATCCGCACCATGATGGCGAACAAGCCGCCCGTGCGCGTCATCTGCCCGGGGCGCACCTACCGGCGCGACACGACGGACGCGACCCACTCGGCGAACTTCCACCAGATCGAGGGGCTTTACGTGGACAGCTTCCCCGAGAAGCCCGTCTCGCTGGCGGACTTGAAGTCCGTGCTCGCGTATTTCGCGAAGGAGATGATGGGCTCCGGCGTGACGGTCCGCTTCCGCCCGCACTTCTTCCCGTTCACCGAGCCGTCCGTCGAGGTCGACTTCACGTGCCACGTCTGCAAGGGCAAGGGGTGCAGCGTCTGCAAGCAGTCGGGCTGGATCGAGGTCGCCGGCGCGGGCATGGTCGACCCGCGCGTCTTCAAGCACGTGGGCTACGACCCCGAGAAGGTCTCGGGCTACGCCTTCGGCTTCGGCGTCGAGCGCATCGCCATGATCAAATACGGCATCGCCGACATCCGCTGGCTCTACGAGAACGACGTCCGCTTCCTGAACCAGCTGGGCTGAGGCGTATGCGAAAGACTCTGACGAACGCGCTCGTTGTCGCGGCCTGGTTCTGGACGGCCTACGAGTGCGACACGATCGGCATTGACGTCTTCGACATGCTCCTGAAGCGCTTCCCCGGCCAGGTGTGGGTGATGGCGGCCGTGCTGTCGTACCTCACGATCGTCTGGATGCCGAAGAACCTCCTCACCCGCGCCGTGATGGGCATCTTCATGCTCATCCCCGCCGAGCTCTTCCCGGTCCTGCGTCCGCACCTGCCCGACGGCGGCTTCGCCCCGGTGCAGCTGCTCGTCGGCTTCGCCTACGTCCTCGCCATAATCGGCATGTACGGGATGTTCTACCCGTGGAAGGTCGAGGCGGCCCTCAAGCGGCTCTTCGGGAAGAAGGGCGCGGCGGACGGCGCGGCGGAGGGCGCGGAATGAAAGACCTCCTGACGATCCTCCTGACGGTCCTCGGCGGCCTCGGCATCTTCCTCCTCGGCATGAAGCACCTCTCGGAGGGGCTTCAGGCGGCGGCCGGCGGCGGGCTCCGCAAGTTCATGGCCAAGGCGACGAGCCACCGCATCGTCGGCGTCGGCTCCGGCATCGTCTCGACCATCCTCGTGCAGTCGTCGTCCATCATCACCGTCATGCTCGTCGGCTTCGTCTCGACGGCGATCATGACCCTGCCGCAGGCGTTCGCCGTCCTCATCGGCGCGAACATCGGCACGACGGCGACGATCTGGATCATCGCCTACGCGCCCGACCCGCAGATGCTCGGCTTCGTCGGCCTCGCCGCCGGCGGCATCATGTACTTCTTCTTCCGGGGCGAGCGCGTCCACCACCTCGGCCTCACCGTCATCGGCCTCGGGCTCGTCTTCCTCGGGCTCTACTTCATGTCCAAGGGCGTCCAGCCCATCCGCCAGAACCCAGACTTCGCGCACGTGTTCACGAAGATGAGCGCGGACACGATGGCGGACGTCCTGCTCGTCGCGCTCGCGGCGACGCTGCTGACGGCGGTCATCCAGAGCTCGGCGGCGACGATCGCCATCGCGATGGCCCTCGCGACGCAGGGGCTCGTCTCCTACGAGGTCGCGATCGCCGTCCTCTTCGGCGCGAACATAGGCACGACGGCGACGGGCTGGATCGCGGCGATCGGCGGCACGGCGGACGCGAAGCGCACGGCCCTCTCGCACACGCTCTCGAACGTGATCGGCTCGCTCGTCCTCGTCTGGTTCTTCCCGCTCTTCGTCAAGCTCGGCCAGGTCATCTTCCCGAACTGGAACGTCGCCGAGACGATGACCGTCTCCGGACAGGCCGTGCCGGCCTACGTCCACATGACGGCCCCGATCGCCGTCGTGGACACGGTGTTCGCCGTCTGCCGCGGCGTCCTCTTCTTCCCGTTCGTGAAGCCGTTCTGCCGGCTCGTCGAACGGCTCGTCAAGCAGCCGGAGAACGAGAAGCCCCACCTCTCGGCGCTGAAGGTCGGCGTGAAGCTCTCGCCGGTGATCGCCTGCGACCAGGCGCTCAGCGAGATCGACTTCATGAAGCAGTCCGACCTCGAGCTCCTCGACTGCGCGCGCAAGGTGCTCTCCGGCGCGACGGCGGACGACGACGGGCCGGAGAAGCACATCGTCCACCGCGAGGACATCCTCGACAACGTGCAGCGCGAGGTGACGGAGTTCCTCGGCGCGATCATGTCCAAGCGGCTTTCGGCGGACGTCGCGGAGCGGGCGCAGCGGCTCCTGCGCCTGTCGGACGAGCTGGAGTCGGTCTCGGACGAGTGCGCGCAGGTCTTGAAGGTCGTGCGGCGGCTGCGGCGGCACGGCCAGCGGATGTCGGAGGTGTCGGCGGCCCTGCTCCTGGACGTGCACGACCGGACGGCGGCGTTCGCGCTGGAGGTGACGCCGCTCATCTGCTCGCCGCGCGTGCCGTTCGACCTGGAGGCGATGCAGCGCCGCTCGTCGGAGCTGCACGAGTTCATCCGCTCGTGCCGGCGGACGCAGCTCGGGCGCGTGGGGCCCGAGGACCCCGGCTCGGCGGTGCGCGTCCTCGGCGAGCTCGACGTCATCAACGCCTACGAGCGCATCCGCGCCTACTACCTCAACTGCGC
>CAVGMG010000073.1:0-7332 GCA_963630185.1 Alistipes onderdonkii | reverse complement strand
GAAAAAGCCCTTGCGTTCTTGAGGCAATTGTGAGATAATAAATGCGTGTCCCGCACAGAGGGGCGCAATCAAAAAGGTCAAACCATGAACAAACAGAAAAACGGCTTTACTCTCGTTGAACTCCTCGTCGTCATCGGCATCCTCGGCATCCTGATGGGCGCCCTCTTCCCGGCGATCTCCTCGGCGATGCTCTCCGCGCAGACAAGCGCCCTCGCCATGCACGGGCGCAACCTCTTCGTCGGCATCACGCAGGCGAACGTCGACCGCGAGAGCCACGGCCGCGAGTCCGTCTGGCCCAAGAAGAACAGCGAGACCTCGGGCTCCCAGGGCGACGACATCGCCGACAAGACGTATGCGTCGAGCGCCGACGACTATTTCGAGGACCTCTTCGACATGGACAACTACGGCACGACGGACTGGAGCCCCTTCGTCGACGTGGACATCAAGTTCCTCTCGGGCGCGGGCGTCCCCGCCTACAAGGGCAACAGGTCTCTCAAGGGCTGCGTCGCGTGGAAGATCGTCACCGACCTGACGGACGACATGCCCGACGTCATCCCCGTGCTCGTCTCGCGCAACCTCTCGACGGACTCGTTCGCGAAGAGCTCGACCCTCGACACGCTCTCCCAGACGACGCAGATCAGCCAGGACAGCGCCTTCACGCAGCCGTTCGGCAAGAAGGCCTCCGTCGTCATCCACAAGGGCGGCTCCGCCGGCGTCTACAAGGGCCGCTACCAGTCGCTCTCCGACATCTACGACAAGCAGACGGTCACGTTCGCCGACGGGGCGCAGGTCGACTACCTGAAGCCGAGCTCGTCGAAGTAAGTGCTCGTCCAGGTCGCCATCGACCTCGCGCTTGACCGGCTCTTCACCTACGAAGTCCCCGTCGCGCTCGAAGAGAAGCTGGCCGTCGGTCAGCTTCTTTCTGTTCCGTTCGGACATCGCGAGGCGCGCGGCTTCGCGATCGAGGTGGCGGCGGCTTCGGCCGCCGGGGGCCTGACGGCGCAGGCCCCGGCAAAACCCTCGCGCCCCTCAAGACCCTCAAGTCGCTCAAGTCAAGAGCCAATTCGCCTGAGGCCGATTACGGCGATACTCGACGAGACGCCGTTCTTCTCGCCGCCGCTTCTCGACCTCGTCCGCCGCGTCGCGCACGAGACGGCCTCCCCTCTGGAAGCCGTCCTCAAGGCCGCCCTGCCCGCGTCCGTCCTCAAGCGGAACGCGCACCAGAAGGAGCGGCTTTACGTGGCGGTCGTCCCCGACGCCGAAGAGACGCCCCTTTCGGCGCGGCAGAAAACGCTCTACGAAAACGTCCGCCGCCTCGACGGAGGCTGGATGCAGTTTCTCTGCCGCGACCTCAAGACGACGCCCGCGTCGCTTCGGACGCTCGCGGCGAAAGGCCTTCTCACGGTCGCGCCCCGCGCCATGCGCCGGAATCCGCTCGCCGCGCACCGCATCCTGCCGAGCCGCCCCCTGCCGCTCAACGCCGAGCAGGACGCCGCGCTCAAGGCGCTCTTGGCAGGCGATGCGTCAAAGCCCTATCTCCTCTTCGGCGTGACGGGCTCCGGCAAGACGGAAGTCTACCTCCAGGCGATCGCCCACGAGCTGGCGGCGGGGCGCGGCGCCATCGTCCTCGTCCCCGAAATCGCCCTGACGCCGCAGACCGTCCGCCGCTTCGCCTCGCGCTTCGGGGAGGCGGTCGCCGTCCTCCACTCCGCCCTCTCGGACGGCGAGCGCTACGACGAGTGGCACCGCATCCGCTCGGGCGAGGCGCGTGTCGTCGTGGGCCCGCGCAGCGCCGTCTGGGCGCCCGTCCGCAACCTGGGGCTCATCGTCGTGGACGAGGAGCACGAGCCCAGCTACAAGCAGGACGAATGCCCGCGCTACCACGCGCGTGACGTCGCCGTCTGGCGCGGCGCGGCGCAGGGCGCGAAAGTCGTCCTCGGGAGCGCGACGCCCTCCCTCGAAACGTGGGCGGCGGCGAAGGGGGGGCGCGTGCGCCCGCTCGTCCTGAAGGAGCGGGCGGGGCTGGGGTCGCTCCCCGCCGTCCACCTCGTGGACATGCGCGACAGCGCGCTCATCTTCTCGCCCGAGCTTCTCTCGGCGATCTCGCTTCGCCTGAACCGCCACGAGCAGACGATCCTCTTCCTCAACCGGCGCGGCTTCGCGCGGCAGGTCGTCTGCGAATCGTGCGGCCATGTCCTCGCCTGCCCGAACTGCTCGTCGCTCGACCGGCCGATGCCCTACACGTTCCACGCGGAAGGGCGGTGCCTCCGCTGCCACATCTGCGGCGGCTGGATCTTGATGCCGCCGTCCTGCCCCGTCTGCGGGGGAACAAGCCTCTCGACGAAGGGGCTTGGCACGCAGCGGGCGGAGGCGGCGCTTAAGTCGTGCTTCGGCGCGGCGCGGATTCTCCGCATGGACGCCGACTCGACGACGCACAAGTCGTCGCACGACGAGATCCTCGGCGCGTTCCGTCGCGGCGAGGCCGACATCCTCGTGGGGACGCAGATGATCGCCAAGGGGCTCGACTTCCCAAGCGTCACGCTCGTCGGCATCTTGCAGGCGGACGCCTCCCTCAACGTCCCCGACTTCCGCGCGGCGGAGCGGACGTTTCAGCTGCTCGCGCAGGTGTCGGGGCGGGCGGGTCGCGCCGAGCTGCCGGGGGAGGTCTTCATCCAGACGCGCGACGGCGCGAACAAGGTTCTCGAAGCCGCCGCGCGCGCGGACTTCGAGTCGTTCGCCGAAGACGAGCTGCGCGAGCGGCGCGAGCTCTTCCTGCCGCCGTTCTGCCGCCTCGCCGTCGTCCAGCTGAAGGCGAAGGACGCCTCCCTCGTCGAGTCGTGGGCGGCGATGTATGCGAAGTCGCTCCAGAACTACGCCGCGTCGCTCGCGAAGCGGACGGGGATGAAAGACCTCCTCGCGGGCGAGGCCGTGCCGAGCGCCCTCGAAAAGGCGGACGGCCTCTTCCGCTGGCAGATCCTCCTCCGCGCCGCCTCGTCCGAGAGCGTCCTCCGGGCATGGAAATGGCTTCTTAAAGTCCGTCCTCCCGCCTCCGGGCTCAAGGCCGCCCTCGACATGGACGCCGTGCGGTTGACGTGAGGCACATTATGGTATAATAGGCGTCATGAAAATCATCGGAGAGAAAATTTTCGCCCGCCAGCCCGACGGACGGCTGATGAGCCGCGTCGGCACGTTGTTCCTGCGCACGCCGGGTCTCGTCACGATGCCGGGCGTCCACGCGATGCAGCGCATCAAGTGGATCGAGGAGCTTTCGAAGGAGAGGCCGCTTTCGCCCCTGGAGGAGGAGGCCGAGATCGCGGAGTCGGTGGACTTGATCTTCACGGACGACTTCGTCCTCATCCGCCCCGACCCCGAGCGCATGGATCTCGCCTTCCGCGCCGACCAGATGCTCCAGACGCTCGTCTCGAAGCGCGTCATCCGCTACCTGAACACGAGCGTCGCCAAGGTGCGCAACGCCCTCCGCGCGCGCGGCGAGAACTGGCGGATGTCGCGCCAGCCCATCTCCGCCGACGACATGGCGGAGTTCGTCCGCCAGTCGCACGTGGCGATCAACGAGCGGCCCATCTACTTCTACAACCACGCGACCGGCACGCGCTACGTGACGGCCTCCAGCTACGACGAGATCGTGCGCCTGCCGCCGGACGAGTTCCGCCGCCAGATCACGGAGATCATCCAGGGCCTCTCGCGCCGCAACCGCAAGGGGCAGTTCGAGGTCGACCTCTTCCCCTTGAGCCTCGCGCCCGCCGTCAAGCACAAGATGCGCGAGCTTTCCGTCGACGCGCTCTCCGACGCCGAGCTCCGCGCCGCGTGCGACAAGATCAACACGGAGTGGCGCGTCCTCCTGCCCGCCGCCCTGCGCGAGGAGTCGGTCTCGAACGTCGAGTGGCGCAACGAGATGTGCCGCACGCTGATGCGCGGCGAGAACGACACGGGCGCGGAGGACGGCGACCTCGTGGAGGAGCTCGCCCCCGAGTTCTACCGCCAGATCGAGTGGCTGCCCGGCGTCCGCGTCGAGGCGGACCGCGTCGTCTTCGACGAGGTCTACGACGAGGCGATGCGCACGCAGGACCCCCAGCTCCTCTCGCTGTGCGACTCGCGCGTCAAGGCGTTCCTCTTCAACATGACGCGCCTCTTCGGCGACCTCGCCTACGTCAACATCGGCCGCATCGCGCGCTCCCTCTCCCGCGCCCCCGTGCCGGGAAGCCGCCGCGGGCACATCTACATCATGCAGTATGCCGAGACGTCGTCGCCGAAGCCCCGCGTCATGATCATCCGCCTCCTGAAGTGGGGGATCGCGGAGCATCTCGACGAGGGCAAGAGCCTCCTCCAGGCGACGTTCGAGGCCGACGAATACGGCGACTTCGTGCTGGATCGCCGCCTCATGTGCCGCCAGCTCGGCATGAACCTGCCCAAGTACCTGGGGATCGGCCAGTTCTCCGAGAAGTATCAGGGCGCGAACCAGTACAAGGGCTGCGTCATCCGCACGTGCTACCTCGTCCGCGCCTACCTCGACGGCACGGCGTCCGACAAGGTGCCCGCCGCGCGCTTCCGCAACCCCGCGTGGGCGCAGAAGTTCGCCTTCCTCATGGGGCAGGCCGCCGCCACCGACGCCATCGTCGGGCGGCGCAGCTCGACGACGAAGGAGTTCCTCTTCGACAAGGACTACGAAATCGTCCGCACGGGCGCGGACGACCTGCCCTCCGAAATCGCCATCACCGACCACTCGGGGAGCTTCGTCGACTACGAGACGCCGCTTGCGGAGACCGTCGCGAACTACGCGGCGTGCGTCCGCTCGCGCCAGGCCCTCGTGAGCGACTATTCGATGTTCGCGCAGGCCTACTGCGAGGGATTCCGCCGCAGGTTCGTCGAGACGCAGGAGGCGTACCGGGCGCGGCGCAAGGCGTTCGACGAGCTCTTCTGCGACCGCCCCTACGACACGAACGGGTCGGGCGCGTATCGCTGGGCGTGTGCGCTGCGCCGCCTGGAGACGACGGACGCGGACGCTCTCGTCAAGGCGCTGAAGGGCGCGTGCGGATGCTGAAATACGCCGTCCGCCGCGTCCTGGAGGCCGTCCCCGTGACGCTGGGGGTGCTGCTCCTCTCGTTCCTCCTCTTCCACGTCGTGGGCGCGTCGCCGGCGGCGTCCGTCCTGGGGAAGAACGCGACGGCGGAGGCGATCGCCGCGTTCAACCACAAGTGGGGCTACGACCAGCCCGTCCTCGTCCAGTTCGTCCGCTTCGTGCGCGACGTCCTCTCGGGCGACTTCGGCTACTCCATCGAGAACAACGAGCCGGTCGTCGACATCCTCGCGCGCGGCGTGGGCCCGACGCTCTCGCTGACGCTCC
This sequence comes from Alistipes onderdonkii, assembly GCA_963630185.1. Lineage (GTDB taxonomy): Bacteria > Verrucomicrobiota > Kiritimatiellia > RFP12 > UBA1067 > UBA1067. Next base: position 1,970 of record CAVGMG010000073.1, on the reverse strand, counting down.
CGATCCTCGTGGGCGGGACGATCCTCTCGCTCATGCTGGCGATGCTGTCGGCGGCCTACCGGGGGCGCGTCGTCGACCGGGCGATTCTCTTCCTCTCGACGCTCCTCATGAGCGTCAACTACGTCGTCTGGGTGCTGGGCGGGCAGTTCTTCCTCGCCTACAAATGGGGGCTTTTCCCCGTCTGGGGCTACGAGAGCGCGTTCTACCTCGTCCTCCCCGCCGGCATCGGCATCCTCTCGTCGCTCGGCTGCGACGTGCGCTTCTTCAGGACGGCGATCCTCGACGAGGTCTACAAGCCCTACGTCCTGACGGCGCGGGCGAAGGGGCTTTCTCCTGCGGCCGTCATGGTGCGCCACGTCCTGCGCAACGCGCTCATCCCCATCGTCACCTACGTGTCGCTCTCCATTCCGTGGCTCTTCTCCGGCTCGATTCTGCTCGAAAGCTTCTTCGGCATCCCGGGGCTCGGATTCGTCTCGATGAGCGCGATCCACTCGTCGGACATGGCCGTCGTGCGCACGCTCGTCGTCCTCGGGGCGCTCCTCTACCAGTTCGTCAATCTCGCCGTCGACCTCCTCTACGCGGCGCTCGATCCGCGCGTCAGATTTTATCGTTGACTTTCTGAAACTCCGTATGGTATAATCCTCATTAGAAAAATCAAAAAAGGAGGAGTGTTTCGATGAAAGCTACATGGCCTGCTTTGCTCTTGACGACTGTTTTGACGGCTTCGACCGCCCTGGCGGACGCGGCCAACACGGTTATTCTCTTTTCGACGCCCGGCCCTGACACGTATCAGGACGGCACGGACGTCCGCGACGGCGAATACTACGCGCTCGTCTGGACGGCGGGCGAGGCGTTCGCCGGCTTCACGGCGACGGGCGAAGCCGCCGACCCCGCCCAGAAGGTCATCTTCAAGGCGCCGCTGGCGAAGGGCGGCCGCTGCCCCCTCGTCAATTTCCAGATCGACTCCAAGAAGGCGCCGGAAGGGGGCGTCTACAGCGTCTACCTCCTCGACACGCGGGCGAGCACGGGCGAGTCGCTTGTCGTCACGGGCCTCTCGCTTGCGAAGGCCTACGCCTCGGACGACGATTCCACCTCGAACGTCAAGACGGTCTCCGAGGACAATGCGACGGGCGGCCTCGTCTCCACCGCGTCGGGCCTCGTTGACGAAGCGGGCCTGATCACGCCGACGATCACGGGCTTCAAGGTCGTCGACGGCACGGTCAAGATCACGGTCGGGAACGTCCTCCCCGGCTGCGTCTACGAGGTCAAGGGCGGGCTTGACAAGGCCGCCAGTGTCTCGGGCGCGACGTTCAAAGAGGCGGGCGACAAGACGCTCGAAGTGACGGTCCCCGCGCCGGAGGCCACGTTCTTCTCGATCAAGCTCAAGTAAAGGAGACACCATGAAAACTCTGATTGCTCTCGTTTCTGCCTTTGCTTCCTCCTTGGCTCTTGCGGCCTCGACGACCGTTTCAAGCGGCAACACCTTTGGCGTCCTCCGCGTCGACGTGGGCACGGCCGATGAGGTCATCATCGCGATTCCGTGGCTTGCGTCCTCGACGAGCGATACGTCCATCAAGGTGACGGACGTCATCAAGACGGCTAATTTGGCAGCGGGCGACCAGCTCTACTACTACAACACGACGACGAAGAAGTATCAGGTCTGGCAGTTGAGCAACGCGAAGGAGTGGGTCGGAGCGCAGAACGTTTCGGATGAAACGACCGAGGCGGCTTCCGACACGACGGCGCTGAATCGCGGCGATGCGATTCTCCTGAAGCGTCCTGGCACGAAGTCCGAATCCATCTACCTCTACGGCCAGGTGCCGTCCACGTCCACGTGCAAGGTCACGATGGCGCAGGGCACTTCGTCGTCTCCAGCCTATACGCTGATTGCGCCGCCCGCCGCCTCTGAGACGGACTTGAACAACGCGACGTGGGCGAATGTCGGATCGGGCGACTACATCGTCCTGGAA
>CAVGMG010000072.1:0-7377 GCA_963630185.1 Alistipes onderdonkii | reverse complement strand
GAACTCCCGGTAGACGGGCGTGCGGAAGCCGCCGCGCACGCGGCGGACGAATTCGCTTTCAGTCAGGTTCTTGAGCATTTTTGTTTTCCTTTTTTGCTACATAAAATCAAAAGGCGGATCGTCCTTTTGTGACGATCCGCCTTTTTGGGTGCTGGGCTTGATTTCGCGTTTTCGCAACTACACGGCAACCGGCCCGCGGATCTCTGACCCGGGACGCCACCACCAAATGCTGCTGAAAACGATGCGATTCATTTTACTTCTTTCTTCCTTTCGGAGAACGGCGCGTAGTTTACCATATTCTCCGACACGCCGTCAAGCGGAATGTTTGAGGCCCTCGCAGACTGGATGTCGCTTCCGGGACATTTTGTCGCACATCGCCCGTTGGCATCTCTTTTGCATAAAAGGCTCTCGTTGAAACAAGCAACAAAACGAAAGGAAACGAAACGATGAACACATTGCTCAACATGGATCCCTGGGGCTTCCTGGACGACCTTCTGGATTCCGGGAGCCGGACGTTCCGGGCCATTCGCGCCCGCGCCGCCGGACGCTTCCCGCCCATCAACGTCTTCCTGGACGACGACGCCGTCCTGCTGGACGTCGAGCTCCCCGGCAAGACAGCCAAGGACGTCGACCTGACGCTTGAACCGCAGGCCGTCACGATCTCCGGCAAGCCCGCCGGGACGGACGAGAACAAGGACGCGACGCCTTCGTGGAGCCGCCGGATCGACCTGCCCTTCCGCGTCAACCCCGAGAAGGCCAACGCCAAGTTCACGGACGGCATCCTGCGCGTCGAGCTCCCCAAAGCGGAGACCACCGGCGTCCACAAGATCGCCATTCAATAAAAACGAAACGAAAGGAGACTTGAAAATGAACGAAGAGAAATACGTCGTGCCGACGGCCACCCTGGTCGAGAAGCCCGATTCATACGAACTGAAGGTCGAGATCCCCGGCATCCGCAAGGAGGACGCGGAGCTCCACCTGGACGGCAAGACGCTGACGCTCAAGACGCACTCGAAATACCAGAACCCCGCCGGCTTCAAGGCCGTGGCCACGGAGTTCGAGCGCACGAACTACGCCATCAGCGCGGAGATCCCCGAAATGGCGGACCCCAAGTCGCTTGAGGCGAAGCTGGAGAACGGCGTCCTCCTCATCACGCTCCAGAAGCGCGCCGAGACGAAGCCGAAACAGATCCCCATCGCCTAAGGCGCGAGGGGCCGGCGGTAGCAGATGCGGCGGATGAGCGAGTCGAAGCTTTCCGCGCCCGAGAGGATCTCGATGGCGATGCGAAGATAGAGGCATCGGACGGGCGTTCCCTCGAAGCGCGGAAAGCGCACCGCGTCCTTCTCCGTCGTGACGAGCGCGTCGGCCCCCATGTCCGCCGTCCGGTTGAGCGCGTAGAGGATCTCCGACGGCGCATAGCGGTGGTGGTCGGCGTAGCGGGCGCACCAGACGACTTTCGCGCCCATGTGGCGGAGGGAGTCCTCGAAGCCCCTGGGGGCCGCGATGCCCGAAAGCGTGCAGAGCGTCTTCCCCTTCAGATACGAGAGCGGGAACTCCTCCCGGCTCCAGACGTCCTTCAGGACTTTCGGCGCATGGCGGCAGAGCACGATCTCGGCCGTCTTGTTGTAGCGGCGGATCTCCTCGCACACGTCCGAGACGTCCCCCCGGCACTTCGTGAGGAAGACGATGTCGGCCCTCTTCAGGTGACGCGCGGGCTCGCGCAGGATGCCGCGCGGCAGGAGATGCCCGTTGCCGAAGGGGTTCGTCGAATCCACGAGGACGACCTCGATGGAGTGCCGGAGCTTCTGGTACTGGAAGCCGTCGTCGAGGATGAGCGTGTCGCACCCCAGGCGCTTCACGGCGTAGCGGCCGGCCTTGACGCGGTTGCGGTCGACGACGACGGCGACGCCCGGCAGGTTCGACGCGAGCATGTAGGGCTCGTCGCCGCCCGTCTCCGAATCCAGGAGGACGCGCCGTCCGTCCGAGACGACGAGCGGCGGCAGGACGACGGACGTGAAGAGGCGCGTCCAGAACGAGGCCTCCTTGCGGCGGTAGCCCCGCGACAGGATGGCCACGCGCCGCCCCTCCGCCGCAAGCGTCCGCGCGAAGATCTCGGTGACGGGCGTCTTGCCCGTGCCGCCGGCCGTCACGTTCCCGATGGAGATGACCTGCGTCCCCAGCGGATAGCGGCGGAGGACGCCGAGGCCGTAGAGCCCGTAGCGGAGCGAGACGACGCCCGCGAAGAGGAGGCTCACGCCCTTCAGGAAGGCGAGGAAGACGCGCACGGGCCACGCCTGGTTCTGGTCCGCCCCCTTCTCCTGGATGAGCTTGACGAGCGAGCTCTCAAGCCGCTCGATGCCGCGCTGACGGACTTTGCGCATCCTACCGCGCCATGAAGAGGCTGCCCGCGTCCGCGCCGAAGGCCCTGAGGTAGATGTAGAAGCCGACGTTCCAGTCCTCGCCGTAGTCGTAGCCGTCGATGCGCGTCATGCCGTTCTCGTATTCGACGAGGAAGCGGAAGCCGAGGCAGTCCGTCAGGTAGTCGAACCAGGCGCCCGCGCTGTCGAGCTCGTTCGTGTCGAGATCCCAGCGCACGTACGGGCTCATGGCAAACCAGTCGACGGGGGCGCACGTGAAGCCCGCCCGGACGGTGTGGATGAAGATGTCGTTGAAGAAGTCCTCATGCCACGACGCCGCCTCCGGGCTGGAGGCGAAGTCCCAGACGCGCGCGTCGCGGAGCGCATAGGAGACGGAATACTGGAACGCGGGCGAGAGCGTCTGCGAGAAGGCGACGTCGCCGAACGCGACCGCGTTCGCGTCCGGGTCGTATTCGGCGCGGGCGAAGAGCGTCGTCCGCTCGTCGACGTGCCAGCTCGCCTTCGCGCCGGGCGAGACGTAGACGCTCCGCTTGCCGTAGTTCTTCTTCCCGAGCTCGGCGAGCTTGTGCGCGTCCCATTCGCCCGCCGACATGTCGCCGTCGAAGGACGTCTTGCCGAAGGAGAAGGCGGCGTAGAGGTCGAGGTCGGCGACGGCCGAGAGGCGGCCCTTCTCGTCGACTTCGCTCCACGTCTGGCGGAAGCCGGGCGTCACGCCGTAGTAGGAGTAGGGCAGGTTGCGCCCGCGCCCCAAAAGCTGGTCCTCCCACGAGAGCGAGGCGTCCAGCGCGTCGAAGACGAACGGGCGGCTGTCCCCGCGACGCCCCGAGAAGCACGCCTCCTGCGCCAGGACGTCCGCATACGGCTCGACCACGTGAAGCCACGTGTCGTCGATCCACGCCGCGCCCCGCGCCGAGAACGTGACGCCCCCCTCGAAGACGGAGCGGTAGAGCTCGCCGCATTCGACCGCCCGGCGACGCCCCGTGTAGTCGCTCAGCCCGCTCTCGGACCAGAACGTGCCGCGGTAGCCGACGCGCGGCACGACGGAGACGACGTCGTCGAAGATCCGCACGGGAAGGCTCAGGCGGTGGTAGGTGTCGAGGCGGAAGGCGTCATAGTCGCACCAGAGGCCGGGGCGCGTGCCGAAGATGCTCGCCTCGCCCTTCGCGTATTCGGCGAAACGGCGCGACAGGTAGCCGAGGCGGCTCTCGGACTCGTAGACGAGCGGAAGCGAGAAAACGCGCACGGGGTTGACGTCCACGTAGACCTCGGGCAGGCGCTCCGTCGCCTCGTAGAAGTCGTTGAGACGCCCCGAGACCTCCGCCCCGACCGACCACGGCGACTCCAGGTGCTCCCACGCCACCGCGCTGTTCTGGTAGCCGACCCACTGGTTGCGGATCTCCAGGAACGTCTTGCGCATGAAGTCGCTGCGGAAATACGAGTCCGAGTACCGCGAGGCCTGGAGGAAGAGGCGGTCGCGCTCCGTCACGTCCCAGTCGTGCGCGACAGCGAAGCCGTAGCGCTCCGACGGAATCGTCGAGCCCCAGTTCGCGTCGTGCGTCGTGCCACGCTCGTCGTCCTGCGTCACGCTGCGGTCCCAGGCGTAGTAGACGCGGGCGCTGCCCGCGCCGAAGTCGCCGAGGTTCCACTTCAGACGCTCGCCGAGGGCGAAGCCCTGGCGGTAGCGGACGTCGGCGTCCGTCTCGCCGTGAAGCCACCACGTGTTGTCGCGCTGCTGCCGGTCGCCGAGGAGGTGGTAGCGCGTGCGCGTCAGGAGGAAGGCGCCCCAGCGGCCCGTGTAGCCCGGCATCCACGCGAATCCGCACGAGGTGTCGAGCGGGTAGTAGAGGTAGGGCAGGTAGAAGACGGGGATCTCGTAGAAGCGAAGCCACGCATCGCGCACGACGACGGACTCGTGCGGCGTGTAGGCGACCTCGCCCGTGACGTTCCAGTGCGTCTCGCCGACCGCGTTCGTGCAGGTCGTCACGCACGTCGGGTCCGAGAAGAGCATCGCGCCCGTCTCCGAGCGCGTCATCCTCTCGCCCCGGAGCGTGACGACGCCCGAGACGGCGTGGACGTGGCCCGAGGCGACCGCCGCCTGCGAGAGGTGGTCGTAGGCCACCTGGTCCGCCTTGAAGGTCACGCGGGGCGCGTCGGGCGCCGCCGCCCCGTCGGGACGCTGCGCGACGCCCCAGAGGGAGCCGGCGCAGGCGCATGCGGCAAAGAGAAGGAGTTTTTTCATCGTGACTGCGAATAGAGGATTTGCGAGGTGGCCGCGTCCTGGATGACGAACGACTCCGGATGGCGGTTGAGCTCCGAGACGAACGTGAGGCGCGTGTCGAAGTCCTTCTGGAGCTGCGCGAGGACTTCGCTGTCCTCCGTGCGGAGGCGCTGCATGACCTGCGGCGCGATGACGATCTTCGGCTCGAAGGGGGCCTTGTTCTGCTCCGCCTTCTTGAGGAGGCCCGTCAGGGCGCGCTGGATGTCGACGGAGACGGCCATCGGCGAGCGCACCCAGCCGCGCCCCTGGCAGAACGGGCACGTCGAGGCCTGCTGCGAGAGGAGCGACGAGTCCTGGCGCTGGCGCGACATTTCGAGAAGCCCGAGCTCCGAGATCTCCAGGACGTTCGTCCGCGCGCGGTCGCGCTTGAGGCACTCCTTGAAGCGGCGGACGACCTCGCGCTGGTGCTTGCGGGACTTCATGTCGATGAGGTCGAGGACGACGAGGCCGCCGATGTTGCGGAGCCGCAGCTGGCGGGCGACCTCGGCGACCGCCTCCAGGTTGACCTCGCGGATCGCGTCCTCCTGGCTGCCGCTGCCCTTGTAGTGGCCCGTGTTCACGTCCACGGCGATCAGGGCCTCGGTCTCGTCGATCACGAGGTAGCCGCCCGACTTGAGCATGACCTTGCGCGCGAAGGCCTCCGTCAGCTGGCGCTCGATGCCGAAATGCTCGAAGATGCCCGTCGCGCCGTCGTAGCGGCGGATCTTCGCCTTGGCGCGGCGCGAGATCTGCCCCGTCAGCTGGCGCATGGCCTGGTAGCTCTTCTCGTCGTCGATGATGATGGCGTCCACGTCCTCCGTCAGCCAGTCGCGCACGACGCGCTCGCACAGGTCGGGCTCGTGGAAGATGCAGCAGGGCGTGCGCAGGTTCTTGATGTTCCCCTGCATCTCGTTCCAGATGGAGAGGAGGTTCCTTAGGTCGCGGGCGAACGCGCGCGCCGAGGCCCCCGCCCCCACCGTGCGCACGACGAGGCCCACGTTGTCGGGAAGCGGCAGCTTGTCGAGGATCTTCTTGAGCCGCTTGCGCTCGGCGCCGTCGGAGATGCGCTTCGAGACGCCGCGGATCTTCTCGCCCGGCATCATGACGAGATACCGCCCCGGGATGGAGAGGCTCGCCGAGACGCGCGGGCCCTTCGTGGAGATCGGGCCCTTCGTGACCTGCACGATGATCTCGGACCCGGGCGGGAAGCGCTTGGCGATCTCCTCGTCGGAGAGGCGCGACGACTTGCGGTTCGTCTTGCGCTCGGTCTCCTCGTCGAGGACGCCGTCCGCGTCGTTCGTCATGTCCCAGTAGTGCAGGAAGGCGTTCTTGTCGAGGCCGATGTTGACGAACGCGGCCTGGAGGTCGTTCTGGAGGTTCTGGATGCGCCCCTTGAAGACCGACCCGACGAGCCGCTCCTCCTCCTGGTGCTCGACCATGTACTCCTCCAGGCGGCCGTTCTCGATGACGGCCACCCGCGTCTGGAGGCGTTCGACGTTGACGACGATCTCGCGCTTCATTTTCGAGCGCTTCAACCACGAAAAGATACCCATATTCAGTTCCCCAAGATGTTGACGAAAAAAGACACGAACCGATGCGGATCGCTCCGCACCTTCGCGCATCCCCAGGCTCGCCGGGGGACGGGCCCCCCGGCTGTCGACGAATCAGGCCTCGCTCTCGAACACGGGCCGCTGCCCCTTGTACCACCAGTACATGATGGGCGTGGCGATGAAGACCGAGCTAAAGGTTCCGGCGATGATGCCGATGAGCATGATGAGCGCGAAATCGAAGATCGAGCCGTCGCCGAACGCGAAGAGCGCGAAGACGGCGAAGAGCGTCGTCAGGGACGTGATGACCGTCCGCGACAGGCAGTTGTTGACGGCCTGGTTGCACAGGTCGTAGAAGGAGAGCTTCCGGTCGTGGCGCAGGAGCTCGCGGATGCGGTCGAAGACGACGACCGTGTCGTTCACCGAGTAGCCGATGATCGTCAAAATGGCCGTGATGACGATGAGCGAGACCTGGCGGCCGCACAGCGAGAAGATGCCGAGCGAGACGAGCGCGTCGTGCGCGAGCGCGAGGACGGCCCCGAGGCCGAAGCCGAACTGGAAGCGGAAGCCCACGTAGGCGAGGATCGCGATGAGCGAGAAGACGACGGCGTAGGTGCCGCTCTTCTTCAGGTCCGCGCCGACCATGGAGCCGACTTCGTCGACGGACGCCGCCTTGAACGAGGCCTTCGGGAAGGCGGCGTTGAGGAGCTTCGTCACGTGGGCGCCGACGTCCTTGTTCTCGAGCGCCGCGCCCTTGACCGTCTCGGCCGTCTCGCCCGTCTTGACGAGAAGCGTCGCGCGGCCGACGCCCTCCTGGTACTGGATGACGGCCGCGTTGTCGAAGCCGTCGAGCGCCTTGCGGATCTCGGCCGTTTCGGGGCGGTTGTCCTGGTCGAGCGTGTAGACGATGGAGGTGCCGCCCGTGAGATCCACGGAGAGGACGGCGGCCCTGTTCGTCACGAGGCGCACGGCGAAGACGGCCATCGTCACGACGACCAGCGCCGTCGCGCCGCCCACCGTCCACTTCTGGAGGCGCATGAAGTCGAAGTGCGGGTGCTTGAAGAAGGTCGCCATCCGGAACGGCTTCGTGCGGTTCGGGTCGACGAAGTGGTCGAAGACCATCCGCGTGACGACGACGGACGTGAACATCGAGATGACGACGCCCGCCGTCAGCATGATCGCGAACCCGCGCACG
>CAVGMG010000071.1:0-7388 GCA_963630185.1 Alistipes onderdonkii | reverse complement strand
ATCAGACGTCCCAGCCTTCGCCGTTGCGGCGCGAGACGAGGAGCCAGAGGAAGAACGGCGCGCCCAGGATCGCGCAGACGACGCCGACGGAGACCTCCCCCGTCGGCAGGAGGCGCCGCGCGCGCTCCGCCAGCATGAGGAAAAGCCCGCCCAGGACGGCCGAGAGGACGAAGACGCGCTTCAGGCGCGTCCCCGCCTTGCGGCGGACGACGTGGGGGATCACGAGGCCGACGAACCCGATCGCGCCCGCCAGCGCGACCGAGACGGCCGTCGCGAGGGAGACCGCCCCCAGGACGAGAAAGGTCGTCGTGCGCGTGTCAACGCCGAAGGACTCCGCCTCCGCACGGCCGAGCTCCATGACGTTCAGCCGCCGCGAGAGCGCGAGGAGAAGCGCGAAGACGAGCGCGACCGCGACGGCCCCGAAAGCGAGCATCGGAGGCGTGACGAACTGGAGCGAGCCGTAAAGCCATTTCGAGACGAAGGCGAAGTCCTCCGGCTTGGCGTAGGAGAGGACGACCATGTCGAGCGAGCCGAAGAAGCCGCCCGTGACGAACCCCGCAAGGACGACGGCGTTGCCCGTCGCCGCCACGACGCCCTCGTCGCGCCGCGCCCGCGCCGCAAGGCAGGCGACGCCGCAGACGAGAAGGAGCGCGACGCACGACCCCGCGAAGCTCGCGGCGGGCATGACCCACGCGCCGTAGGCCGTCAGCCCGAGGACGACGGCAAGCGCGGCGAAGAGAGCCGCGCCGCCGACCGTGCCGAGGAGGTAGGGCTCGGCGAGGGGATTTCGGAGGACGCTCTGCAGCGCCGCGCCGGAGACGGAAAGCGCCGCTCCCGTCACAAAGGCGGCGATGTAGGCGACGTCCACGGGCCGGGTCAGAACTCGTAGCGGACGGTGAAGAGGAAGCTGCGCCCGCAGGCCGGATAGAACGAATCCGCCGCCCAGCCGCCATTGTAGACGCCGTAGTCGGCATAGCGCCTGTCGAAGAGGTTGTCCACCGTGAAGGCGAACGTGAAGCCCTTGAGCGGACGGCACGTCGGCATCGCACGAAAGCCGAGGTCGAAGACGCCGTAGCCCGGCATCTTGTCGGTCGCGGCGGCGAAGTCGGAATCGAGCGCCTGGCGGCTGACGTAGCGGTAGCCGCCGTTGACGGCGAACCAGTCCACGAGGAAGACTTCGCCGTAGGCGCGTGTCGTGTGCGCGGGCACGATGGGCATCGCGTTGTTCCGGTTGGGGCCTTCGGTGAACCGCGCGTCGACGTAGCGATAGAGGACGCCCGCCGACCCGACGCGATCCTTCTGCCACGTCAGGCCGGCCTCGACGCCCGAACGCGCCGTCGCGTCGTCCGCGTTGCGGTTGCTGCCGGAGGCATACATGATCTCGTCGTCGAGCTCGGTGTGAAAGCCCGTGACATTGAAGTTGAAGCCGTCGAGGAACGACCAGTCGAGGCCGACTTCGACGCTGTTGCCGGACTCGGGACGGAGATCCATGTTCGGCCGCCCGTAGTAGCTGAACATCTCGTCCGCCAGCGGCGCGTGGTAGAAGCGCGACCACTTGGCGAAAACCTTGAGGTCGTCGGCCGGACGCCAGTTGACGCCGACTTCGCCCGCGACGTCGCCCTTCGCGCCGCTGTCCGCGCTTCGGAGCGCGGCAGACCGATAGACGTCCCGCGAGCAGAACGCCGCGCCGCGCGCGCCGCCGAAGACCGAAAGCGCGTCAAGGACGAAGAACTCGTCGCGCGCGAACAGGGCCGCCGAATAGCGCGAATAGCTGTTCTTCGCGCCCGAGTCGACATGGAGGAGGTCGATCTTGTGGTCGGTCCCGACGTCCAGGCGGTTGCCGAAGCCGAAGAGGCCGGACGTGTTGGAATAGAGCAGCTTCCAGACGAGGCCGTAGACGTCGGCGTCGGTCTCGCTCCCGTAAGACTCGTAATACGACTTCGCCTTGCGGTTCCGGAAGGAGAAGGACGAGGAGAGCCTGTTCTCGTCGTCCAGGACGGCCTCGCCGTCGACCGTCACGCCGTAGACGTCGTTGTGGGCGCGGTCGTCCGGCGTGTAGGTGTCGCGGGGATTGTCCTTCCAGGAGCCATGGTGTTTGCCATACCAGTCGGGCCCGTTCGAGAAGAGGCTGCCGGGCAGGCCGTAGCGCGTGTTGGCGTAGAAGACCTTGAACCCGAGATGCGAGCCGTTCTCGAAGTTCTGCCGAAGCCCGCCCTTGACGGAGTAGGACTCCGCGTAGCTGTTGTCCCGCCACCCGTCGGAATGGTCGTAGGCGAAATTGCCGAAGTATGTGAGCCCCACGTCCTCGAATCCGCCGCGCGTTCCCGCGTAGACGCCGACCTGGCCGAGGTTGCCGCCATGCACTTCGAGCGTGGTCTTCCTCTCGTAGGCGCTGCCGTCCGTCACGACGTTGATCACGCCGGCGGAGGCGTCGCCGCCGTGCATGACGGTCTGCGGCCCGTGGAGGATCTCGACGCGCTCGATCGCGCGCACGGGGATGCGCAGGAGATCCTGCGAAACCATGTCCGGGCTGTTGATCTCCTCGCCGTCGACGATGACCTTCACGCGGCCGAAGCTGTTCGCGCCGTAGCCGCGCATCGAGATCTGCGCGAGCGCCGGGTTTCCGTTCAGCTTGCGGAGAAAGACGTTCGCCCGCTTTTCGAGGAGGTCGACCGTCGAAGCCGCGCCCGAGGCGTCGATCTCCGAACGGGTGATGACCTCGACGTGCGAGGGCATCTCCAGGCTCGTCTGCCCGAGGCGCGAGGCCTCGACGACGACGCGGCCAAGGTCGTTGGTGGAAGCCGCCGGGCGCTCCGTCCCGGCGGCGACGTTCGCGGCGGCCGCGACGGCCGCCAGCATCAGCGTGTTCATGTTCCTTCTTTCCCCCTCATGCGAGGGTACTTGAAAAGTTGAGGGGGAGACGCCGCATTCCGACTTTGACGGCTGCGCGACAGCGCCTGGTTTCCACAGGGCTTTCCGGCGTCCCCTCCGGGACGGCGTGCGCTACTCGCGCACGTTCGGGTGGTAGCAGGTGTGGAGCAGGTGGTGCGCCTTCTCGCTTCCGGGCTCGCCCAGGAACTCCTTGTAGAGCTTCTGGATGTCCTTGTTCTCGTGCGACAGGCGGACGCTCTTGCCCTCGTCCTCCGCGTAGATGCCCGCCATGCGCTGCTCCAGGACGCGGCGGCGGTCCTCTTCGCCCGCGATGAGGGGCTGGCCGCCGCCGTTGATGCACCCGCCGGGGCACGCCATGATCTCGATCGCCTGGAAGCGCGAGCGGTCTTCGCGCACCATGTCGAGGACCTTGCGCGCGTTTCCGAGGCCCGACGCGATGGCCACGTTGACGTTCACGCCCGGCGCGACCTCGACCTTGGCCTCCTTCACGCCGTCAAGCCCGCGCACGGCGCGGAAGTTGATCTTGTCGCCCTTCGGGTTCTCGCCCGTCAGCATGAACGTGACGCTCCGCAGCGCCGCTTCGAGGACGCCGCCCGTCACGCCGAAGATGACGCCCGCGCCCGTCGACTCGCCGAGCGGGTCGTCGTAGTCGGACGGCTCCACGTTCGCGAGGTTGATCCCCGCCTCGTGGAACATCGAGATGAGCTCGCGCGTCGTCACGACGTAGTCGACGTCCCGGACGCCGTCGTGCGCGAACTCGGGACGCGCCGCCTCGTATTTCTTGGCCTGGCACGGCATGATCGAGACGACGACGAGATCCTTGGGCGCGACGCCGGTCTTCTCGGCGTAGTAGCTCTTCGCGATCGCGCCGAACATCTGCTGCGGGCTCTTGCAGCTCGACGGGATGTCGAGGAGGTCCGGGTAGTGGTGCTCCAGGAAGTTGATCCACCCCGGGCAGCAGCTCGTCAGAATCGGCAGGCTCTTGCCGCTCTTGACGCGCTCGACGAGCTCGTGCCCCTCCTCCATGATCGTCAGGTCGGCCGAGAAGTCGGTGTCGAAGACCTTGTCGAAGCCCAGCTGGCGGAGCCCCGAGACGAGACGCCCCGTGACCGGCTCGCCCGGCTTGAAGCCGAACGACTGGCCGACGGCGACGCGCACGGCCGGCGCCGTCTGGACGACGACCGTCTTCGTCGGGTCGTGCAGGGCCTTCCAGACGTTGGCGACCTGGTTGTTGCCCACGATCGCGCCCGTCGGGCAGACGTTGGCGCACTGGCCGCAGAACGTGCAGGAGGAGTCCGCGAGCGGGATCATCGAGGCCGTGCCGACCTTCGCCGAGAAGCCGCGCCCGTTGCCGGTCAGGGCCCCCACGGTCTGCACCTTGTTGCACACCGTCTCGCAGCGGCGGCACATGACGCACTTGGACATGTCGCGCACGAGCGCGGGCGACTCGTCGATCGGCAGCTCGTTGACCGCCCCCTTGTACTTGATGTCGCGGATGCCGAACTCGTGCGCCAGCTTCTGCAGCTCGCAGTGCTGGTTCTTCGTGCAGGTGAGGCACGTCTGCGGATGGTCGGAGAGGAGGAGCTCCAGGACGGTCCGCCGCGCCTTGAGCGCGCGCAGCGAGTTCGTCCAGACTTCGACGCCGTCGCGCGAGACGGGCGTCGCGCACGCGGGGACGAGCATCTTGCGGGGCCCGCGGATGCCCGTCGCCTCCACGAGGCACAGGCGGCACGAGGCCGGCTTGTTCGCCGTTCCGCAGCCGACGTCGGGGCAGTAGCAGAGCGTCGGGATGTGGACGTTGATCTTGTTCGCCGCGTCGAGGATCGTCCCGCCGGCGGGGATCTCGACCTTGGTTCCGTTGATTGTAATCGTCACGTTGGCCATGATGTTATTCCTTGACAATCGCCTTGAACGGGCACGCGGAGATGCACGCGCCGCACTTGATGCACTTCTTCACGTCGATGACGTGCCGCTGCTTGACCGCGCCTTCGATGGCCGCGACGGGGCAGTTGCGCGCGCACTTCGTGCAGCCCTTGCACGCCTCGGTGATCTTGAGGGAGTAGAGCTTCGTGCAGGTCCCGGCGGGGCACTTCTTGTCCCGCACGTGCGCGAGGTATTCGTCGCGGAAATACCGCAGCGTCGAGAGGATCGGGTTGGGCGCCGTCTGGCCGAGGCCGCACAGCGCCGTGTCCTTGATCGTGCCGGCGAGGTCCTCCAGCTCCTCCAGCATCTCCTCCGTGCCCGTGCCGTCGCAGATCTTCTGGAGCATCTCCAGCATGCGCCGCGTGCCGATCCGGCACGGCGTGCACTTGCCGCAGGACTCGTCCTTCGTGAACTCCAGGTAGAACTTCGCCATCGCCGGCATGCAGTCCTTGTCGGAGAGGACGATCATGCCGCCCGAGCCCATCATCGAGCCGATCTTGCCGAGGTTCGCGTAGTCGATGGGCGTGTCGAGGTTCTCCGTCGTGATGCAGCCGCCGGAGGGGCCGCCCGTCTGCACGGCCTTGAAGGCGTGGCCGCCCGAGATGCCGCCGCCGATGTCGTAGATGATCTCGCGGAGCGTCGTCCCCATCGGGACCTCGACGAGGCCGACGTTGTTGATCTGCCCCGCCAGCGCGAAGACCTTCGTGCCGGCGTTGCCCGAGACGGTCTTGACCCAGTGGCCCTTCTCGTCGCGCTCGGCGACCCAGTTGCCGATCTTCGCGTATTCGGCCGCGCCGTGGACGAGAATCCACGGGACCGAGGCGTAGGTCTCGACGTTGTTGACGTTCGTGGAGCAGCCCCAGTAGCCGCCGCCCACGTTCGCCGGGAACGGGGGCTTCGTCGTCGGCTCGCCGCGCTGCCCTTCCATGGAGTGGATGAGCGCCGTCTCCTCGCCGCAGACGAACGCGCCCGCGCCGAGCTTGATCTCGACGTCGAACGAGAAGTCCGACCCGAAGATGCCCTGCCCCAGGAGGCCGCACGCGCGCGCCTGGTCGATGGCGTTCTGGAGGCGCTGGACGGCGAGGGGGTATTCGGCGCGGATGTAGACGAGGCCCTTCTGCGCCCCGATGGCGTAGGCGCCGATGGCCATCGCCTCGATGACGGAGTTCGGGTCGCCCTCCATGATGGAGCGGTCCATGAAGGCGCCGGGGTCGCCCTCGTCGGCGTTGCAGACGATGTATTTCTCGTCGGCGTCGACGCCGGCGGCGATCTTCCACTTGAGGCCCGTCGGGAAGCCCGCGCCGCCGCGCCCGCAGAGGCCCGAGTCGAGGATCTCCTGGACGACGTCCGCGCGCGACATGTCGCAGACCGCCTTCGCGAGGCCCTGGTAGCCCTGGTTGGCGATGTATTCCTCGATGGACTCCGCGTCGATCAGGCCGCAGTTCCTCAAGGAAATGCGCAACTGCTTCGCGTAGAACGGCATCTTCGCGTAGTCGTGGATCGCCTCCTTGAGCGTCGGCTCGACGTAGAGGAGCCGCTCGACGAACTCGTGGTTCTTGACGTGCCGCTCGACGATCTCCTTGGCGTCCTCGGGCGTCACCTGGACGTAGAAGACGTTGTCGGGCATGATCTTGACGATCGGCCCCTGGGCGCAGAACCCGAAGCAGCCCGTCTGGACGACGTGGACGTCGTGTTCGAGGCCCGCCGCCTTGATCTCGGCGCGGAGGTTCTCGATGAGCACGTTCGAGCTCGACGCATGGCAGCCCGTGCCGCCGCAGCAGAGGATGTCCTTCTTGACGGAGTCGATCCTGTCCGCCACGAGACGTTTCGCCAGATGCCCCTTCGCCGCCTCGTAGACCGCCAGCAGGTCGGCCTTGGATGAAATGTTGCGCATGTTAGCCCCTCGCCTTGTATTCGTTGATGACCGCCACCGCCTTCGCCGGCGTCACTTTCCCGTAGACCTTGCCGTTGACGACCATCACCGGCGCAAGCCCGCACGCGCCCACGCAGCGCAGCGCGTTGACCGAGAACAGCCCGTCGGCCGTCGGGGTCGTGTCGGCCTTGACGCCGAGGACGCGCTCGATCTCGCGCAGGACGCCCTCCGACCCCTTGACGTAGCACGCCGTCCCCAGGCAGACGTCGATGACGTATTTGCCCTTGGGCTTCGTCGTGAAGTAGTTGTAGAAGCTCACCACGCCCGAGACGGCCGACTCCGGGATCGCCATCTTCGCGGCGACGTGCTGCTGCACCTTGCGCGGCAGGTAGCCGAAGACGGCCTGCGCCTTGTGGAGGATCTGGATCAGGCGCCCCCGGCGGCGTTCGTCGCCCAGATCCAGATGGAGAGACTCGATATACGCATCGAGCTCGGCGAACTTCTCCGTCGCCGCAGGAGACAACGCGCTGTCACACATATCTTTGGGTGTTCCTTCCTGTTGGTGGTTAGAATACAAGGGCCATTATACCAATTTTTCCGCAGGCGTGGAAGAAGTTTTACGCTTTCGGGAGGAGACGCTCGACGCCGTTCATGTAGGGGCGCAGGACGTCCGGGACCGTCACCGAGCCGTCCTCGTTCA
>CAVGMG010000070.1:0-7421 GCA_963630185.1 Alistipes onderdonkii | reverse complement strand
ATAGGGTTCAAGGAGTTCTTGCCGACCAACCCCTTTTACAAGTCACCGGGAAACGCCTCCTGCTCATACCAGCAGCCCCTGCCCAACAGGATGGCGAGTTCGTCCGCATAGGGCGTCTGCGGGGACTCCGACAGGAAGTGGCGGATGCGCGTCCGCTGCGCGTCGCCCATCGGGATGCCGATGACGCCTCCGGGATTGCGGATGACCTCGGCCGCGACGACGCGACGGACGGGAATGCACCGCCCCACCATCGCGGCAATGCGGAAGCCGTCGAGGTCAGCGTCGCCGGCATGCTCGACCGTCACGCCCGCCGCGCCAAGCGTGCGCAAGAGACGTTGGACGGCCAAGTTCGGATACCCTTCCGTGTAGAGCGCCGTCCGCCCCGCCGCGACAAGTTGCGCAAAAGGCGCGGCGTTCTCGCTCGTGACCAGCGACCGGCTCTCGCCTCGCCATTCGACCGAACGAATGTGTCCCACCGTTTCACTCGGAAGCGCACAGGCCATCCCCGAAGCGAAGAGCCGCGCAGGAAAATCAAATGTCTCGCCCGCATCCGTCGTGAAGACAAGTGGCGCAAAGAGCGTGACAAAGCTCGTGTAGGGATTCTCGACGATGCCATAGAGCCCGAAGAGCGTCCGTTCATCGACGTCACGCACCTCGCCATCGCGTTCCTCCAAGGCCGACAGCATCAAGGCGAGCTGCCGCCGCAGGGGCCCTGTCCGCAGGCTCTTGCTGTCGTTGAGCCAGTCGGAGCCCAGCTGCGAGAGGGTCTTCTCCGCAACGACTTCCGCATGCGCTCGGCCGAACGCGCCCCGGAACAGCCGCTCCCACGGCTCGCGGCGAGAAGCGTCACGCAAGAAGCGCAGCGCCTCCGGCGTCTTCTGCAGCGCCTCGAGAGCCGTCCGCGCCTCCGGCATGCGCCAGGCGAGTCGCGTCAGGAACGTCTCGGCCGATTCCGCCGCCGCATTGTCCTGCGCCAGTCCCAAGGCGGAGATGATGTCTCGCCAAACCGTCGGTTCACGCCAGCGGAGCGGGAAAACGCCCGAAACCGTGCCGTCCGCCTTTCGCGCCAGAGGCGTTTCCAAGAGGCGTTCCAGTTCGCCCTGCGCCGCATAGTCGAGACCGCGCACCGTAAAGCGCACGGGCAGGGGCTTGCCCTGCAGCACCCGCTTCGCCATGCGGTCCAGAAACGGACGGAGCGCCTCGTTCATTCTGCCAGTCTCCTTTGCGTCACGTGGTCTCCGCCAGCACCTTCATGCCGACGTCCGCGTTCGTCGGCGCGTCGAAAAGGCCGCCTTGCGTGGCGACGTTCCGCCAGACGACCGGGCTCAGGTGCACGTCAAGGTTTTCGTCCTTGATGACGATGAGCGAGACCGAGTGGCGGAGCTCGCGCTTGACGCCGTCCTGGTCCGGCGAGGACACGAACAACTGGAGCCCGAGGTCGTCGGCGAACGCGAGAAGCTGGTCGCGCCGCGCCGCGTCGATGCCGTAGAACGCCTCGTCGAAGAGGAGCGGCGCGCACTTCGGCGAATCCCCGCGCCCGCCGCCGTGATACAGGAACTCCGCCACCGTCAGGATGAGCAGGTAGTTCGGCACCGCCTGCTCGCCGCCCGATCCGAGGCTCTTGACCTTCCGGTCGATGACGCGCCCCTCCTCGTTCTCCGTCAGCACCTTGAGCTGGAAGCGAAACCACTTCCGGTAGTCGAAGATCTCGGGGAGCTGGTCGATCTCGGGATTGAGGATCTCCTCGCGGCGTTCTTCCAACGTCGTGCGCAGCTCGTCCTTGTCTTCCTCCGAGTCAAGTCTGTTCACGCTGCGGACCTGATTGACGAACCGCTCGTATGCGGGAACGGGCGTCAGCTCGAACGCATAGCGGTTCGACCCGAAACGCCGTCCCGCCAGCTTCCTCTGGATTCGCCCCGCCAAGTCCTCGATCTGCAGAAGATCCAGGTAGAGGCGATGCATCACCTCGCCCATGAAGATCCGCTCGAAGACCTCGCGGCTCTTCTGGTTGATCGTGCCCTTCAAGTCCTCCAGCTGCCGCGCCTCGTCCGCCAGCACGTCGTCCAGTCCGCTGCCGCGCCGATCCGCCAGCCGATTCGCCGCCGCGTCGAACGAGAACGAGAACACCTCGCCCTTCGGCTCGCGGATCATCCGGCGGATCTCCGTCTCCGCGACGCGCGCATCGCCGACGCACTGCTCGCGCAAGGCCGCGAAGTCCGTCGCCTGCGCACAGGCGGGACAGAGCCGCGCCGCACCGTCCGCGACCGTCTCGCCCTCCTGCAAAGAGTCCGCAAAGGCCGTCGCCGCCGCTTCGGCCCGCGTCTGCGCGGACGTCGCCTCGGCCTCCCGCGCCTGTCGCGTCTTCAGCAAGGTCTCCAGCCTTCCGCGCGTCACGCCGATCCGCTGCTGGATCCCCTGCGCGGCCTCTTCCTTCTGCCGCAACGACTTGGCCGCCGCCGCAAGCCGCCTCTCCAGCGTCGCGTCGATGCCCTCGGCCCGCATCTTGAGCCGAAGGTCGTCAAGCTCCTCCTGGACGGCCGCCGCCTCCCGCGCCCGCTCTTCGGCGACATCTCGCGTCCGCGCCCGAAGTTCCTCCAGTCTCGCCGCCTCCTCCCGCGCCCGCCGCACGCTCTCGGCGGACTCGCGAATCTCGTCCTGCGCCGCCTCGACAACAGCCTCAAGGTCGCGAACGGCCTGCTCGGACGCTTCGGTCTGCTGCAGGCCCTTCTCCGCCGCCTTTTGTCCGCGCCGCGCAACGGTCAGCCGCTCCTCGGCCTCGCGCCGCTGCCGCGCCAGCTCCGCCGCGCGCGCCTTGCGTCCGACGAGCCTCGGACGTTCGTTCGGCAGCGGCGCCGCGCGGTCGCGGAACGACCAGGTCTTGAGCGAGAGAAACGTCCCGTCCTGCGGTGCGCCGACGGACGCGAGCTGACGCGCCAACAGCCGGACGGCCGCCGGGTCGGACTCCTCGAACGAGATGAAGTTTCCGAGCCACGGCGTGAGCGCCGTGACGTCTCCGCTCGCCTCTTCGCGCACGGCGACGGCGACGGACGCCCCTTCGCGCCAGGCGAGCGGGCGGACGCGGTCCGCCTCCTTCTCGTCCGCCACAAGCGTCGCCAGGAACGATTCGCCCGCCAGCCGTTCCAGGAGCGCCAGATGCCGCGCGTCACAGCCCGATGCCGGCTCCAGAAGCTCGTAGACGCTCCGCGCCGTGAGCATGTTCTGCCGAAGCGTCGCCTGAAGGTCGGCGAAGCCGGGAATGTCGGGGGCGTTCTCCTGCCGCGTCCGCAGCACGGCACACGCCGTCTCGGCCGCTTCCGCCGCCGTCGCCGCGTCCGTGGCGCGTTGCATCGCCTCGCACGTCCGCCTCGTCCGTTCGTCACGCGCCGCCGCGAGCGTCGGGGCAAGAGACGCAAACGCCGGTTCGCACGCGGCCGTCTCGCGCAGGGGGTCTGCCGCAAAGAGCGCGTCCGCGAGTTCGCCGCACGGAACCTCCGCCTCGCGGCCGGCCTTCTGAATCGCCTCGCCCGCACGGCGCAAGACGTCCGCACAGGCCGCAGACGCCTGTTCGCGCGCCTTCTCCGCCGCATGCACCGCCGCCGTCTCCTTGGAGAGCCGTGTCGCTTCCTCGTCCGCGCGGCGGCGGCAATCGGCCAAACGCGCCATCACGGACTTCTCGCGGACGAGAAGCCCCGTCGCGTCCTTCTGCTTGAGGTCGTCCAGCCGCTCGCGCGCGCGTTCGATTTCGGACTGCGCCGACTGCGCGGACGATTCAAGCCCCTCCAGTTCCGTCCGGCCCGACGCTTCGGCGGTCTCAAGCCGTCCGACGTCCTCTCGCGCACGGACACGCGCCCGCTCCGCCTCGGCCCACGCGATGACGGACGTCTTGAGCCGCGCGTTCGCGAGCCGGTCGCGCTGCCGCCGGAGGTCCGTCAGGTAGCGGGCGCGTTCGTCGATCTGCTCAAGACGTCCCTTGCTCTCATCCAGTTCGCGCAAGCCCTTCAGAAGCGGCTCGAACGTCTCGCGCTCCGGGTCTTCCAGAAGCTGGCGGAAGAGCTCGTCGTAGTTCGTCGCGCGCGCGGCGATCTCGCGATAGGCCTTGCCCGTGCGCAAGAGCTTGCAGACGTCCGCATACTTCGCCTCGCCGCCGAACAGCCGCGACGCGACCGCCTCGCAGTAGTCGCTGATATGCCCGAAGTATTTGCCGCCCGTGAAGCCGCCGCCCGCCAGCGCGCGCTTGAACTCGGCCTGCGTCGCCGCCCGGAGGCGGCCTTCGTCCTCGACCGTGAGCGGCAGGTCGCGCACGGGGACGGACGCCATGCCGCCCCACTTCTGGTAGGCGACGTCCATTCCCTCCGCCGACAGGCCGACGGCCAGCGAGACGACCTTGTCCCTGTCCGCCGTCGACCGCATCTCGACGGCCGCGTAGGTGATGCCCGACTCGCGCGCCGGCCGCCCCGTCACGGCGTTGTAGCGCAAGACGATGCCCTGGATCGTGCGGCCGCCCACGTCCTTCGCGCCCGCGACACGCGCTGCCGCGTTGAACTCCATGTCGCGTCCGGCGGAGAGGACGAGGTGAATCGCGTCCAGGAGCGTCGTCTTGCCGGAGCCGTTGTCGCCCAGCAGGAAGAGGTGCCCGCCCTCGGGGATGTCGATGGTCGTCGTGCCGAGGTTGTGGAACTCCACGAGGCGAACGGCCGTGATGCGGTAGCTTTCGGAAACCTTCATTCCGCGTCCTCCTGTTCGCCTTCCGAAGATTCCGCCGACGTCGAAGAGGAGATCGGCTCGACGAGCTGCGTCGCCTGGTAGTGCCAGAGCGCCGGCAGGCATTCCCAAATCGTCTCCGCCTCGCTGACCGACTCGTCGGCGGACGGCTTCACCTTGCGGAGGAAGCGATACCGCTCCAGCGTCGGCATCAGGCCGCGCAGGATCTGCCGCACCTTCTCGTCCGTATACGCCTCGCGCCTCTCCGGCAGAAGCTCGCGGAACCGCGCCGCCGCATGCTCGAGCCAGTCGCCGAAGCGGATGCGCAGGTTGTCGCGGTCGTCCGCCGCCACGTTCTGCTCGCGGGCCTCGCGCTCGAAGAACTCCAGGAGGAGGAGGAAGCCCATGCATTCGTCGCGGCGCGTGAAGCCGAACATGTCCCGGTTCGGCGGCGTGATCGCCTCGTTGCACCATTTCGGCTTGTAAAGGCGGGCGCACTTCTCGTCCATCACGAGCGTCCAGCCGAAGAACTTGTCGAAGAACGCGGCGAAAGCCTGGCGATAGTGCTTCAGCGCCCGGAACGTGCGCTCGTCGTCCGCCTTGTAGAAATACGGCGACTCCATCAGGACGTTCAGGGCCGTCTGCACGAGAACGGACGTCTGGTCGCCCCGGTCAATCAGTTCTTCGATCTTCATGTTCGGATTCCTCTTGCGCCGCCGCGATGGCCAGGTCGTTGCAGGTCAGCGAACGTCCGGCAGCCGCCAGCGTCGTCGGCTCTGGCAGCTCCCGCGCGACGACGCCGAGATGGCGGCGGCCCTTCTCGCCGCGACCGAGGCGCACGTATTCGATCAGCTGGACAACGTTCGGGAAGTCGTCGAACGCCTGCGGCACGAGGGAAGAGAGCGTCGTCACGGCCCCTTCGGGATAAAGTTCCCGCGCCTTGAGCCAGTCCTTCAGCCGTGCGCCCCGCACCTGGGCGATCGAGGCGACGTTCGCCTTTTCGCCGACCGTGCGCGGCGTGATCCAGGTGACGACCTTTCGCGCCTTGACCTTGGCGGAATCCTTCGGACGCGGATGCACAGACTTCTCGCCGCCGGGACGGATCTGCGCGTCGCCGCGCATCGACGCCGTCTGCAGCAGACGGCGAAACCAGCCGTAGGGAACGAAGTCCTCGTCCGTCTTCGCAAGCTCGGCGAGCCGTGCGCCGAGGTCTTCGAGGCGATGGTTGCGGCGCTCGAATTCGCGCAGTTTCGCGTTGAGCTTGCCCCAGACCTTGCGCGCCGAATCGACGATGCGCTGCATCAAGTCGACAAGCGTTCCGTCGGGCGCGTAGAACCGGGCGGCGTCGGCGAGAATCGCCGACGCGTCGGGAATGCGCATGGACGCGATGTGGCGGAACTTCGCCGCCTCGCCGCGAAGGACGTCCGCGCATGTCGCCCAACGCGCCGCCTGGTTCGGGCGGCGCAGTTCCGTCAGGTCCTGGACGATCTCCTCGCGCAAGACGCCGAAACGCCGTCCGAACCGTTCGAGGAAGAGCGCCAGCTCGTCAATGACCGGCTTCGCCTCGTCCGCCGAGAATGACTCCGCGCCGAACGAGAGGAGGCGCAAGTTCAAGGCCTGAAGAGTCCGCGCAGTCGCGTCGACCAGGACGCGCAGCCGCCCGACGCGGTAGAGGACGTCGCCGGCGGCGTCGGCGTCCGTTCCCGTCGGCGTCACCGCGCGAAGCTTGCGGCGGAGCTCGTGCAGCAGCGAGCACTGGTCGTCGAGAAGGTTGCCGGTGACGTCGCCGCCGCCCTCGTCCAGCGGATGGCGGCGGCGTTCGGCGAGCCAGTCGACGAACTGGACGGCCTCGTCGCAGAGGCGGTAGCGAAATTTCGTGCGGCGGTTGTCCCGATAGCCGCGCAGACGCTCCTTCTCGATCCGCTCGGTGACGAGTCCCCAGTCCTTCAGCTGGCGAAGCTCGCCCTTGAGCGTCTGCTCGTCAAACGGGTCGGGCGTCTCGCCGCAGACGGCCCGCACGATGTCCTCGTGAAGCGGCTCGGGCTCATGGTGCCGGCGGAACTCGGCAAAGGCCCGCAGAATCGCCACGTACTCGACGGCGCGTTCGGAAGAGAGGAGGCTGCCGAGCTCCTTTGCCTTGGCGCCCAGCCAATCGGCGGTCTCGGCGACGAGCGGCGAGGCGATGGGACGCGCCGCTTCAAAGTCCGAAGAGGAATTCGGCGGACACTCGGCCGCCGGCCGGGCATCCACCGTCGCGAACAAGTCGCCTCCCCTGTCTCGCCAACGTCTCATGCTCCGATTATACCATATTTCCCAGACCGCAGACGCGGCGAAGAGATACAGAAAGATAGGGTGACACGTGCCGCATGAGATTTCCGCACGTGATTCTCATCTTGCGTTGCGCGCACAGTCTTGCGCCTCGCTCGCCCGCGACCTTCTCACTTATAGCTATAAGTGAGAAGTCTCTCTCGGACTCATTTCGCGCACCATTCTCACTTTTTTAGAAACTGGGTATGCAGTTAATTCAACCAAACACAACCGGCTGTGCCCTGTGAGAGAATTTTCCTACTAAATATTGCGACAGGTTGAGTCAAGTGCATACCCAGTTTTTAGAAAAGTGAGAATAGGACACGCCAAGATCATCCGCCTCCGAGAAGGCTATTCTTGTTCCGCATGACGCACTCCGCGCTCGCGTTCGCGTAGCAGTAGCGGCAGAGGTG
>CAVGMG010000069.1:0-7428 GCA_963630185.1 Alistipes onderdonkii | reverse complement strand
GGGCTTCGGCGACAACAGCCGCGTCCTGAAGTGGATCTGCCAGCGCATCGAGGGCTCGGTCGGCTGCCAGAAGACGGCGATCGGCAACCTCCCGAAGCCGGCGGACATTGATCTCACGAACAACACGGGCCGCGACACGGTCAACGAGAAGTTCCTCAAGGAGATCCTGAAGGTCGACAAGAAGGGCTGGCTCAAGGAGATCGAGACGATCGGCGCGTCCTACGACGAGTACGACGCGAAGCCGTCGAAGGACTCGAAGGTCGCCTCCAAGACGGCCCACCGCGTCCCGAAGGCGCTCCGCCAGGTCCTCGCGGACGTGACGAGCGAGCTGAAGAAGGCGAAGTAAGCCTCTTCAGGCACGACAGGGAGAAGCGGGGGCGTCAAAAGCCTCCGCTTCTCTTTTTAGAGAGGAGATGACGCATGAAGGCCATCTGGCTTGTGGTTTTGTTTTGCGCGTTCGCGCTGCAGGCGCGGACGTTCGACGTGACGGCGTGGCGCGGCGAGACGATTGCCGTGCGCGTCCCAGACTTCTGTGAACTCGGGCCCGACCCCGACGGCCTTATGGTGCGGCGCGGCGTTCTCAAGAGCGTCGCGTTCGCGCCCACGCCTGGAAGCCTTCAGCGCGTCGAGGCCTTCGACCGCGTGTCGTGGACGGAAGAGGAGGGCGCGGGCCCTCGCGTTCTCGAAGTGCGCGTCCCCGCTGACGCAAAGCCCGGCGTCTACGTCTGCGGCATGATGCGCGTCAAGGTTCTCGACCGCGTCCTGCCGCCGCCCCAAAAGTGGGCGTATTATCTCGACCTCTGGCAGCATCCGTGGGCGGTGGCGCGGCTTGCCAAGGCCGAGCCTTTTTCAAAAGAACACTACGAGGCGATGCGCCCCGTCTACGAGCTTCTCGCGACGGCGGGGCAGAAGACCGTGACCGTTCCCATCGTCGACCTGCCGTGGGACCACCAGTGCCGCGACGCCTACTTCTCCCTCGTCAAGGACGGCGACTTCAGGCTCTTCGACGAATATGTCCAATTTGCCTATTCGTGCGGGATCGGCCCTGACATCTCGTGCTACTCGCTCTGCCCGTGGACGCGCACGAAGACGATTGACGAGGAGGAGCTGGAGCGGACGTGGGGAGAATTTCTCGACCGCTTTGCGACACACCTCAAGGAGAAGGGCTGGTTTCAGAACGCCGTCATGGCGATGGACGAGCGCGCCCCGGAGGACGTCGCGAAAGTCGTCCGCTTCGTTCAGCGCCACGCGCCGGGACTGCGCGTCTCCATGGCGGGCAACCGCAACCCCGCCGACTTCAAGGGCATCACGATCGACGTGTATTCGCAGATCCTCTTCGGGTCGTGCGTGACGCCGGCGTTCCTTTCCGCCGCCGCCGACCGCCGGGCGAAGGGGCTTGTCACGACGCTTTACGTCTGCTGCGACCCGAAGTCGCCCAACACCTTCCTCTCCTCGGCGCCCGAAGAGGCCTTCTGGTGCGGCGCCGCGCCGGCCTTCCTGGGGCTTGACGGCTTTCTGCGCTGGGCGTGGAACAGCTGGCCGGAAGACCCCGTCCGCGACGCCTCCTACGGCTCGTGGCCGTCGGGCGACACGTTCCTCTGCTATCCGGGCGGCGATCCCTCGTGGCGGTTCCTGGAGCTTCGCAACGGCATTGTGGCGGCGGAGAAGGTGCGCCTCTTGCGGGAGCAGGGGCTTTTTGCGGAGGAGTTCGAGAAAATTGCCGCGCTTTACGACGTGGGCAAGGCGAACGCGAACGCCTGCCCGTTCGCGGCGATCCGCGCGAGGACGCAGAATTTCGTCAACCGGGAGAGATAGCCGCCTCCTGTCTGGAGCCGAGGGTCTGCTTGGAGCCGAGGGTCGGATTCGAACCGACGCGTCCTTGCGGATCCTGATTACAAATCAGGCGCAGTCAACCACTGTGCCACCCCGGCGGCGTGAGGAGTAGTATACCATAATTTTCGCGTATTTGGTATAATATCCGTTCACTTTTCTTCAAGAAGGTTAAACGAGCGATGTTCAAAGCGGTTTCCAACAAGGTCGCTTTCCCCCAGATGGAGGAGGAAATCCTCAAGTTCTGGGCGGAGAACGACACGTTTGCAAAGTCTCTCAAGCGAAACGAGGGGAGGGAGCGGTATACGTTCTACGACGGCCCGCCCTTCGCCACGGGTCTTCCGCACTACGGGCATCTGCTCGCCGGCACGATCAAGGACATCGTGCCGCGCTACCAGACGATGCGCGGCAAATACGTCGAGCGCCGCTTCGGCTGGGACACGCACGGGCTTCCCATCGAGGCGCTCGCGCAGGAGGCCCTCCACGTCTCGGGGGCGCACGAGATCAAGGCCCTCGGCGTGGACACGTTCAACGAGAAGTGCCGCTCGATGGTGCTCAAATACGTCAGCGAGTGGCGCAAGACCGTCACGCGCATGGGTCGCTGGGTCGACTTCGACCACGACTACAAGACGATGGATCCCGACTTCATGGAGACGATCTGGTGGGTCTTCAAGCAGCTCTGGCAGCAGGGCCGCGTCTATCGCTCGCACCGCATCATGCCCTATTCGTGGAAGCTTTCCACGCCGCTTTCCAACTTCGAGGCCGGCTCGAACTACAAGAACGTCCAGGACCCGGCTGTGACTGTCAGGGTCAAAGTGGAAGAGTGGAATAGTGGAATAGTGGAAAAGTGCGTAGGGGGAGTGGAAAAGTGGAATAGTGAAAAAGTGGAAAAGTCCGCTGAGGAGAACCTTTCCACCTTTCCACCTTTCCACTCTTCCACCATTTACCTCCTCATCTGGACCACGACGCCGTGGACGCTGCCGGAGAACTTGATGATCTGCGCGGGAGGCGACATCGACTACGTCGCCGTCCGTGACCTGACCGACGACGAGAAACCCGTCTACGTCATGGCCCAGGCGCGGCTCTCCACGCTCTTCAAGAAGGCGGAGGACTACGAAGTCGTCGCCACGATGAAGGGGCGCGACCTGAAGGGCGTCCGCTACGAGCCGATCTTCCCCTACTTCGCCGACAAGGCGGAGCAGGGCGCGTTCCGCGTCCTCAACGACGACTACGTGACGACGGACGACGGCACGGGCCTCGTCCACATCGCGCCGGCCTACGGCGAGGACGACTTCCGCGTCTGCCGCGAGGCGGGCTTCGAGGAGATCGTCGACCCGCTCGACGCGTCCTGCGCGTTCACCGACGCGATTCCCGAATACAAGGGACGCTTCTGCAAGGACTGCGACAGGGACATCATCCAGGACCTGAAGCGTTGCGGCAAGCTCGTCCACCAGGCGACGATCACGCACGCCTATCCCTACTGCGACCGCACGGACACGCCGCTCATCTACCGCGCGATCGACGCCTGGTACGTGCGCGTCGAGGATCTCCACGCGCGGCTTGCGAAGAACAACGCGACCGTCCACTGGACGCCCGACTACGTCGGCGAGAAGCGCTTCGGCAACTGGCTGGAGGAGGCGCGCGACTGGAACATCTCGCGCAACCGCTTCTGGGGCAGCTGCATCCCCGTGTGGATCTGCGACGACGACCCGTCCGACATGATCTGCGTCGGGTCGCGCGCGGAGCTGGAGCGCCTGTCGGGCGAGAAGGTGACGGATCTCCACAAGCACTTCATCGACAAGATCGTCATCCGCAAGGACGGCAAGACCTACCACCGCACGCCCGAAGTGCTGGACTGCTGGTTCGAGTCGGGCTCGATGCCCTACGCCCAGCAGCACTACATGGGGGAGGGAGACGTGTCCGCGTTCTTCCCCGCCGACTTCATCGCCGAGGGGCTTGACCAGACACGCGGCTGGTTCTACACGCTCATGGTCTTGGGCACGTGCCTCTTCGACAAGAGCCCCTACAGGAACGTCATCGTCAACGGGCTCGTCCTCGCGGAGGACGGCAAGAAGATGTCGAAGCGGCTCAAGAACTACCCCGACCCGAACACGATGCTCGACACCTACGGGGCGGACGCCATCCGCCTCTACATGATCTACTCGCCCGTCGTGCGGGCCGAGTCGCTCAAGTTCTCCGAGAACGGCGTCAAGCAGCTGATGCGCGACTTGCTCATCCCGTGGTGGAACGCCTACTCGTTCTTCGTCACCTACGCGAACGTCGACCGCTTCCACGACGCGGAGGTCGTCGCGCCGACCTCGACGAACCTCCTCGACCGCTGGATCGTCTCGTCGATGGAGACGCTCATCCACGACGTCACGGCCGCCATGGACGCCTACGACCTCCAGAAGTCCGTCCGCCCCTTCGTCCAGTTCGTCGAGGATCTCACGAACTGGTACATCCGCCGCAGCCGCCGCCGCTTCTGGAAGTCGACGGACGACGACGACAAGCTTTCCGCGTATCGGACGCTGCGCTACGTCCTCGTCCAGCTCGCCAAGGTCGCCGCGCCGTTCACGCCGTTCATCGCCGAGGAGATCTACGGCAACTTGAAGGGCGCATCCGACCCCGAATCGGTGCATCTGTGCGCGTTCCCGACGGCGAACGCCGCCTTGCGCGACCGCGCCCTCGAAGAGGCGATGGCCTCCGTCCAGACGGTCGTGAAGCTCGGCCGCCAGCTCCGCGCCGACAGCAACCTCAAGGTGCGCCAGCCGCTGAAGGCGCTTCGCCTCGCGTCCGCGTCGCGCGCGTCGCAGGCGATGCCGCCCGAGACGATGGCGGTTCTGGACGCCCTCATCAAGGACGAGCTGAACGTCAAGGCCGTCGACCGCGACGTCCGTGCGGACGACCTCTGCGAGACGACCTACAAGGCGAACTTCAAGACGCTGGGGCCGAAGTGCGGGCCGAAGATGAAGGCCGTCGCGGCGGCGATTGCGAAGATCGGAACGGACGGGCGAACGGACGGGGGCTCTGGCGCCCCCGAACCCCTGCCCACGGAGATCGAGGGCGTTGCAATCGCCCTCGATGACATCCTCGTCACGCGCCATCCGAAGGCGGGGCTTGTCGTCGCATCGGAGGGCGACCTCGTCGTCGGCCTGGAGACGGCGCTCACGCCCGAGCTCGTCTCCGAGGGCATCGCCCGCGAGTTCATCAGCCGCGTGCAGGCCCTGCGCAAGGAGGCCGACTTCAACGTGACCGACCGCATCGTTGTCGCCGTCTCGTGCGACGACGAGGTGCGCAAGGCCTTGGAGGCGCATCTGGAGGCCGTCAAGGGCGAGACGCTGGCGACGTCGTGCGAAATCTCGCCCGGCGCGGGCGACGTCGACCTGAACGGCCACCTCGTGAAAATCGCCGTGGAGAGAAAGTCATGAGAGAGCTTCCCTTCGACCGCGCCGCGCTTGAGGAAATCGCCGCGACGCATCCGACGCCGTTTCACATCTACGACGCGGAGGCGATCCGCGCCCAGGCCAAGCGGCTCAAGAAGGCGTTTTCGTGGAACAGGGGCTTCTGCGAGTATTTCGCCGTCAAGGCGACGCCGAACCCGGAGATCATGAAGCTCTTCCTGCCGTTCGACTTCGGCTTCGACTGCTCCTCGATGGCCGAGCTCGTCCTCGCGGAGAGGGTCGGCGTCTCCGGCGAGAAGATCATGTTCACCTCGAACGACACGCCGGCGGAGGAGTTCCAAAAGGCGTGGGACCTGAAGGCCATCGTCAACTTCGACGACGTCTCCCACATCCCCTTCTTCTTCGAGGCGGTGCCTGCCGCGTCGGACGAACTTGCGGCGGACTCGTCGTCGCGCGTCTTCTGCTGCCGCTACAACCCCGGCCCTCTCAAGGGCGGCAACGCGATCATCGGCAAGCCCGAGGAGGCGAAATACGGCATGACGCGCGACCAGATTTTCGAGGCGTATCGCCTCCTCAAGGCGCGGGGCGCGACGCGCTTCGGCCTCCACACGATGGTCGCGTCGAACGAGCTCGACCCCGACTACATCGTCGACACGGCGAAGATGCTCTTCGCGCTCGCCGCCGACCTCTCGGCGGCACTTGGGATCGACTTCGAGTTCGTCAACCTCGGCGGCGGCATCGGCATCCCCTACCGCCCCGACCAGAAGGCGATGGATCTCGACGCGGTCAGCCGGGGCATCCGCGAGGCGTACGAGGAGAAGGTCGCGAGCCACGCGCTCAAGCCCCTCCGCCTCTGCCTCGAATGCGGGCGCGTCATGACGGGGCCCTACGGCTACCTCGTCTCGCGCGTGCGCCACGTCAAGAACACGTATCGCCTCTACGCGGGGCTGGACGCGTGCATGTCGAACCTCATGCGCCCGGCGCTCTACGGCGCGTATCACGAGATCGTCGTCCCCGGCAAGGAGAAGGCGACCGAGACGTCCGTCTACGACGTGACGGGGTCGCTGTGCGAGAACAACGACAAGTTCGCCATCCAGCGCGTCCTGCCCGTCCTGGAGCGGGGGGACCTCGTCGTCATCTGCGACGCGGGGGCGCACGGCCACGCGATGGGCTTCCAGTACAACGGCAAGCTGCGCAGCGCGGAGCTCCTCCTCGAAAAGGGCGGCGCCGTCCGCGAGATCCGCCGCGCCGAGACGCTGGACGATTATTTTGCGACGCTCAATTGCCCCTCGCGGGGGGAAGTGGTATAATTATCCGAAACAACAGGAGAAACGACAAATGAAACTCGAAGATCTCAAGGGACAGACGGTTGGCGTGTGCGTGTCGGGCGGGCTCGACTCCAAGACGATCTGCTGCGTGCTGAAGGACGCGGGCGTCAAGGTCAAGGCCTTCTCGGCGAACGTGGGCCAGCCCGACGAGAAGGACATCAACGACATCAAGAAGAAGATGGCGCCCACGGGCGTCGCCACGAAGATCGTCGACGTCACGAAGGACATGGCGGACATCTGCTTCGAGACGGTCAAGTGCCAGGCGATGTACGACGGCGGCTACTGGAACTCGACGGGCATCGCCCGCGCCGTGACCGTCAAGAACCTCCTGCCCGCCATGAAGAAGGCCGGCTGCACGGTGCTCGTCCACGGCGCGACGGGGCGCGGCAACGACCAGATGCGCTTCGAGCGCTACGTCAACGTCATGGATCCGCAGTTCGGCGTCTACTCGCCGTGGCGCGACGAGGAGCTCCTCAAGAAGTTCCCCGGCCGCACCGAGATGGTCGCGTTCCTCGCGAAGCGCAACATCACGGCGTTCGTCGGCACGAAGAAGAAATACTCGACCGACGCGAACCTCGCCGGCCTCTCGCACGAGGCGGAGGACTTGGAGTCCATGGAGACCTCGATGCGCATCGTGAAGCCCACGATGGGCGTGTGGCCGGAGGACGCGCCCGACAAGGTCGAGAAGGTCACGCTGAAGTTCGAGAAGGGCCGCTGCACGGCCGTCAACGGCAAGAAGCTTTCTCCCTACGACGTCATGCTCCTCCTCAACAAGATCGGCGGGCGCAACGGCATCGGCATGAAGCACGCGCTGGAGAACCGCATCATCGGCACGAAGAGCCGCGGCGTCTACGAGGCCCCCGGCATGG
>CAVGMG010000068.1:0-7454 GCA_963630185.1 Alistipes onderdonkii | reverse complement strand
GATTTGCCTTGTATCTTTTTTGGATTGTGGTATAATTAGCCAACATTATGAAGACAAGGTTTCTCTCGTGCATGGCCGCCGCCCTCGCGGCGACGCTGGCCCATGCCGACGCCGCGCGCAACGCGGCCGCCCGTTCGCAGCTCGTCAAGGGCGTCTCCGCCATCGACTGCGAGAACGCCCTCCCCGGCCCGTTCGTCTGCCTGACGGACGACGCCTTCAACGTGATCGCCGCCAAGAACTACGACGGCACGATCCACCCCGTGACGGTCGGCGCCTTCTACGGCGACGGGCGCGTCGTCGCCGTCGGGCATCCGAACTTCCTCTGCGCGAAGGCGACGAAGGCCGACACGGCGCAGTTCCTGAAGAATGTCGCGGACTTCCTTTTGCGCGGCAGGGCAGGTCAAGTCGCCGTTCTGCGAAACTCGTCCGTTTGCGACAACCTGGCGTCGTGTGGCGTCCAGGCGACGAAGGTCGACGCCCTCGACGCCGCGCTCGCCTTCCCCGCCGTGGCGTTCCTCTCGGGCGACGTGACCGCCTCGGACTACGCCAAGATCCACGCCTACGTGAAGAAGGGCGGCGGCCTCCTGACCGACGCGCTCGTCTGGGGCTGGGCCTACTTCGCGGAGCGCTCGACCGGCCTCGTCTCGCCGTCGCTCCACTACGACCTCGAAAGGCTCTTCGCGCCGTTCGGCTTCGTGGCGGGCGACTCGGGCGTGAACCGCTCGTCGCCGAAGGGCTTCGACGCGGCCGTCTCCTTCCCGTTCGGCTCGACGCTGCCCGAGGCCCTGCAGGCCGTGCGCGACGGCTCGGCCTCCTCGAACGCCACGCTCCGCGCCCAGGTCGCGAAGACGCTCGTCCAGGCGGCGAACGCCTGCCCGCCCGGCGCGGGCGCGGCCTTCGCGTCGCTCGCCGCCCTCGCCGACGACCCGAAGGCGCAGAAGCGCCCCTCGCCGGAGAGCCCCCTGACGGCGAAGGACGACCTCGCGCGCGTCGCCGTCGTCCTCCGCCAGAACGCCTGGCAGGCGGACCCCGTCCGCCTCTGGCCGGCGGACCCGGCGGCGGCCGTCTACCCGGGGCTCGTGCGGAAGGGCGCGAAGACCGTCGCGAACGAGCGGATCGCCGTGGACATGGCCGTCTCGCGCTGGCGGTCGACGGGGCTTTTCGCGGGCGCGGGCGCGCCCATCACCGTCCGCCTCGGCAAGGGGGCGGAGAAGCTCGGCCTCAAGCTCCGCGTCGGCACGACGTCCGACGACCTGACCACGTGCGGCGAATGGAAGCGCGCGCCGCTCGTGACCGTGACGATTCCGCTCGACCGCCGCGAGATGACGTTCTCGACGCCGTTCGGCGGGCTGCTCTACGTCGTCGTGCCGGAGGGCGGCAAGGGCTCCGCCGACGTCTTCGTCTCCGGCGCCGTCCGCGCGCCGCACTTCGTCCTGGGGCGCGACACGAACGCGGACTGGCGGCGGATGCTCGCCTCGTGCGACGCGCCGCAGGCCGAGATCGAGGGCAAGCGCTACGTCATCACGCTCCTCTCCAAGCGGGCGGCGGCGTGCGACGACCCCGAATGGATCGCGTCGTTCTGGGACAAGGTCGTCGAGGCGGACGCGCAGCTGACGGGGCTTGACGCGCCGCGCAGCTACAAGGAGCGCATCTGCGCCGACGTCCAGCTCAGGTCCGGCTTCCTGCACGACGGCTACCCGATGATGTACCACTCGCTCGACAACGTGTCGGAGGACATCGTCAACCGCCGGAAGATCGAGACGGCGGGCGAGTGGGGCGTCCTGCACGAGCTGGGGCACAACTTCCAGAACAGGGCCTGGACGTTCAACGGGACGGGCGAGGTGACGGTGAACCTCTTCACCCTCTACGCCGCCGAGAAGGCCGCCGGGCTCGTCGACCGCGAGATCTTCGCCGACTACACGTCCCGCGCCGCCTGCCGCAAGCGCACCGTGCGCTGGGTCGAGGACGGCAAGGGCTTCGAGGCGTGGAAGAAGGACTACTTCCTCGCGCTCGACACCTTCATGCGCATCCGCCGCGCGTTCGGCTGGGCGCCGTTCCTGACGATGTTCCGCGAATACCGCGCCCCCGTCGTCGGGCGGCTTCCGGCGAACGAGCAGGAGCAGATCGACCAGTGGGCGACGCGCCTCTCGCGCATCCTGAACCGCAACTTCGCCGACTACTTCGCGACCTGGAGCTGGCCGCTCTCGAAGGAGGCCGTCGCGGCGTGCGCGAAGTATCCGGCGTTCAGCGCGGACGAGGCGAAGACGCTCTACGAGGACATGGCCGGCCTCGCGGAGGACGAGGTCGTCAAGATCGCGATCACGCCGAAGGACGGGGCGATCGCGAACGTGGGCGGCTGGACGTCGTTCGTCTTCTCGTCCGAGCCGGAGGCGCGGTCGCGGGCGATGTTCGACGGGCTCAAGTGCACGGGGAAATATCGCCTGCGCATCGAGATCACGGACGAGACGGACGGAACGAAACGCGCCTTCGACTACCCGATCCGCGACGTGAACAAGGACATGTGGCCCGTCACGCGCATCGCGCCGATCCCCTTCGGCCTCACGCCGCGGCGCGACCACGCCTACACGCTGAAGATGACGGTTCTCGAAGGGGCGAAAGTCCGCTTCGAGGGCGTGTCCGCGAAGGGCGCGTTCGTCTCGTCCGATCCGGGCTTTTTGCTCGACGGGCCCGTCCACTTCGCGCCGACGGTCAAGGTGCGCTCCTCGTCGCCGCTGAAGGGGCGCAGCGTCCTCTTCGTCGGCGACTCGATCACCGAGGCGATCTGCGAGGTCAACAACCCGCACCTGCGCTACACGGCGGGCTGGCCGGGGCGCATCGGCTGGGCGAACGGGATGCGCTGGCTCAACACGGGCATCTCGGGCGCGACGGTCTCGAACAACTGGGGCCCCGGCAACACCGTGCGCGTCCAGGTGGGCTGGCACAAGGGGATGCCCTTCGACCTCGTCATCGCGCACGGCGGCGTCAACGACGCGATGGGCAAGTGCCCGGCGGGAACGGTCGCGCCGGGCTCGGCGGAGGACTACAACCCGGCCGCCGAGGACTTCAAGACGTTCGCCGGCTCGCTCGAATACCTCTTCTGGCAGATCCGGCGCGACATCCCCGGCGCGAAGGTGGGCTACATCATCAACTTCAAGCTGGAGAAGTCGGGCTGGAGCGACTGGGCGAAGATGCCGGAGTATCTGCCGCTCATGAAGAAGATCTGCAAGAAGTGGGCCGTGCCGTATCTCGACCTTTGGGACGACGCGAGCGTGACGGCGCAGATCAAGCCCAAGACGCGCACCGCGCTCGGCGACAGCCTCCACCCGAACGAGCTCGGCTACGACATCCTCTATCCCTACGTCGAGCAGTTCGTCGAGGCCGTCTGGACGGGCGCGGCGAAGCCCGGCGAGGCGTTCAAGCCGAAACCCGTCGCCGTCGCGAAGGAGGCCGCCCCCGTCATCGGCCCGGACGACGTGAACGTCGCGGCGGGGAAGATGTGCCGGAACGGGGACGGCTGGTCCGACCGGATGACGGACGGCAAGACGGAGGGCTACATCCTCACCGGCAACACGACGACGTTCAACGACGTCGGCAAGAGCGACTGCTACCAGGAGATCGACCTCGGCGCGCTCTACACGATCGACAAGATCCGCGTCTTCCCGTTCATCAGCAACGGCTCGGCCTACTGGGCGGCGTATGCGACGGACGACGCGGCGAAGCCCCTGCGCGAATGGCGGCTCCTCTACCGCAAGACCGACCAGCGCATGAGCGGCGGCGACGGCTATGCCGTGAAGTTCCCCGCGACGGACGCCCGGTTCGTGCGCATCTACGGCCTTCACGAGCTCGGCCAGGGGAACGCGCTCTTCATCGAGGCGGAAGTCTACGGCAAGGTGAGCGCGAAGAACGACATGCCCCTGGAGGAGGCGAAAGTCCCCGCCGGGCTCGTCGACCTCGCGAAGGGCCGGCGCCGCACGACCGCCGGGACGGTCTGGTGCGAAGACGGCGAAGGGGAGCGCGTCAGGTCCCTCGGCACGAGGGGCGACTGCTTCGTCGAAGTCGACCTGGGCGAACCGTGCGAGATCTCGGCGCTCCGGGCGCGGGCCGTGTGGGGCGCCCGCTGCCACTGGGCGGCGTATGCGACGGACGACGCGACGAAGCCCATCAAGGACTGGACTCTCCTCGGCAGCAAGCGGAGCGTCTACAAGGGCGACGAGAAGGGCTACACGATCGGGTTTCGCCCCGTCCGCGCGCGGTATGTGCGCGTCTACGGCCTGCGCGCCTGGGGGCGCGACACCCTGCAGCTGGAGACGCCCGAAGTCTACGGCCGCGCGCTCGGCGAGAGGCCCTGCCCGGCGCACACGCCGCTCGTCAAGCCCGACTGGCGCTGGAACGGGGGCGAGCACTACGTCGAGTGCACCGACCCCTCCTGCCGCGAACACGTCCGCGAGGGACGCCACGTCTACGGCAAGGCCTCCATTCTGAAGCGTCCGGAAAACGGCCAGGTCGGCGAGCTCGTCCGCTCCTGCCTCCTCTGCGGCTACAAGCCCGTCGAGCGCGTCGTCGACGGGCGCGGCCGCGTGAACGTCGCGCTCGGCTGCCCGGCGAGCTTCTCGGACGGACGGCCCGCCGCGTGGATGACGGACGGCGTCCGCGTCTTCACGCCGGGCTGGTCCGGCTACGTGGGGAACCCCAAGCCGTTCGCCCAGCTCTCCGACGAAAGCGCGTGCTACTTCGAGATCGACCTTGAAAAGACGTGCGAGCTGGAGGCGGTCAACCTCGTCGACGACCTCAAGAACGCCCGCAACGCCTTCGCCGTCTTCGTCTCGGACGACCGCACGAAGCCGCTCGCCGCGTGGACGCTCGCGGCGCGGCGCGAGGACGGGCCCATTGCGCGGCGGGAGGGCATCGCCATCGAGTTCAAGAAGCCCGTCGTCGGGCGTTACGTGCGCATTTACGGCCTGCGCAGCAACCTTGGCCTGAGCGAGGTCTCCATTTACGGAAAAGAAGTTTCAAAGGAAATCCCGAAAGGAGAGTAATCCATGAAAAGCGTCTTCTTGCTGGCGGCTCTGTCGTCGACGTTGCTCGGCGCGGCGGCGTTTGGATCCGTCACGCTGGGCGAGGTCTCGGTTGACGGCAACACGGTGACGATCGGCGTCGATTCCTCCTTCCCCAAGTTCGAAGGCTACATCCCGTGGCTCAAGCCCTACGCGAGCATGCCCTGGGGAACGGATCAGAAGGCCGTCATCTGGAAGAACCGCAGGCTTTCCGAAATCAAGGGTCTTGTGTGCAAGATGAGCGGCAACTGGATGGGCGGCATCGAGTTCACGGGGCGCGGCCTTATCACGAGCCGGACAGACGAGAAGATGGACGTGCAGTTCCAGGTCCGGGACGGCACGGTCTGCAAGGCCGTTCTCGCCCATTTCGAGCAGAGCGGCGACGACATCGTCGTCTGGGGCCAGAATGCCGGATATGCCGATGTGCAGGCGGGGACGCCCTTGCCGAACTTCTGGCTTCAGGTCTCGTCCACGTCGTCCAACGGCGCCTACGGCGTCTACGGCATCGAGGTCCTCAACGTGCTTGAGACGACGCCCGCCGAACTGAAGGCCCTGGCCGCTGCCGTCGGCGATTCGGGGACGGACACGCTGGTGGTCAACGACGGCACGCTCCTCATCCGCCCGACCCAGGCGAACGACGTGTTCGACCTCGACATCACGGGGAACGCGAACGTCTACTTCGGGAAGGGGAGCGGCGAACAGGAGGTGGAGACGCTCGGCGACGGCATCTTGCAGGCGGAAGCCCGCACGATTCTTCCCGGCTACGAGCTTCGGGACGTCGAGATCGTCTCGGCAAAGTCGGGCGGCAGCTGGATGGGCGTCGGCGACGCGCAGATCTTCCACCGGAACGAGACGGACGGGACGCTGACGTTCCAGGCGCAGAAGCAGGATTCCGGCTGGACGAAGTGCGTCCTCGTCGAGCTGACGGACGGCGAGAAGGGAATCGACGCCCGGATCGTCTGGGGACGCTACAAGGAAGCCGCCTATTGCCCGATGGGAACTGACTTCACGAGCGTGGAAGGCTATCGCTCTTACAGCATCTCGGCGGAGGCGATGCAAAGCTCTCTTTCGTCGCTCGTCCTGAAGGTCGGCCCGTCGCTCGTCTTTGCTTCGCCGAAGTCGTCTTGGACGACGTGGGGGACGACTTTTGACGGCGGGACCGTCCGCGTGACGAACGCGCCCCTGCCCGCCAATCCGCTGACCTTCGTCGCAAACGGCGGCAGGCTTCATCTGGAAAAGGAGGGCGGCGCGTGGTATGGCGGCGACAGCCGGCACTACACGGTCTTTGCCGATTCCGAACTCGTCCTCGCGGCGGGGCTGGCGATGGCGAGCGGAGCTTCGCTCACGCTTGACGGCGGAACGCTTCGCATGAGGAACGGATTCAACTACGCCAACGACCTTGTCGTCACGAACGGCGGCGGAATCGTCGGCGCGACGACCTGCCGGGCGGGCTATGCAACGGACGTGACGTGGAGCGTCTTCGGGCCAGACCCGGTGACGATCGAGCCGGGGATCGAGCTTGTCAACCACAACGACATCGCGAGGACGGTCACGGTGAAGACGGAGACGCCGACGACCGTCGTCGGCTCGTTGAAAGACGCGGGCGGCTATGCGGGCGCGACATTCGCGAAAGACGGCTCGTCCACTCTGACGCTCGGAAGCGAGAACTACAACGCCGGCCCGTTCAAGGTCGTGGCGGGCGAACTCGTCTTCGCGAACGCGCAGGGCGTCAAGGCGGGGAACGCCGTGGTCTTGGAAGGGGGGCGCGTGAGCCTTGCGCAGGGTTGCGGCGGCGTTTCCGCTGGGGCGCTGACCTTGTCCGGCTCCGCCGCGCTCGACGCGACGAACGGCACGTTCGCTTTCGCCGACTCACACGAGGCGGCGTGGGCGGACGGTGCGGTGCTGACGCTGACGTGCGGCGCATCGCTGAAGGAGCGCACGAACCGCATCCGCTTCGGCACGGACGCGAACGGCCTCACGGCAGCGCAGCTCGCGGCGATCCGCTACGACGAGAGCGTCACGACGAAGAAGGTCACGTTCCGCCTCGACGAGAACGGCTACTTGAAGGACGACCTTGTCAACGGCCTCGTCATCTGCATCCAGTAACGCAGGATTGCGATAGCGCAAGGTCGCGGATTCCAGACGAGCGATTTTCGCGCGGAGGCGTTATTCGACGTTTCGCACGGTGGAATGTGGTATAATACTTTCAACTTGTGCGGCATGTTGCATAAGTTGAAAAGGCGTTGATAGCTCTATGATTCGGCGTGACACATATCTGAAGCAACTGGTCGATTCAATGTGGAACGGCCAGGTGAAGGTCATTACCGGCATTCGCCGATGCGGGAAGTCTTTCCTTCTGGACAGGATCTTCCGCAGCTACTTGTACAAGAGTGGCGTTGG
>CAVGMG010000067.1:0-7837 GCA_963630185.1 Alistipes onderdonkii | reverse complement strand
GCTCTCGCTTATCTATTTTCCGCTTGTGTTCGGCGTTCGGATATGATATACTACGCGCCAATCATTCATCTGCGAAGGAGCAACAAGACATGGTCAAATTGAGAATGCGCCGCACCGGCTGCACCAACCACGCGACATACCGCATCGTCGCGGCGGACGAGCGCAGCCCGCGCGACGGCAAGTTCCTGGAGATCCTGGGCTGGTACGACACCCAGATCAAGGAGAACAACTTCCAGCTCGACCTCGAAAAGGTCGACAAGTGGCTCAAGCACGGCGCGAAGCCCTCGACGACGGTGGCCTCGCTGATCCGCCGGGCCAAGAACCCGTCCCTGAAGCCGCATCACGCGACGCCGGCGAAGAAGCCCGCCGAAAAGAAGGAGGCGTAAGCCATGGGTATCAAGCTGATTGACAAGATCAACGCCGAGCAGACGGCCGCGCTCGCGGAGAAGAAGATCCCCGAGTTCCGCGCCGGCGACGTCGTCCGCGTGTCCATCAAGATCAAGGAAGGCGACAAGTTCCGCATCCAGGACTTCGAGGGCAAGGTGCTGGCCATCGACAACGGGCGCAAGAACATCGCGGGCAACTTCACGGTCTCCCGCGAGAGCTACGGCGTGCGCGTGGAGAAGCTCTTCCCCTTCAACTCGCCCTGGGTCCAGAGCGTCAAGCTCGTCAAGAAGGGCACGGCGTGGCGCGCGAAGCTCTACAACGAGCGCACGTTCTGCTCGCACAAGGCGGTTCGCAAGCTCGTCAAGAAATAAGAGCGTTCCACGGTGAATGACGAAACGGTCGCGGCTTGGGGTTCCAGGCCGCGCGTTTTTTTGCCCGTCCTTGACAGGCCGCGCGCAAAATGGTAATCTAAACGGGCGTTTAAGAGAAGGGTGCCGATGGACAGGACGAAGGAGAAGATCATTCGGGCGGCGACGCCGCTTTTCGCCGCGAGAGGGCTCGGCGGCGTGACCGTGCGCGAGATTTGCCGGGCGGCGAAGGTGAACGGCGCGCTCGTCAACTACCATTTCCGCAACAAGGAGGGCCTCTACCGAGAATGCTGCGCGCGCGTCTACGCGGAGACGCGCGGCGCGGAGATGGCGCGTCTCGTGGCGGACGTCCACGACGCGCCGTCCTGGGAAAAGGCGGTGGCGGCGTGGATCGGGGCGTTCTCGGACGCGCTCCAGGCGACCGAGGGGCTTGCCGCCTACGCCGCCGGGCTCTACCGCTGCGAGTCCATCCAGCCCTCCGCCATGCAGCCGTCTCTCGACGCGCGGTTCGCGCGTCCCGCCCGCGAGACGCTCTTCCGCCTCATGCGCATGGCGACGGCGGACGACCGCGAGGCGCACCTCTGGGCGTCGTCGGTCTGGATGCAGCTGGCCGCCCCCACGCTCTTCGCGCCCGTCTGGCGCGCGTGCCACCGCCCGGCGGACGTCGGGGAGCGCACGTGGAACGACGAAAGGACGGCGTTCGTCCGCGACCTCGTCCTGAAAAGCCTCTCCTTCCGCTCGGACGCATCCTAAACGGCGGTGCGCTCTCTTGCCCGTTTTTTCCGAAAATGCTATAATTCGGCGCGTTATGAAAAAATTCAATGTGGGTCTTG
The DNA here is from genome assembly GCA_963630185.1 of Alistipes onderdonkii. Taxonomy (GTDB): domain Bacteria; phylum Verrucomicrobiota; class Kiritimatiellia; order RFP12; family UBA1067; genus UBA1067. The sequence continues at coordinate 6,249 of CAVGMG010000067.1, read as the reverse complement.
TTGGCATCGGCGCCGTCGGCACGGAGATGATTCGCGTTCTCCACGAGCGGCATTTTCCCCTGAACGGCGACGTCAAGGTCTTCGCCTCGCGTCCGCGCCAGGAGGTGATTCTCGGCCGCACGTATGACGTCCGGGTCGCCGACGAAAACTGCTTCAAGGGGCTCGACATCGTCCTCTTCGCGGGCAAGACGGACGTGGCGCGGGCCCTCAAGGACGCCTGCGTTGCGGCGGGCGCGAAGATGATCGACAACTCCCGCGCCTTCCGGCAGGATCCCGCCGTGCCGCTCGTCGTGCCGCAGGTGAACGCGGAAGACCTCGACTGGAACGCGGGCGTCATCGCGAACCCGAACTGCACGACGGCCATCATGCTGGAGGCCGTCGCGCCGCTTCACCGCGCCAAGGGGCTGAAGCGCGTCATCGCCTCGACGTATCAGGCGGCCTCGGGGGCGGGCGCGCCCGGCCTCCAGGAGCTGGAGGAGCAGATCCGCGCCTACGCGAAGGGCGAGCCGCCGACGGTGAAGGCGTTCCAGCACCCGCTCGTCTGCAACCTCATTCCGCACATCGACGCCTTCGACCCCGAGAACGGCTACACGCTCGAAGAGCTCAAGATGCGCAACGAGGCGCGGAAGATCCTCCACCATCCCGAATTGAGGCTCTCGTGCACGTGCGTGCGCGTGCCGGTCGCACGGGCGCACTCGGAGTCGCTCAACCTGGAGTTCGAGAACGAGATCACGCCCGACGAGGCGCGCGAGATTCTGCGCCACGCCCAGGGCGTCCGCGTCGTCGACGATCCGGCGAAGAACCTCTATCCGATGCCGCTCGACGCGGCGTCGCACGACGATGTCCTGGCCGGGCGCATCCGACAGGATCTCTCGCGGGACGACAGGCGCGGCCTTGAGATGTTCGTCTCGGGCGACCAGCTCCTGCGCGGGGCGGCGCTGAACGCGGTGGAGATCGCCGAGCATCTCGTGTCGAGGAATCTTGTCTAATTAAAGAGGAGAAAGGGAAAGAGGGAGACGGCGGCATGGGACAGAAGCTTTTCATCGTGGAATCGCCTGCGAAGGCTAAGACGGTCGGGAAATACCTCGGAGGCGACTTCGTCGTGAAGAGCTCCATCGGCCACATCCGCGACTTGCCGAAGGACAACCAGGCGATCAAGATCGAGGAGGTCTCGCCGCACCACTGGTCGTTCACGCCGAAATACGTCGTGTCGGAGGGCAAGGGGAAGGTCGTCTCGGAGCTGAAGGCGGCCGCGAAGGGCGCCGACGAGATCTATCTGGCGAGCGATCCCGACCGCGAGGGGGAGGCCATCGCCTGGCATCTCCACGAGGTTCTCGCCCCCGTGGCGAAGGACAAGGCCTTCCGCCGCGTCACGTATAACGAAGTCACGAAGGACGCCGTCCTCCGGGCGGTCGCGTCGCCGCGCGACATCGACCTCAAGCTCGTGGACGCCCAGCAGGCCCGCCGCCTCCTCGACCGTCTCATCGGCTACCGCGTCTCGCCGCTGCTCTGGAAGAACATCGCCTGCGCCAACAGCCGCACCTTGAGCGCGGGCCGCGTCCAGTCGGTCGCGCTGCGCCTGCTCGTCGAGCGCCAGCGCGAGATCGAGGCGTTCAAGAGCGCCGTCTACTACGTGATGGGCGTCGAGACGAAGAAGGACGGCGACGAGAGGACGTTCATTGCGCGGCTGGCCTCGTTCGACGGCCAGAAGCCCGCCGTCAACGCGCCCGAGACGGCGCAGGCGATCCTGCTCGACCTGGACGAGGCGTCCTTGCGCGTCGCGCAGGTCAAGGAGCAGAAGCGCGTCCGCCGGACGCTGCCGCCGTTCACGACGTCCACGCTCCAGCAGGCCGCCTCAAGCGTCCTCGGGCTCAACCCGGGGCGGACGATGAAGATCGCGCAGAGCCTCTACGAGGCCGGGTTCATCACCTACATGCGAACAGACGGACTTTCCGTCTCGCACGAGGCGCGCGCGGCGGCGAAGGACTACATCGAGCGGACGTTCGGGGCGGATTTCTACCCGGAGAAGCCGCACGTCTACGCGGCCGCTTCCAAGAACGGCGTCGAGGCGCAGGAGGCGCACGAGGCGATCCGCCCGACGAAGGTCGCCCTCACGCCGCAGGCGGCGGCGGACGCGAAGATGGATCCGTCGGACCTGAAGCTCTACGACCTCATCTGGCGGCGCTTCGTCGCCAGCCAGATGGCCGACGCGAAGACGACCGTGACGACGCTCTCCTTGGAGGCGCAGAAGCCGTCGCTCGCGCACAAGTACGTGTTCACGGCCTCGTCGACGGCCGTGGACTTCGAGGGCTTCCTGAAGGTCATGAAGCTCTCCCTCAAGAAGAAGACGGCCGACGGCGAGGACGACGACGAGACGGACGAGGTCGCGTATCTGCCGCGCGTGGCCGTCGGCGAGACGCTCGTCCCCGTACGGTGGGTGTCGGAGGAGAAGGAGACGAAGGGCCCGTCGCACTATTCGGAGGCCTCCCTCATCAAGACCCTGGAGGAGAACGGCGTCGGGCGGCCGTCGACGTATGCCGCGACCATCGAGACGCTCAAGGCGCGCGGCTACGCCGAGACGAAGAAGCGCAAGCTCGTCCCCCTGGAGCGCGGGCGGCTCGTCTGCGACTGGCTCGTCAAGCGGCTGAACGACCTCTTCTCCGTCGGCTACACGGCGCAGATGGAGGCGCACCTCGACGAGATCGAGGCGGGGACGGCGGACGCCGACGCGATCCTCTCGGCGTTCTACGACGACCTGACGCGGGAGATCGCGTCCATCCAGGAGGACGCGCCGCCGTCCAAGGCCTCCTTCGACGCCGTCTTCGCGATCTTGCAGGACGTCAAGGCGTGGAAGCCCGCGAAGAAGGTCGGCGCGCGCACGTATGACGACAAGGCGTTCGTCGAGAGCGTCAAGAAGCAGGCCGCCGAGGGCAAGCGCGCCCTGTCGCAACGCCAGCTGCAGTCCCTCGTGCGGACGGCGCTCCTCTACGCCGACCAGATCCCCGACTGCGAGAGGCGCCTGAAGGACGCCGGCCTTGCGTCGGCGAACGCGCTCTCCCCGCGCGCCGACCCCCAGCTCGTCGCCTTCTGCTTCGAGGTGCTCGATCGCCTGGGCCTGAGCGAGAAGGGCTCGTTCATGAAGTCGCTCCACGACCAGTATGCGGCCGGCAAGACGCTCTCGATGAAGCAGTTCCAGATTCTGGCGCGGACGGCGGGCGAGAGCGCGGCGGGCCTCCCGGACGGCGAGGCGATCCGCGAGAGGCTCAAGGCGTTCGTCCCGGAGGGCTTCGCGAAGGTCGAGCAGGACCCCGCGATCGCCAAGATCCTCTCGCTCCTGAAGGGCGTCACCGAGTGGCGGCCGGCGCGGAAGATGGGGCGGCGCGTCTACGACGACAAGGTCTTCGTCGAGTCGATCGCGAAGCAGTATGCGCGAAACCCCTCCCTCTCGGCGCGGCAGGCCGCCGCCCTGCGGAAGGTGGCGAAAGGCTACGCCGGGCAAGTTCCCGGCCTCGACGAGGCGCTCGGCGCGACGGCATGACCGCGCCGCACCGAGAGGCTCTCGGAGATCCGCTCGTGGCGCGTTTCTTCGAGTCGCTCCGGGGCGAGAGGAACGCCTCTCCCCGGACGCTTGAGAGCTACCTCTCGGACGTCGGGCAGATGATCTCCTTCAAGTGGGGGGAACAGTCGTCGCCGCCTTTCGCGTGGACGGCGTATGCCGACGCGGACGCGCACCGCTTCGCCGCCGCGCTCGCCTCCCAAGGCGCGGAGGCGACGACCGTGCGCCGCAAGCTTTCGGCGGCGCGGACGTTCTTTCGCTTCCTCCAGCGTGAGGAGGTCGTGCGCGACAACCCCTTCCAGCTCCTCCACGGGCCGCGCCTCAGGCGGACGCTTCCGAAGACGCTCTCCCCGCAGGAGATCGACCGCTTCCTCGCGTGCCCGCGCGTCGACTTCGAGGCGGGGCTTCTCGACGAATACGGGGCGCGGCGCGACGAGGCCTTCTTCGAGTGCCTCTATTCCACGGGCTGCCGCATCGGCGAGATGCTGCCCGTCGTCTGGGGGGCGATGGATCTCGCGCGCGGCTCTCTCGTCGTCATGGGGAAGGGGGCGAAGGAGCGGCTCGTCATCCTGGGCTCGCGGGCGAAGGCGTCGCTCGTGCGCTTGCGGGACGTTCTCGCGACCCGCCCCGACCTTCCGTCGTCGCCGGCGGATCGCGTCTTCCTCTCGGATCGCGGGGCGGCGCTCACGGCGCGGACGGTCGAGCGGCGCATGAAGCGGTATCTGGCGGAGGCCCGCCTGCCGACGGACTTGAGCCCCCACAAGCTGCGCCACTCGTTCGCGACCCACCTCCTCGACGCGGGGGCGGATCTCAGGAGCGTCCAGGAGATGCTCGGCCACGCCTCGCTCTCCACGACGCAGATCTACACGCACGTCTCGGTCGAGCGGCTGAAAGATGTCTGCGCCGCGTCCCATCCGCGTATGGTATAATAACGGACATGAACGAGACGAAGGCGGAGGGCTTTTCTGTGAGACGGGCGACTTTGCGCGATGCGCAGAGCCTCTATGCGCTCGTCCGCCGCCATTCGGACGAGCTCGTCCCGCGCTCGATCGGCGGCATCGTCGAGGCGATTGACCGCTTCTACGTCGCCACGTGCGGCGGCGAGATCGCCGGGTGCGCCTCGTACCAGATCCACCCGGAGCTGGGCGACCCCGAGGCGGCCAGCGTGGAGATCGTCTCCGTCGTCGTGAAGTCGATCTTCCGCCGCCGGGGCGTCGGACACGCCCTCGTGCGGCGCGTGCTGGACGAAGTCCGCGCCTTCGGGCCTCGCGAGGCCGTCGTCCTCACGTTCGCGCCCGAGTTCTTCGCGACGCTCGGCTTCGTGGACGTGCCCAAGACGAAGGTCATGCACAAGCTCTACACGGGGTGCATCAACTGCACGAAGCACACCGACCCTTTCACCTGCCCCGAGCGGGCGATGCTTTTGAAACTGCAAGGAGACTAAAAAACATGAGACCTGTCGTATTGATCATCCGCGACGGCTGGGGCCTGAACGTCCGGCCGGAGGGCAATTCCGTCTACGAGGCCAAGACGCCCGTCATCGACCAGATTCGCGCGCGCTATCCGCATTGCCTCTTGGACTGCTGCGGCGAGGCGGTGGGGCTTCCCGACGGCTACCAGGGCAGCTCCGAAGTCGGCCACCTCAACATGGGCGCGGGGCGCATCGTCGTCCAGGAGCTGAAGCGCATCGACGACGGCCTCTCGTCGGGCGAGCTCTTCAAGAGCCCGAAGTGGACGAACCTCATCGAGAACTGGAAGAAAAACGACTCCCAGTTCCACTTCTTCGGCCTCTTGCAGGACGAAGGCGTCCACGCCCACCAGGAGCACCTCTTCAAGCTCATGCGCCGCGCCCGCCAGGAGTTCCCGGAAGGGCGCATCGTCGTCCATCCGTTCCTTGACGGCCGCGACACGCCGCCGCGCTCGACGCTCGAATACGTCGCCCGCCTGAAACAGGAGCTCGCCGCCGTCGGGAACGCGACGGTCGGCACGGCGATGGGCCGCTACTACGGCATGGATCGCGTGAAGAACTGGACGCTCACGAGCGAGGCCTACGACTGCATCGTCAGCTGCAAGGGCAAGCGGGCGGCGACGGTCGAGGAGGCCGTCAAGGCCGAATACGCGACCGGCAAGACGCCCGACGGCACGCCGATGACCGACGAATACATCCCCTGCTACGTGATCGGCGACTACGCGGGCGTGAAGGACGGCGACGTCATCATGCACACGAACTACCGCCAGGACCGCGCGATCCAGCTCACGCAGGCGTTCGTGTGCGACGACTACGCGGGCGAGCGCAGCGCGCGGCCGAAGGTGACGTTCCTCGGCTTTACGCGCTACTGGGACGAGTTTCAGGACTACCTCCTCGGCGCGATGGGCGCGGGCGGCGGCATGGACAACCTCCTCGGCGAGGTCGTCTCGAAGGCCGGCATCCGCCAGCTCCGCCTTGCCGAGACGCAGAAGTTCCGCCACGTGACGAGCTTCTTCAACGGCAAGTCCACGACGCCCTCCGAGGGCGAGGACCAGGTCGAGGTGAAGAGCCGCTTCGACCCGGCGACGTTCGCGAGCCATCCCGAGATGGACGCCTACAACGTGACGGACGAGCTGCTCCGCCGCCTGGAGGACAATCCGTACGGGCTTGTCGTCGTCAACTACGCGAACTGCGACATGGTCGGCCACACGGGCGACGAGAAGGC
>CAVGMG010000066.1:0-7872 GCA_963630185.1 Alistipes onderdonkii | reverse complement strand
CCCTGGCAGGTCGGGTAGCTGCAGCAGCTCCAGAACGGGTTGCCCGCGTTGCGCCCCTTTCGCGCCACGACCTTGCGCATCGGCCCGCCGCAGACCGGGCACGCGGGTGCGCCGTCGGCGGCCATTTCAGCGTCACGCGCCTCAAGGCGGACTTTCGAGAGCCGCTCCGTGAACCCGCCCTCTTCGACGAACGCCTCGCCGACCGACGCCATCTGCCGGTGCAGGAGAGAGGCCGCGCGGTTGATCGTCACGAGAATCGCGTTTGCCGCGACGACCGGGTCTTCGGACTCCAGCCACGGCGCGAACCTCTTGCGCATGGAAAGGACGTATTCGCCGTGGCGGTGCCGCACGTCGTCGTCCGCCTCGAAAGCGTCCAGCCGCAGCGCCGAAAGCGCACGGAACTGCGGGTCCGCCTCCGACCACGGCGCGACGCCGCTGTCGATGAGGAACGCCTCGTAGTCGCCCGCCAGCTCTTCGAGCGAGCCCTTGGCGACGTCGTAGAGGCGAAGCTCGGTCTCCTTCGACGTCCCGGCGCGGGACGAGCCCTCGACGACGTTCTGCCGTGCCGACCTCGCCGCGCCGATCATCTGGCCGGACGTCTTGCCGAGCGGGTCGCTCTTGAAGTCGTAGACGCGGCGGCAGAAGAGCGTCGTCGCGTGGTAGACGAGGCAGACGTAGCCGAACGCCAGCGTCTTGCGGTAGCCGCCGTAGGCCCCGATGATGCGCGTCGCGGGCGCGGCGACGGCGCGAGACTTGACTTGAGGGTCAAGAGGGTCGCGAGAGACGTGAGGCCTCAGGTCTCTCTCGCCCCTCAAGTCTCTCATGTCATCTCGCCTCTCGTCTCTCATGTCTCTCTCGCCCCTCAAGCCCATCTCGTCATTTCTTCTCGCCCTTCGCGGCGCCGTCGGACTCCTCTTTGAGCTGATCGAGGAGCGAGGCGTTCGATTCGCGCGCCTGGACTTCGGCCTCGACACGCGCCTCGGCCTTCTCGTCCTCGGCCCGGTTGATCGCCTCGGCGAGTCGCTTCGCCTCCTTCGCGCGCTTCGCCGTCTCCTTCTCCGCGCGCTCCTTCAACTCCTCGCGGCGCTCTTCGCTCTTCTTGTCGATTTCGAGCGTCGCCTCGTATTCGCGGTCCTGCGACTCCCACTCAAGGGTCTTGCGGCGCAGCTGCTCCTGCAGCGACACGGGGTCCGCCAGCGGCGAGTCGCTCCAGCCGTGGTCGTCCCACGGCTTCGCGTCGCTCAAGGTCGCCTTGCGCCGACGCGCCTCGGCCGTCGCGCTCTGCGCGTCGTCCAGGACGTAGGGCGTCAGGAACATCAAAAGCTCCTGCCGCGTCTCGACGTCCTTCGTCGAGCCGAAGAGGTAGCGGCCGATCCACGGGATGTCCTTGAGGATGGGGATGCCCGTCTCGGTGACGGAATACTCCGTCTGCGACAGGCCTCCGAGGACGACCGTCTGGCGGTTCTCGACGGTGATGTCGGCCGAGAGCTTGCGCGTGACCGTCGTCTCGACGCTGATGCCGCTGACGACCTGCTGGTTGTTCGACGTGCCGCCGGTCGCCGCCTGGATGATCTGGTTGTCGCCCAGGGCCGAGAACTCCTCCTCGATTTCGAGCATCACCGTGCCGTTGGGGTTGATCTTCGGCGTGATCTTCGCCGTCAGGCCGATCTCCTTCTGCTCGTAGTCCGGCACGGCCGAGCCGTTGTAGGTCGAGCCCGAATACGTGTAGCCCTTCAGGAGGTAGCGCATCTTCGTCGCCTCGATCGTCGCCTCCTTGTTGTCGAGCGTCATGATGATCGGCGAGGCGACGAGCTTCGTGCGGCTGTCGGACTTGGCGGCCTTCATGATCGCGCCGATGTTGAGCGCCTTGGAGGCGACGTAGTAGCTCGCGCCCGCCGCGCCGGGCGAGATGACCTTGTCCAGCGAGACGCCGCTGAAGTTCAGCGACCCCACGTTCGCCTGCGGGTCGCCGCCGCCGCCGCCAAGCCCCTGGATGACGTCGCCCGAGCGGGAGTTGGCGAGCCCCGTCACCCAGTCGATGCCCGTCGAGATCTCGTCGGAGAGCTGGACCTGGAGGATCATCGTCTCGATCAGCACCTGGGAGAGCTTGATGTCCATCGACTCGATGATCTGCTCGATCGTGGGGACGAGCTCCTTGTTCGTCATGACGACGATGCCGTTGATGCGCTTGTCGGCGAGGACGGTCGTGTTGTCCTTCGAGAGCTCGCCCGTCTTCGCCTCGCCCGAGCGCTGGTTGACGGAGGCCTTCGGCGCCGACGACGCCGCCGTCTTCGCGGACGACGCGCCCTGCTTCGCGTTCTGGTTCTGGTTGCCCTTGCTCGTCGAGCGCGACGAGGAGGCGTTGCCGATGAGGTCGTTGATCATGTCCGAGACGTCCTCCGCGTCGGCGTATTTGAGGCGGTAGACCTTGACGGCGATGTCGGGCGTCGTCTCGACGTCCAGCTGCTCGATGACCTTGTCGAAGAAGTCCATGTTCGTCTTGGCCGTCACGATGATGAGCTTGTTCGACCGCTCGTCGGAGAGGATCAGCACCTTGCCGCGGATCATGCCGCGGTCGGCGTCGGAGACGCTCGTCACGAGCGAGGCGTTGGCCGTCGCCGTCTCCGCGGGCTGCGCCGCGTTGCCGCCCCGCAGGAGGCCGGGCCGGCGGAAGGCCGGCATGACGGCCTGCTGCTGGGCGCTGTTCGCCTGCTTGCCCTGCTTCTCCAGCTCCTTCTGGCTCTCCTGGACGATCGCCTCCAGCGCCGTCTTGATGTCCGAGGCGGCCGCGTGCTTGATCTGGCGCACGAAGACGTTCTCCGTGACGGGCGTGGGCACGTCGATCTTCCGGGCGATCTCGCGCATGCGGTTGATGTTCATCTCGGTGTCCGTCACGAGGATCGTGCCCGTGCGCTCGAAGACGTTCAGGACGCCCTTGTCGCTCTTGAGCCCCTCCAGGGCCTTCTGCGCCTCGTCCAGCGCGATGTTCTCGAACGAGAGCATCATCGAGACGACCTTCGACGTCTCGCCGAGCGTCGCCTCGGGATCCATGATGAGCGGGATGCCGTCCTTGCGGACCGCGCTGCGCGAGAGGGCGCGGACGAACTTCTCGCCGTAGGGCTCCAGGTGGACGCCGTTCATCTCCAGAACCGTCTCGATCGCCAGGATCTTGTCCTCGTCCGAGAGGTTCTGCCCCTTGCGCGGCTGGAGCGTGATCGACACGTTCGGCGCGGCGGGGTCCTTCAGCACCGTCTTGCCGACGAGGTTGCCGTAGACCATGAGGACGATGTCGAGCGACGCGCCGTTGAACTCGATGCTCCGCTCGCCGGGGCTGACCTTGTCCGCCCCCGGCGCCGCCGTCAGGGGGCTCGACGAGCCGCCGCCGCTGGGACGCCGGGGCAGAATCCCCTGCGCCGACGCGCCGAACGCGGCCGCCGCGCACAATGCCAGAAAAGTTTTCTTCACCATCGCCGAAACCCTCCTTTCATCAGTTCTCGCGCATATACGCGCTCGTCAGCGAAAACGACCCCCGCAGATACCCGGGCTTTGACTTGTTGGGCTGCAGGGAAAGCGTCTTGACGTCGAACATCCCGTTCGTCGTCGTCTCCAGCGCGTACATGAACTTGACGAGCGCCTCCAGGGACGACTCGAAGCTCTTGACCTCGACGGGCAGCTCCAGGACGTCGTCCGCCTCGATCTCGGCGCCCGCGTCGATCTGCGTGATGAGCACGAGGTTCTCCTTCGCCAACGTCTCGACGCGCTCCAAATAGATCGTGTCCGTCGGCTTGCCGCTCTCGAAGACGGGCATCGTCGCCTTCTCGGACTCGTAGGCGCTGTCCCACCGCTCCCGCTCGCCGATCAGGGCGGCTTCGCGCTCGTAGCGCGACCTCTCGCGGTCGTATTTCCGGGCGGCCGTGCGCCACGCGCCCTCGAAGTGGAGAAACCACGCGACGACGGCGACGGCGTAGAGGACGACGAGAGCGCCGACCGAGAGGAAGATCTTCTCTTTCAGGCCCGTCTCATTCATCTTTTTCATACCGGCACTCGAGGTCGAAGCGCTGCGTGCCGTCCTTCTGCGAATGGATCGAGCCGAGCTTCACGTCGGCGAAGACCTCGCCCCCGCCCTCGTCGGCCATTTCGGCCAGCCGGTCCTTGAACTTGTAGATCGCGTTCTTCTCGGTGGACTCGCCCTTCATCCGGACACCGTCGAGCCGCGAGAAGTCCCAGCCCGAAAGCGTGATCCCCGGCTCCAGGCGGTCGGAGACGGCCTTCATGATCTCCAGCGCGCCGTGCAGGCGGTCGGAATACTTGCGCACGAGCATCGTCTTCGCCTTCTTGTCGGAGACGGCCCGATACGCGGCCTGGTGGCGGCGCGAGAGCGTCTTCACGCGGTCGGTCCTGAAGCCGTAGACGACCGGGACGCCGAACAGCACGAGGAGCGCCAAGATCCACACGCCGCCCGCAACGGCCATGGAACGCGCCCACGTCCGCTTGAGGCGCGTCTCGTGGAGGACGCTCCGCCAGCTCTCGGGAAGCGCGTTGAGCGTGTGCTCGTCCGAGGCGCGGTCGCGGACGCCTTCGAGCGCATCGTCGACCGCAACGTCCCTTTCGAGGGTCGCGGAAATCTCGCGGGCGCCGCCGAGCGATTCCGCCTCCAAAAGGGAGAGAAGCTTCTCACGCGCCAAATCGGCGTTCGGCGGAAGGTTGCGGAAGGAAAGGATCTCGCCGTCCTCCAGGACGAGGAGGCTCGTCTCGCCGCCGACGCGGAGGACGAGAAGCTTTCGTCCGTCGCCGCCGATCTCGCCCCACAAGGAGCGCAACGCCCCCAGCTGGAGGAGGTCGACCTTGACGACCTGAAGCGACGCCGCGTCCAGGGCTTCGGCCATGTCGTCCGCCGAGCCTTCGGGGAGCGCCGCCGCGAGGACGAGGCGGTCGGTCGGCGTCTCGTGGAGGACTTCGCACGAGACGAGAAGCGTCTCGTCGGGAAAGGGAGAGGCCGCCTGGAGAAGCGGCGTCGAACGGGCGACGGGATCCTCTTCCAGAGGCACGCGCACGAGGCGCACGAGGAGACGCGAGAGCGGCAGCGCGAGAACGGTCTCGCGGCCGGACGAGGCCGCTTCGAGAAGACGAAGCGAACCGTTCTCCCAGGCCGCGACTCTCGGCTGCTTCTTCATGCGCGGCGGGCGTCCTCGAAGGCGCGGAAGCGTTCCGAAAATCCCTGGACGGCGCTTTCGAGCGCGACTTCGGCGTCCACGCCCTTGTCGGCGACGGACTTGACGACGCGCAGGAGGAAGTCGCCCGGGTCTCCCTCGACCTCGACGGGCTTGAGAGGCTCTTCGTAGCCGATGCGCTTGGCCTTCTCCAGCGTCCGCCGCGCCTTCAGGAGCGACGGCAGGCTCTTCGGCACGCCGTCCAGGGCGGAGTGCCGCGCCTCCTTGGCGTGCTCCTGCCGCTTGATCTGCTCCCAGTTCTTGAGGACGGTCGCCGGGTCCTTCGCCACGACGTCGCCGAAGACGTGCGGATGGCGGCGGACGAGCTTGTCGGAGACGGCGTGCGCGACGTCGTCGAACGAGAAGCGCCCCTCCTCCTCGGCCATGACGCACTGGAACATGACCTGGAGGAGGACGTCGCCCAGCTCCTCGACGTAATGGTCCTTGTCCTCCGGCGCGTCCATCGCCGCGAGGAGCTCGTAGGTCTCTTCGAGGAGGCAGGGCTTCAGCGTCGCCAGCGTCTGCTCGCGGTCCCACGGACAGCCCGTCTCCCTGTCGCGGAGGCGGCGCATGATCTCGTGCAGACGCTCGATTCCCGTCATGGCCGCGCTCCTACTTGACGATGCGGTTCTTGCGGGGATTGGGCTGGCCGATCTCCTGGAGCATCTTGCGGAAGGAGCCCTTGCGGACGTTGAAGGGCTTGCCGCCCTTGATGCGCTCGAACTCGCAGGCGCGGATTTCCGCCGAGGCGTTCTCGTCCGGGCCGACGACGCCGCTCTCGCCCGCGAGGGCGCTCTTGACCGCCTGCCGCGCGCACTGCTCGATGAGGCGCAGATCCTTCTTGTTGGGCGCCGCCGCGCGGGCGAAGTAGCCCGACTTGAAGACCTGCACCTTCTCGGCCTTCAGCAGCTCGCCGAAGCGCTTGCCGACGTACTGGCCGACGTTCACCTTGTCGAGGCGCGGATGGCCGAAGGCGTCGACGGGCACCTCCTCGCCGCGACGTGTCATCTCGGCGATGATGTCCTTGACGCCCGCCCCCTCGGAGACGAAGATGTTCACGGAGTCCACGCTGTCCATGATCTTCGAGAGGCGCTTGGCCTCCTCCTCGAAGTCGATCTTCGCCTCGGGCACGTAGACGGCGTGGACGTCCTGCCGCGCCATCGTCAGGTTGAAGGCGTCGAGGAAGAGCCCGCGCGACTTCATCGAGCGGAGCATCTTGCGGTAGCACTGCGCCGTCTTGTAGGTGAGCCAGCCGCAGTTGCGCCCCATGACCTCGTGGACGGTGAGCGCGCGCGGGTTCGCCGAGTTCTCCTTGACGACGTTCATGAAGAACTTCGCGCCCTCCTCCGCCGCCGTCCACGCGCCGAGCGACTGCTTGATCGGGTAGACGTCGTTGTCGATCGTCTTCGGCAGGCCGACGACGATGAGCGGATAATTGTTCTTCGCGAGATACGCCGCGAGGTCGGCCGCCGTCGTGTTCGTGTCGTCGCCGCCGATCGTGTGCAGGACGTCCACGCCGTCCTTGACGAGCTGGTCGGCCGCGACCTTCAGCGGGTCCTCCCCCTCCTTCACGAGGCCGCGCTTCACGCAGTCCTTGACGTTCGTGAGCTTCACGCGGCTGTTGCCGATGGGCGAGCCGCCGTGCTTCGTGAGGACGAGCGCGCGTTTGCGCACCTCGTCCGTGACGGGAATCGAATCGCCCTTCAAAAGGCCCATGTAGCCGTTGACGTAGCCGATCATCTCGACGTTCGGCGCGACCCGGTTGTATTCGTCGATCAGGAACCCGATCGAGCTCGACAGGCAGGGGGCGAGGCCGCCCGCCGTCAGAAACGCAACTTTCTTGACTTCTTTCATTGAGACTCCTTCTTTAAATCGCCTTGAGGACGCGCACCATCTCGACGGCCGCCTGCATCGCCGAGAAGCCCTTGTTGCCCTGCTTCGTGCCGCAGCGCTCGACGGCCTGCTCGAGGTTCTCCGCCGAGACGACGCCGTCGAGGACGGGAACGCCGGTCGAAAGCGAGATCTCCTCGAACGCCCGCGCCGTCGCCTGGTTGATGAGATCCGCGTGCGCCGTCGCGCCCTGCACGACCGCCCCGAGCGCGACGACGGCGTCGACCTTCTTCGACTCCGCGAGGCGCTTCGCCGCGAGCGGGATCTCGTAGGCCCCGGGAACGCGCACGAGCGTCAGGTCGCCCTCGTCGCCGCCGAGGCGCACGAAGGCGTCCGCCGCGCCCTTGACGAGCTGCTCCGTGAGAAAGCTGTTGAAGCGGCTGACGACGAGGGCCATGCGAAGGCCCTTCGCGTCCAGCATGCCGATGACTTCCTTCATCGCGTCCTCCTCCCTCAGTTGCGCAGCGCCGCCTGGGCCGCCGCGAGACGCGCGATCGGCACGCGGTAGGGCGAGCAGCTCACGTAGTCGAGGCCGAGCTTGTGGCAGAACTCGACCGACGACGGGTCGCCGCCGTGCTCGCCGCAGATGCCGCAGTGGAGCTTCGGGCGGACGCTCCGGCCGAGGCGGAGCGCCATCTCCATGAGCTTGCCGACGCCCTCCTGGTCGAGCTTCGAGAACGGGTCGTTCTCGAAGATCTTCTTGTCGTAGTAGGCCGAGAGGAACTTGCCCGCGTCGTCGCGCGAGAAGCCGTAGGTCATCTGCGTGAGGTCG
>CAVGMG010000065.1:0-7954 GCA_963630185.1 Alistipes onderdonkii | reverse complement strand
GCAGACGGCGCGGCAACCGCCACGGCCTCCGCCGACCTGTCCCGTGCGCAGGGCGCGAGCTCTGCGTCCGCCCCTTGATTTTGGTATAATATCTTGTGCGGGGTTCGGCCTTTCGTTATCCCCGCTCGTCTCGCCGGAGGCAAGCCCATGCCGTTGATGGCGAGACTTTTCTTCACCCGATTTCCTCGATGGCCGCCGTGCCGATGCGCAGGAGCTCGTCCACCGCCGCGTCGCGGGAATAGCCCTGCGTGACGGCGAACGCCTGGTGGTGGCCGAGGAGCGCGGCGGCCGCGAGGAGGCCGTGCCTGCGCCTGACTTCGGTGGCGAACGCATGGCGGAGGCGGTTCGGCGTCCACGGCGGAACGCCGGCCGCCTTTGCGGCGGTCGTTATGGCGGAGGCGTATCTTGGAACGCCCCACCTGTCCGTCGGTTTGTCGGGAAGTCCGTGCGCCCGTCCCGACGGCGATTCGATCTCGACCTCCAGGGCGGCGATTGGCGAGAACGGAATGTCGAAGCGACGGTACCGTTCGAGGATCGCCCGCGCTTTCGGGCCGATGAGGATTGCGCGGACGTGTCCGCGCCATTGCGTCTTGTGTTGCGCGGGGCGGTATACCCATGGCGTTCGGGAGGCGTCGATGCAGTCCCACGACATTTGGCAGACCTCGTTCGGACGCATTCCCGTAAGGCGCTGGACGCGCGCCATGTCCGCGAGGTTGCGCGAGAGAAGGGCGGCCGTCGCTTCCATGTCCGCGTCGGGGACGGGCTTCACCGGATCCGATTCGCGAGCCTCCGAGCGGAATGCCGCGAGCGGCTTCACCTGCGTGAGTTCCGCCTTGCGTGCGGCGGAGACGTAGCCCTCGTCGAGCGCCCAGGTCCACATGCGGCGGATGCGGTCGAGGTATCCGTTCACGGTGTTGCGGCAGAGGCCGCGGCGGGCGAGCGCGTCGCGGACGGCGAGCATGTCGGCGTGCTGGAGTTCGGCGCTTGGGCGTTTGCCGAACGTTTCGCGGAGGACGCGCAGGGCGCATATGCAGTTGCGCGTCTCGCTCGTGGGCGTGCCGTCCTGACGGCGGTAGTATGTCGAGCAGTGTTCGACGAACAGGCCGCAGATCTCGTCCACGGTCAGGGACTTGACGTGCGTCGTCGGGACGCGGCGCGTGGCGGCCTCCCAGATCCTCCTCGCGGCGGCGATGGCCACGTCGCGCGCCCTGTCGGCGTGGAGCGCGGTCTCGCTTCCTGGGGCGCAGAGCTTCCTCGCCTTGCGCCTCTTCTCTCCCGGTAGCCTGACGGCATACCACCAATATCCGTTGTTGACGTAGATTGATCCTTTCATCGTCTTCCTTTCGTTTCGCCTTGCAGGTGCTATAAAGCGTTATACTTGTTTCGCCGCAAGCCCATTATGCGGCGTCGAGGATTATATCATAAATTGCTAACACAGCAAAGGGGGTATTGTATGGCGGCGTATGGGGGTGTATGACAGCGTGATTTTATGGGGGTTTCAGGGGCGTCTGTGTATGGCGACGTTCGCCTATGTTCGGCGTTGCTATACGAAACGTTATAATGCGAACTTTTGTAGTTGCGCGTTATAACGCAATATGGTATAATGGTGTCGTCTTGAGGGGCAAATGGGCTGTCCCGAAGGGCAAGGGCAAAAACGAAAAAACGAAAGGAAGCAGACAATGAACAGAGACGAATTCAAGAGCCGCACGGAGGCGTTCCTCGCCGCCGAGGAGATCGAGCGCTACGAGACGGACTTCGAGCCCGCCTACATGGCGACGGAGTGGGTCAGCAAGGACGACTTCTGCGAGGTGCTGAAAGACTCGACGGTGAAGGTCTTCGTCCGGGACATGAGCCACGCGCTCGTCAAGGAGGGGAAGAAGCTGCGCGACGCCGCGCGGCGGTACAGCGAGGCGGTCGAGCTGCTCGCCCGCGCCGAGGAGCGGGCGGACGGATACCGCAAGTCCCTGTCGCTGATCTCGGCGACGTGCGACAAGGCGTTCGCGACGGCGGGCTGACAAGGAAGGGAGCGAAGGACAATGAGCAAGACAAGCGGCAGGCATAACCCGGACGACGTGCTGATCGGGTTTCTCGACAGTCCGGAGGTCAAGGCGCTGACCGCCCTCGTGGCGGAGGCGGAGGGCCTGAACGTGAGCGACATGTTCAGGCGGTATGTGTTCGAGCGGGCGGCCTCGCACGGGATGATGGAGGACGGCAAGGTGACTGACGGCTGGCGCGAGAGGGTCGCCGAGTGCGCGACAATCCTGCGCGCCAACAGGAAGGCAAGGAGCGACCGCCGCAAGGCGGCGGACGCATAAGCGAAAGGACAGGCGAAAATGGGGACTGACATCGGCGTGAAGGGGTCTGGCGGCCGCGAGGCGGTCGAGCGGATCGCGGAGAGGCGCGGCATGGCGGCTGACGCGATGCTGCGGGAGGAGAGGGCGCGGGTGCGCCTTCTTTTCGGTCGTGGCGCGTTATATCGCGCCGACATCGTGGGCGGCGCCCAGCCGGGAGGCGAGGGCGGTTCCGAGGGCGGTTCTTTGTGCCGTGGCGCGATATAACGCGCCACGCAAAACAGGAGGGCGAGAAGATGATGATCGTCATACGCAACGAGGACTACGCCGGGCGGCGCGCCGTTGAGGCGGCCTACCCCGGCGCGGCGAGGATCGTGAGCGTCTGCGGCGGCTGGGCCGTGTTCGAGACGCTCGCGGACTACGAGACCTGGAGGGGGCAGAAATGAGAGACAACGACACCGGAGCGGCCGAGCCCGCCGTCAGCGCGGAGCAGGTCATCCGCATAGCGGAACACTACCACAAGGCGCAACGCAAGCACCCCTACTTCGCGGACGTGCTGTTCCGCGAGGCGCGCGCGGAGGGGGCGGAAGCCGACCTTGCCATCCTGCGGCGGAGCATCGGCTGCCGGGTCGAGCTGGGCTACGTCATCGCGGAGAGCCTCCTGAACTGCAAGTTCTGCGAGGCGAACGCCGCGTTCGCGAAGGGCGACGCGCCCGCCGCCGTCGGCGAGCTCTACGACGCGATAGCGGTGCTTCTCCGAATGATTGACGTCATCGAGGGGCGGCAGAAGCTCGGCAAGGCAAACGCGGCGAACGGAGGCGCGGCATGAAGCGGCCCGACCTGTGCGACGGCGACTGCCGCGAGGCGAACGGCTGCCACGGCCCGCGCCCCTGCGCGAGGTGCGGCGTCGAGACGTGCGCCCTGGAACTCTCCGACGGCACGGACGAGGCGGTCTGCGAGGACTGCCGCGAGGAGGCCGAGCGGGAGGCCGCCGAGGACGAGGCCGCCTACGACCCGCCCGAAGGCGGCGAGGCGGGAGCGGACGCGCACGTCGAGGTGATCGGGGACAGGGAGGCGGCGGAGATGTTCGGTCTGTCCCGCGTCGCCCTGCGCCAGCACTGCATGGCGTCCTACGTCTGCCCGAAGGGCAAGGTCGACGTGCGCAAGGCGAACCCGGTTGTCGTCGGGCGGAGCCGCAGGTGGCGGCGGAGCGCGATCATCGAGCTTCTTTCGACGAGGCCGGAATAGGAGGGCAAGGAGATGACGATCGAAGACTGGGACATGACGCTTCTCGGAATGACGCGGGAGCGGTATGCCGCGCGGAGGCGGCGCGAGGCGCGCCGCAGGGCGTTCAAGGCGGCGGCCGAGGCCGCCGGGTGGGTGTTCGCGTCCGCCCTGTTCGCGTGGCTCGTGTGGGCGTTCCTCGCGGCCACGCCGCCGCAGGCGAGCGGCGAGGCCGACCTCTTCCACGCGGAGGCGGCTGGCGAATGACGGCTTTCCCTGCCGCGTGTGCGGCGGGACGGGTAAAAAAGAAACGAAAGGACGAAAAGCATGAAGGCGAGAAAGACAAAGGCAAAGGCCAAGGCCGCCGAGGGGCGGACGGAGGCGACGCCGCCCAGGGCGGCGGAATACGCGCGCGAGCGCAGGGAGGTTGCGGTCGGGTTGCTGGAGCCCGCGCCGTGGAACCCGAGGGGGCGGATCACGCCGGAGAGCGTCGCCGACCTCGTGGACAGCATCAGGACGCTGGGCGTGATACAGCCGCTCGTCGCGATGCCGTCGGAGGGGGGCAAGGCCGTGCTCGTGGCCGGGCACAGGCGGCTCGTGGCGGCGAAGGCCGCCGGGCTGGAGAGCGTCCCGTGCGACGTCCTGGTCGGCCTTGACGAGGCGACGGCGCGGAGGATGACGTTCATCGAGAACCTCCAGCGGACGGACGCGGACCCATTGCTGGAGAGCGAACTCGTCGGCAGCCTCGTGAAGTCCGGCATGACGCAGGACGAGATCGCGGCGGAGGCCGGGCGCGGGCGCGAGTGGGTCGCTCGCCGCCTGAACCTGTCGCGCCTCTCGAAGTCGTGGCGCAGGCGCGTGAAGGACGGCGAACGGATCACGACGGACTGCCTTGAGCACGTCGCGGCGTACCCGGAGGCCGTGCAGGAGAAGCTGAAGGGCGCGAAGGGGTGGAACGGCGGCGGCGCATTGCGCTGGTGCGACATCGAACGCGAGTTCGCGGGCGAGACGGCGGACCTGAAGTCGGCGGCGTTCGACCGCGCGGCGTGCAGGTCGTGCCCGAACAACACGGGGTGCTCGCCCGACCTGTTCGACTGGAGCGGCAGGCCGACGGCGTTCGGGAAGTGCCTCGACCCGAAGTGCTACAAGAGAAAATGCGCGGCGGCGATCGAGGCGACTGTCGACGACGCGAAGGCGCACGGGGTCGAGGTGCGCGAGACGAAGCAGCACCCGGACTATTCCATCGACCTCCAGTCCAAGCCGGACGCGAGGCACGACACGCTGTACGTCTGGAAGGACTACAACGGCGAGACGGTGGCGCAGTGGGGCGAGGCGCCGTCGGTCGGCAAGCCCGGCGGCGGGCTGTCCGAGGAGCAGCGAGAGGAGCGCAGGCGCAAGATCGCCGCGAACAAGGCAAGGCGGAAGCTGGCCGAGTGGTGCGCTTCGGGGGCGTTCGCGGACGCGATGCGCGCGAAGCATTCCGCCTTTTCCGTGCCGCTGGCCAAGGCGTATCAGGATGCGTTCGGGATCGGCAGTTCGCAGCAGCTGTTCGGCTCCAGGACGAACGGAGCGGACGCGGCGGCGCGGTATCTCGTGGTCGACGAAGCCGACCTTGCGCCGAGGTGCTGGGCGGACGAGGCGGCGGCGGAGATTTCCCGTTCGCTGGCCAAGGAGGGCTGCGGGCCGAAGAACGCCGAGCTGGTGCTTGCCCTGTTCGCGGAGGCGAGGGCGGCATTGACCGACGAGGAGCGGCAACTGCTCGTGAGCGACGAGAAGATGGCGCGGATCCAGAACCCGGACGAGATTCGATGGATCGACACGGAGGCCGAACCGGAGACGGCGGAGGACGCCGCCGAGGACGAGGCAGACGCGCCCGGCGAGGGCGGCATGGATGACGAAGGGGGCGAGGAATGAGCGCGGAAAGGCTTACGCTGACGGCGAGCAGCATGGCGTGCGCCCTGCGGTGCCCGCGCCGCTACTTCTACGAGAACGTCCTCGGGCTGAAGACGGCCTCGCCGTCCGAGGCTTTGCGGATTGGCACGGCGGTCCACGCCGGGGGCGAGGCGAGGGCCAGGGGCGCGGACTTCGAGGGGCAGTACCGCGCCGCGATCGAGGGCGCGTCGCTCGACGAGTGGACGGCCGCCCGCGTCTTCGGCATCCTCGGCGCCTACGACCGCGTCTACGGCGAGACGGACGACCGCGACTACGCGGCGATGGAGCCGGAGGTCGAGTTCTCCGACCCCATCGACGGCTCGCGCACGTTCGAGCAGCGCGGCAAGGTGGACGGCCTCGCCGTCCTGAAGGACGGGCGGCGCGTCGTCTGGGAGCGCAAGACGACCTCGGACGACGTCTCCGACACGTCCGGCTACTGGCAGAGGCTGAAGTTCAACCTCCAGCTCCTCGCCTACGCCGGGTGGGTCTTCCGGGCGACGGGGGAGCTCCCGGTGTGCGTCTACGACGTCGTCCGCAAGCCCGCGCTCCAGCCCAGGGCGAACGTCCCCGACCTGGACGCGGACGGCGCGCCCGTCGTCATCGGCGCGGACGGCAGGCGGTGCATCAAGCGCGACGGGACGTGGAAGCGGACGGCGGACGCGGCCAAGGGCGAGAGGATGTCCGGCCACCCGGAGACCCCGGACGAATACGGGGCGCGGATCCTCGACGCGATGTCGTCGGACCCGGAGCGGCACTTCGCCCGCCGCGAGGTGGAGGTCACGCGCGGCATGCTGGACGAGTTCAGGCGCGAGCGGCTCGGCGTGTGCCGCATGCTCCTGCACTTCGCCGCCGAGGCGCGGCGCGCCGAGAGGCCGGAGTACGCGTGGCCGAGGAACTGCAGCCCCGACAGCTGCCGCAGCTGCCCGTTCGCGGGCTTCTGCCTGGAGCGCATCGAGGTGGACGCGGCCCGTCCGCCCGCCGGCTTCCGCGTGGCGCTCCACGAAGAGCTTTCCCGTCCGCACGGCGCGGACGGGACGGAAAAAGGACACATGACAGAAGGAGACACGTAAAATGGCAATACCCAAGAGGCCGAGCGCGGCGGCTTTTCCCGCGCAGACGACAGCCCCGGCGAGGCCCGCCCCCGCGCAGTCGGCGGACGGCTGGGACGACGCGGCCCCGCGAGGCCACTTCGTCGGGCTCTACGGCGTGGGCGGCGCGGGCAAGACAACGCTCGCCGCGATGCTCCCCGGCAGGACGCTCTTCATCGACCTGGAGGGGTCGCTGAAGATCATCCGCCCGAAGCTGGACGAGCTGGGGCTCACGGAGCGCATAACGCCCAAGTTCATGCGCTTCGACCCGAAGGCGCCGGCGGCGGCGTGGACGGACTTCCTCGCGTTCCTCGGCTCGGACGCGGCGAAGGGCTGGGACAACGTGGTGGTCGACTCGTTCACCCGCGCCCAGGAGTGGGCGACGCAGAACTGCATCGAGAGCGTCCCCGGCGACAGCGCGACGATCCGCAAGTCGCTGGAGCAGTGGATGTACGGCAAGGGGGCGCAGCTCGTGTACGACAGGTTCGTCGCGGTCTACCCGCTCGTGGACGCGCTGCTGGACGGCGGCGCGAACGTGTGCGCGATATGCCACGACAACGTCATCCGCATGGCGAACCCGGACGGCGGCGACTTCATCCAGCACCAGCCGCACCTCGTGCAGGGGGAGCGCGGCAAGGCGCCGGGCCGCGACAAGTTCCAGCAGACGGTCGACCACCTCCTGTTCCTCTCCTCGGACATCACCGTGGAGAAGGGGAAGGCCAGGGGCGGCATGACGCGGACGCTCTACACGGGCGGCGTCGCCAGCATGATGGCGAAGAGCCGCACGGCGCAGGGCATGGCGATCGAGGTGCCCGCCGACGCCGTCTTCGACTGGACGCAGATCATCCACTGAAACAGACAAACCCAAAAAGGAGACAAGACACATGGCATACGATGCGACAAGGCCTTTCACCTACGGCGTCCCGGACGGGACGTACGTCGGGAGGCCCACGACGGCGAGCTGCTTCGAGAAGGACGGGCGGCTCATCCTCGACGTGAACTTCGCGGTGAAGGACCCGGAGACGGGCGCGTGGAAGGTCAAGGACAACGGCTACGAATGGGAGGCGAAGAAGCGGCACTGGCTCACGAGCAGGGACGGCGGCTTCAACGAGGCGACGATCGCCGGGCTGAAGGAGTGGGCGAAGGGCTGGGACCCCCAGACGTTCGGCGACTTCTTCTGGTTCCAGGGCGCGGGCGCGGACGGGACGCCCTTCGGCAACCTCAAGGCGGTCGGCGAGGTCGAGCTGAACTTCCAGACGGAAGCGAACGGAAGCCAGTCGCTCTGGGTGCACGACCCGGACAGGCCGAGGGGCGGCGGCCGCAAGGCGTTCGTGCCGGACGGCGCGAACGCGGACGCGGCGGCGCTGGCGGCGAAGTGGGGGGCGAAGGCCAAGGCCCTCTTCGCGGCGACGCCGAAGA
>CAVGMG010000064.1:0-8030 GCA_963630185.1 Alistipes onderdonkii | reverse complement strand
CGCTCCCGCCGCGCGGGAACGTCGCGACCTTGCCTTCGCGCGTGTAGCCGAAGAACCCGGGGTAGACGACGATCCCCTCGAAGTTCGAGAACGCCCGCGCCAGGTGCTCGTAGCTCTCGGGGTCGAGCTGGGCGTCGCCGAACGCGCCCGTCAGGATCATGCCCGTCTCCTTCGGGCTGGCGTAGCGCGCCTTTTGCCCGCGCGCCGAGAAGGCGACGGCGACGAGCTTCGCGTTGTTGTCCTCGCCGGCGGCCTTCATCAAGTCCATGAACTCCTCTTCCTTGAGGTCGCCGACCTGCGCGAGCCGTGCGCGGACGTCGCGCTGGATCTCGCGGACGATCTCGTCCCCCAGGCGGAGGGACTGCGCCATCTCGGCGTAGCGCTCGACGACGGCGCCGACCTGCCGGTCCGCGTTCTCGCCGCGCCGGGCGACGTCCGCCAGCTCGATCAGGAGGTCGGTCACTTTCGTGTCGCCGTCGAAGCGCTTGCCCGGCGCCGACACGACGACGATGCGCCGGGCGGGGTCCGCCAGGACGATGTCGAGGACTTTGTTGAGCTGCGTCGCGTCCGCCAGGGAGCTGCCGCCGAATTTGCAAACTTTCATCTTGTCACCTATGGGAGATACTGCGCATTATACCATAAATGCGGCGTCTCGCGAGGCGCCGCCACCGTCTCGCCCGGCGGCCCTTCCATCCGAGAAGGCCCAGCACGCAGAGGAGCGCGAGCGGCGCGAGGACGAACGCCTTGGGCCCGCACGACGAGAAGAGGATCGCGCCGAGGATCGCGCCCGCGACGAACAGCACGATGACGAAGAAGTAGTGCCGCGCCTTGCTGAAGCCCTCGGGGTCGGCGCCCTTCAGGCCGTTGAAGAGCGCGTCGGCGCCGCTGCGCAGGTTGCCCGTGCACATCGTGGAGGCGAACGGGAGGCCTCGCACGCGGCGGAACGTCTGGACCTGCAGGGCGCAGACGAACGAGATCGTCGCGTTCACGGCGATGTCGGCGCGTCCGCACGGCACGAAGGCGACGAGCGCGAGGAGGGCGATCTCGACGACGAGGACGGCCTGGTGCCAGTCGAACGCCCGGCGGCCGCCCAGCCTGGAGTGGATGGCGTCGGCCGTGAAGATGCCGCAGCCGTAGAGGAGGATGGCGAAGAGGTAGCCTCCGCACGCGGCCCAGGCGCCCTCCGCGAGGCGCATGCCGAGCATGACCATGTTCCCCGTCACGGCGTTCGCGAAGACGTGCCCCCGGCAGACGAAGGAGTAGGCGTCGGTGAAGCCGCCGACCATGCTCAGGAGACACACGGCCGCCAGCCGCTCCTCCTCGTGGATCTCGTCGCTCGTCACGGAATGTCCTTCGCCATCGCCCGCGCGTCAGGGCCGCTCGTCGATCCAGACGTTGCGGAACTCGGCGGCGCCGCCCTCGGACTGGAGCGCGATCGCGCCCCGCGCGACGGAAAGGCCCGTCAGGCGGTTCAGCTCGACGCCGTTGACGCGGGTGACGAGCGTGTCGCCCTTGAGCTCGACTTCGATGACGTTCCATGCACCGAAGGGCCGCTCGGCGTCCGGGCCCTGGCGCGGCGACTTCGTGACGCCGGAGAGGGGCTCGGACGGGTCGAAGGGGGAGCGCGGCGCGAAGCCGTCGAAGCCGAGGCCGCCGAGCCCCAGCACGTCGCCTGCCGCGCCCCGGCAGAGCTGGTTCTCGGCGCACGTCGGAATGAACGTGCCGCGCTCTTGGGCGAGGCGCACGAAGACGCCGGAGTTCGGCGCCTTCGTCTCGCGCCACCAGCGGTATTCGACGTGCAGGAGGAAGTCGCCGTAGTCGCCGCGCTTCGTCCGGAGGTAGCCGAACGGCGTACCCGTCGTGAAGATCGAGCCGTCCTTCGCAAACCAGGTCGGCTCGCTCGCCGAGTAGCCGCCCGTCACGTCGTAGTCGAGGACGGCGGTCCAGCCCGACAGGTCTTTCCCGTTGAACAGGCTCGTCCGCGCGGCCTGCGCCGACGCGGCGGCCAGGACGCCCGCCGCCAGCGCACACCCGAGGCTCATGATCTTCTTCATCTTTCGATTCCCTTTTTTCCTTATTAGAGGACAAGTGGGAGATTATACCATAAAAATCCCCTGCACGAAGGTCTCCGGGGGGCTCGGTGCAGTCACAGGACACGGAATGGCATCACTCGTAATGTGTCCACATCCGGATGACTTTCACGATATTGCGCTTCATTTACGTTCATTATCGCTCTTTCGGCCTACGAGAGGAGGTCGTTGAAGTCGGCGGCGGAGAGCTTTTCCATGACTTCCGCGTCCGTCGTGCCGACCGTCGCCGAGATGACGGCCTGCTTGCGCCGCTGCAGCGCCAGCACCTTCTCCTCGACCGTCGCCGACGCGATCATCTTGACCACGTAGACGCTCTTCGTCTGCCCGATGCGGTGCGCGCGATCCGTCGCCTGGTCTTCGACGGCCGGGTTCCACCACGGGTCGTAGTGCATGACCATGTCGGCCCCCGTCAGGTTGAGCCCCGTGCCGCCCGCCATCAGCGAGATGAGGAAGACGGGGACGTCCTTGGAGCGGTTGAACCGCTCGCAGACCCCGAGGCGATCCTTCGTCGACCCGTCCAGGTAGCAATACGAAAGCCCCGCCGCCTCCAGGCGCTTCCTCAGAAGCGTCAGCATCTTGACGAACTGCGAGAAGACGAGCACGCGGTGCCCCTCCTCGACGGCCTGGCCGAGCTGATCCATGAAGGCGTCCACCTTGGCGCGGGACGCGATCTGGCGCAGCTTCATCAGGACGCTCAAAAGCTCGAACCTCGACTTCTGGAAGCCCTTCTCGCGGATGAGCTCGCCCGCCCGCGAGCGGGCCTGCCCCAGCGCCTTCGCGTATTCGCGCTCGGCCTCCTCGGACATCGGGCAGTAGGAGACCTTGATGATCTTCTCGGGGAGGTCCTGCGCGACCGTCTTCTTGAGGCGCCGCAGGATGAAGGGCGAGATCTTGCGCTTGAGCCGCTCCAGGACGCGATCCGCGCCGTCGCCGTCCGCGATCGGGTCCTCGAAGTTCAGCTTGAACGTCTCGTAGTCGCCCAAGTACCCCGGCATCAGGAAGTCGAAGATCGACCAGACGTCCGCGACGGAGTTCTCGACGGGCGTTCCCGTGAGGACGAGATGCTGGACGGCGTGGATCGCCTTGACCGACTGCGCGTTGCGCGTCTGGCGGTTCTTGATGTGCTGCGCCTCGTCCAGGACGACGGCGGAGAACACGGTTCCGAGATACGCCTCCTCCAGGTCGCGCGAGACGAGCGCATACGACGTGATGACGAGATCCGCCGACGGGATCTTCGCGAAGTCCGCCGCGCGCTGCGGGCCCGAGACGACGAGCGTCTTCAGCTGCGGCGTCCACTTCCTCGCCTCCGCCTCCCAGTTGCGGACGAGCGACGTCGGCGCGACGATGAGCGCCGGCAGGTTGCGCCCCTGCGCGTCGTGCGCCCGCGCGTCCGCCCGCGAGAGCGTCAGCCACGCGAGCGTCTGAAGCGTCTTGCCGAGGCCCATCTCGTCGGCGAGAAGGCCCGACAGGCCCGCGTTCTCCAGAAACCGCATCCAGTAGACGCCCTGCTTCTGGTAGGGGCGCAGGACGCGCTCCAGCCCGCCGAGCGGCACGCTCTCGAAGTGCGCCTGGCTGTTCTGGTGGCGCGTCATCGTGCGCCAGAACTTCGCCCGGTGCGCATGGACTTCGCAGTCGACGAGGGCGAGCGAGCTCTTCACATACGGCGCGTAGGCGTATTTGACGCGGAACCAGCCGCGCTCCGCCCCGTTCTGCGACGGCGCACAGTCGCTGAAGACGTCGTGCAGCGCCTCGACGCCCGCGCGGTCGAGCAGGATGACGCGCCCCTCGCGCAGGAGGTAGCCGTCGCCCCGGTTGAGCGCGGCCTGCACCTCCAGGGGCGAGAGCGTCTCCCCGGCGGCCTCGAACGTGTAGTGGACGTCGAACGCGCCGCCGGGCGCGTCCTTGATCGTCACGATCGGCACGACGGACGGCAGGTCGCCGACGCACTCTTCGAGATGCGGCGAGAGCGCGATGCGCCAGCCCTGGCGGCGGAACTCGGGAAGCCCCGCGCCCAGAAAGGTCAGGACGCGCTGGGGGTCGGTCAGGTAGTATTTGAGGTCGCCCTGCCTGTAGCCCGGCTCGAACCCCCAGGCGGCGAGCGACCCGACGGCCGCGCGTTCCGCCGCGACGGAGCGCACGCGCCGGACGAGCGGGTCGTCCTCGTCTTCGAGGTAGACCGTGCGCGCGCTCTGGACGGAGCAGGCCGGGAACTCGACCGCGCCGTAGCGGGCGCGGACTTCGACGGACAGCGACGCGCGCGAGCCGGAGACCGTCGCGAAGATCCTCGGCTTCGTCGGGATCTCGATGAACGTCTCGCGGGGCGCGGCGTCGGGCGGCGCGTCCTCCGATGCGGCGGCCTTCTTCTTCGGCGGCGCGCTCTCGGGGAGATCCATTTCGAGGACCCACAGCGCGATGCCGACGGCGACGACGTGCGGGCAGATGCGGCCGAAGTTCTGGTTCTGCGCACACGGGCAGAGCGAGCGGATGCGGCCCTCCGGCAGGAGCTTGAACGAGACGGGCATCTCCCAGCCGCTCGGCTGGACGATCTTGCCGGAGACCGTGAGCGCGTCGTCGTCGTAGACGACGTCCTTGACGTCGCCGGAGTTGCAGAGCGCGAAAGCCTGGTTGAAGACCTCGACGCCGCCCCAGGCGATCAGCTCGTCCTTCGTCAGGCCCGACTTAACCATGGCCTTGGCGGTGCAGGCGAAGCTGCCCGCACGCGGCGCTCGTCTCGCGGCCGCGCGACCGGCGGAGCATCGTCTGGACCCTGCCCTTCATCAGCACGTCGAGAAACGCGAGAAGCGTGCGCTCGTCGGGCGTCTTGAAGTCGGGGCGGTGCGAGACGGG
The DNA here is from genome assembly GCA_963630185.1 of Alistipes onderdonkii. Taxonomy (GTDB): domain Bacteria; phylum Verrucomicrobiota; class Kiritimatiellia; order RFP12; family UBA1067; genus UBA1067. The sequence continues at coordinate 3,093 of CAVGMG010000064.1, read as the reverse complement.
CGAGAGGGGGATGAGGTTCACCTTCGCGCCGGGGACGCGCCTCACGAGGCGGACGAGCTCCTCCGCGCACGCGCGGGAGTCGTTGACGCCGCGAATCATCGTATACTCGAAGGTGATGATCCGCTTCGTGGCCTTCGTGTAGTCGGCGCACGCCTTGAGAAGCTCGTCGAGCGGCCAGCGGCGGTTGACGGGCATGAGTTCGGAGCGGAGCTCGTCGTTCGGCGCGTGGAGCGAGACGGAGAGCTCGAACTGGATGCCCTCGGCGGCAAGGCGGCGGAACCCCGGCACGACGCCGCACGTCGAAAGCGTGATATGCCGCGCCCCGAGGTTCGGGCCCTTGCCCGCGTTGATCAGCTTCAGGGCGCGGATCGTCTCGTCGTAGTTGGCGAACGGCTCGCCCATGCCCATGACGACGAGGTTCGTGACCGTGCCGAACGTCCGCGCCAGGAGGAACTCGGCGACGATCTCGTCGGCGGCAAGCGACCGCACGAGGCCCTGGGAGCCCGACGCGCAGAAGGCGCAGCCCATGGCGCAGCCGACCTGCGTCGAGATGCACTGCGTCAGCCGCCCCCGCGCCGGGATGAGGACGGTCTCGACGGCCTCTCCGTCCGCGAACTTGACGAGAAGCTTCTTCGTGCCGTCGGGCGACTCGGCGACGTCGAGAAGCGTCGTCTCCGTCAGGGGCGCTTCCCTCTTCAGCGTCTCGCGAAGGTCGAGCGGCAGCGTCGTCGCCTCGTCCCACGACGTGATGTAGTCGCGGTAGAGCGCGTGGAGGATCTGCTCGGCGCGAAAGGGGCGAAGGCCCTTCTCAAGAAGAAGGCCCTTCCACTCGTCCGGCAGGATGCTCCACGCCCGCGCCATCTTTACAAACCGATGGAGGCGTGGTAGCTCTGGAGCGAGCGCACGTCGCCCTTGCCGTGCATCGCCGCCGCGATGCCCTCCGCCGCCGCGCGGACGGCCGCGAGCGTCGTCAGGTAGGGGACCTTGTATTTGATCGAGGCCTGGCGGATGCGCGAGTCGTCCGCCCGCGCGTCGCGACGCCCGGACGGCGTGTTGATGACGAGCGCGACGTCGCGGTTCTTGATCGCGTCGAGGACGTCGGGGCGCCCCTCGCCGATCTTCGCGATCTCGCGGCAGTCGAGGCCGCGCGCGCGCAGCCACGCCGCCGTGCCCGCCGTCGCCACGACAGAGAAGCCGAGGTCGGCGAGGCGCCGCACCGCGTCCGCCGCCTCGTCCGCCTTCTCCGAGAGCGAGACGAGAACGGGGCCCGGCTCCGTCGGGAGCGGCCAGAGCGCCGCCTCCTGCGACTTGAAGTAGGCAAGCCCGAACGTGTCCGCAAGGCCCAGGACTTCGCCCGTCGAGCGCATCTCCGGCCCGAGGACGGGGTCGACCTCCGGGAACTTGTCGAACGGGAGCACCGCCTCCTTGACGCCGAAGTAGGGAATGCGGTGACGCGCCTGCTCCACGCCCAGGTCGGCGACGGCCTTGCCCATCATGAGCTCCGTCGCGAGGGAGGCCATCTGCACGCCGCCCACCTTCGAGACGAGCGGCACGGTGCGCGACGCGCGGGGGTTCGCCTCGATCACGTAGACCTTGCCCTCCGGGTCTTCCTTCGTGAACTCGATGGCGAACTGCATGTTCATGAGGCCGACGACCTTGAGCGCCGAGGCGATGCGCCGCGTGTAGTCGAGGATCGTCGCCTGGTTGCGCGGCGAGATGCCCTCCGGCGGCAGGACGCACGCCGAGTCGCCCGAGTGGACGCCCGCGTATTCGATGTGCTGCATGATCGCCGGGATGAAGATCTCGCGCCCGTCGGAGAGCGCGTCCGCCTCGCACTCCATCGCGTGGCAGAGGAAGCGGTCGAGGTAGAGCGGGCGGTCGGGCGTGACGCCGACGGCCTTCGCGACGTACTCGCGCAGCAGCCGCTCGTCGTAGATGACCTCCATGCCGCGGCCGCCGAGGACGAACGACGGGCGGATGATGAGCGGGTAGCCGAGCTTCGCGGCGCACGCGAGGGCCCCGTCGATGTCGCTCGCCATCATCGACTCCGGCATCGGGACGCCGAGGCGGTCCATGATGGAGTGGAAGAGGTCGCGGTCCTCGGCCTTGTCGATCGAGTCGACGCCCGTGCCGAGGATCCGGCAGCCGGCCTCCTCGAGGCCGCGCGCGATATTGAGCGGCGTCTGGCCGCCGAACTGCACGATCACGCCCATCGGACGCTCCGCCTCGTAGATCTGCAGCACGTCCTCGACCGTGACCGGCTCGAAGTAGAGCTTGTCGGACGTGTCGTAGTCCGTCGAGACCGTCTCCGGGTTGCAGTTGACGATGATCGTCTCGTAGCCCATCCTGCGCATCGCCATCGCGGCGTGGCAGCAGCAGTAGTCGAACTCGATGCCCTGGCCGATGCGGTTCGGCCCGCCGCCGAGGATCATCACCTTCTTCGGGTTGTCGGAAACCTTCGCCTCGCCGAAGGCGGGGTGCGTCGCCTTGCCGCCGTCGCCCTCCGTCCAGTTATACGTCGAATAGTAATACGCCTGGCCCTCGACGCCGGAGACCGGCACGGCGAACCACTTCTCGACGCAGCCGATGCCCTTGCGCTGGGCGCGGACGTCCTTCTCGGCGACGCCGAGAAGCTGCGAGAGGTACTTGTCCGAGAAGCCGTCCCTCTTCGCCTGGACGAGCAGGTCGTTCGGCAGGAAGCCTCCCCGGTGGCGGAGGATCTCCTCCTCCTCCTCGACGAGCTCGCGCATCTGCTGCACGAAGTAGGCCTTCACGCCGGTGCGGGCGAAGACCTGGTCGTCCGTCGCGCCCTTGCGCAGGGCCTCGTACATCTGGAAGTGCCGCTCGGAGTTCGGCACGGAGAGGAGCTTCAGGAGCTCGTCGAGCGAGAGGTCGTGGAAGTCCTTGACGAAGCCGAGCCCGGCGCGGCCGCGCTCGAGCGCGCGGATCGCCTTCTGGAACGTCTCCTTGTAGGTCTTGCCGATGGACATCACCTCGCCGACGGCCTTCATCTGCGTGCCGAGGCGGTCCTCGACGTTGCGGAACTTCTCGAACGCCCAGCGCGCGAACTTGAGGACGACGTAGTCGCCGTCC